>NZ_LT606948.1:645877-968816 GCF_900095185.1 Polynucleobacter necessarius | reverse complement strand
GAGGTAGCGGTATAGGAAGTTTGAGTGAGGTTAACTTGTATGGCGAGCGGACGCTGTACTGTAGAGATGTAGAAGTTTTTTTTTTTTTCAAGCAGAAGACGGCATACGAGATTCGCCTTAGTCTCGTGGGCTCGGAGATGTGTATAAGAGACAGCTATAAAGCTAAAAAATTAGCCAATAAAATTTTTGAGAGCTATCAGTCAAAAAATAAATGTACTAAATTACGGATGGGAAGGCAAAGTATATTCACTCTTGTTTCAGTTACAGCCATTGTTGTTACAATTATTTACAAAGGCTCAAAGAATTTTTAGGGCAGGATAAACATAATATTTACTGATTTAAGTAAATAATCATCGCATATTTAAATAGCATTGGAACCTTTATGGAATACTCAGATTACTCTCAATGGAAGGGTTGGTTGACTCACACACCATTTGGTGAACTTTCTGATCTACAAAATCAGAAATACAAACTGCAACTTGAAACACTCAATATTCCTTACAAGAAAATAAAAGCATTGGAAATTGGCTTTGGCAATGGTGGCTTTCTTAAATTTTTAATGAATAGCAAATGTATGGTTGAGGGGGTTGAAATACAAGCATCCCTCTTGGATGCGGCTAAAGCTATCGGAATCCCGGCCAAGAATTCTATAGAAGATATTGAGGGAAGCTTTGAGTTAATAGCTGCATTTGATGTTTTAGAGCATCTGACTATAAATGAGTTGCATCTTTTTTTTAAAAGATGTAAATCCCTTTTAAAAGATGATGGTTATATGCTATTCCGATTTCCAAACGCCGAATCCTTTGCGGGGCTAGGTGCACAGAATGGCGACTTTACGCATATTACAGCCATAGCCCAATCCAAATTGGATCAACTCATTAAACCTCATGGCCTGGAAATAATTGCTTTTCAAGGTGAAGCTGAATATCCTAAAAAACCAATAATTAACGCTACAAGATCCATTTTTAGATTCATCCTTATGAAAGGTATGGGGATCGGCAGTAAACATTATTTTTCTACCAACGTTGTTGCAGTCATCAAGCACTCGCAATAAAAGCATAACTTAAAATGACAGAAGCAATCGCGCTCCCAATCACGATACTAATATTAATTGGTATCGTTACTTTCACCTTCTTTAAATCTACGGATGACTTAGTGGTATACGCACTCGCCGCGACAGTATCTTTAGTTGGTATACACATACACTTTGGCGTATCTTTTTATCTTTCAAGAATTATAGTCATTGCATTTTTATTCACTATTTTTATTAAATATTTAAGAGATTGTAAATTTGATTACCCAACATTATTTCTTTCGAAATTTTTTGCCATATTCGTGTTAACTATTCTCTTTCAAATTATTTCTACACTCATGTCCCCCAGAATTCCTGAAGGATTAAGACAAATTGCAATTCATGTCGCCCTGATGACAATCTTCATGATTATTGTTGCAACATCTAAAAATATTGCCACAATAACCAACGCAATAAAAATCTATCTTGGCGTTGGGTTTTTGCAAAGTCTTTACGGAATTTATCAAGTGTGGGGAGGGTCTTTCAATTGGATAACATATCAAAAAATACTTGCGTACTTGAAGATACCAACAGCCAATGATCATACGTATAATGGATTTTTATATTCAGGCCTTTATAAAACCTTTCGAGCCATAGGCTTCTATCCCGCCGATGTGAGTCACTATGCAGGATATTTAGTTGGCGTTCTCATACTTACAGCTTCATTCTTAATTTATAACCGACGTCTAGTTTGGCCAAAAATAATCTTTGCCTTAGGTTTTTGTGCAATTATTCTATCCTTTTCAAGGAGCGGAATGATCACATTGCTCTTTATAGGAATACCAACCTTACTGTATTTGCTAACACGCATAAAACCAGGCGCACTATTTGAATTTTCAAAATTGCTTCTGATTCCGATGGTAGCTGGATCATTCCTAGCATACATAGTATTTGATGGTAAAAGTATATTCAGTATTTCAACTCAAGAAACCCAATTTACAAAAATGCTGTCAGATCGCTATGGCGACCTTACTTTAAATTCCCTGACAAATAAAAATAAATTTGAATCCCTAAATGAGCATATAGAAACAAGAATAGCTGGATTAAAAGCATTTTCAACTAGTCCATTTTTTGGGGTGGGATTAGGGGTTAATGCCTCACCTTGGAAATCAAACGATTATCCTAGAGGGTGGGGTGGCTCTCATTCTCATCATCTCGATATGCTAGGGCAAACAGGCCTAATAGGCGCGATTCTTCAAACCTGGTTTATGGTATTGGTTGGGAAATATATGTGGAAAGCATTTAACATTGGATCAAAAAACGATTCCTCAAGGTATCTACTCGCAGGACTACTAGCAAGCTACGTTGCAATTATTATTGGCAACTTTTTATATCATTATTTCAATCTAGATATTGTTTGGTTTTTAATTGGCTCTGGCATTGCTTTAAGTAGGTTAAGAATACTTCGTGAATCCGGGCCAATAGAAGTTAAATCCTTCAATGGCATCATACAAAAAGGCTTAAGATGATAGATGCCCCACTAGTTGCAATTATATTAATCAATTGGAATAATTATCAAGATACATTAGAGTGCATCCAAGCCATCCAAGATTCAACGTATAAAAATATTTTGATTATTGTTGTTGATAACAACTCGCAAAATAATTCAGTTCAGATATTAAAGGAAAATTCAAAAGATATTCAACTGATTCTTTCCAATGAAAATACTGGATTTACTGGGGGAAATAATATTGGGATTTCATTTGCCACAAAAATGAATGCAGATTTAATCCTAGTACTAAATAATGATACTTTAGTAGATAAATCAGCAATAGAAGAGTTAGTTTTAGCAACTAAACTATATGACGATGTTGGAATTTTTACGCCAAAAATACTCTTCCACCCAGATCGGCATCTAGTCTGGTCGGCAGGTACCATCTATGATGAGAAAAAATTAATGGGGCTCAATTTTGGATATAAAAATATTGACAGTCCTGAGCATAACAATATTAGAGATCTAGATTATGCAGTGGGATGCGCCCTCCTAATTAGATCCTCAGTATTTAAAAAAATTGGTGTACTAACTGAGGATTATTTTGCTACGTGGGAGGACGTTGATTTTGGCCTTAGAGCCAAAAAGGCTGGAGTAAGAATCCTATATATTCCGTCTTCAACTATATGGCATAAAGAATCATCTAGCTCAGGAGGAATGGACTCTCCACAATATGTTTATTACCAAACTAGATCTGCTTTAGTATTTCAACGGAGATGGGCAAAATCACTACTCAATCTAATAATTGGTTACTCTTACTATTTTGCGTATTGTATAAAACGTAGTTACAAGTTTTTTATTAGAGGAAATTCACGCGGAATTCTTGCAATGCTACTTGCACTTAATGATTCCATATTTAATCGTCTTGGAAGACGTGACTATCCCATCCTAAAAAAACAAATTCCTATAAACGTTAATGACTGAGCAGTTTTCTCAAATGAAGATTTTAAATGTAATTGATTTAATGAACCCATTTACCGGCGGGGGCGCTACTACTCGAACGTACCAGATGAGTAAATTCCTAGTAGAACGCGGGGTTCAGATTGAGATACTAACAACTAACTGGGATTTAGATATCAGTTATGTGGCCGCTTTACCTAAAGTGAAATGGCATTCAATTAACGCTGTTCATCTCCGCTATCTCTTTCCATTAGGTGCAAAGAGTTGGCTAGAGAAGAATATAAGAAATTATGATCTTATTCATATCAACAAGAATTGGAGTGTTCTATCAACATGGGCTGCCCTTATTGCTTTTAAATACAATATTCCTTATGTTTTTTCTGGGATGGGCTTGGTATCAATGAGCAATCGATCCCAATTTCTCAAGCTTATTTATAGCAAGCATTTAAGCAAAAAAGTGATGAAAAGAGCTCGTTACTGTATTGCAGTTACGGATGAAGAAAGACAATCTCTCATTACCGCAGGAGTTTTTGAAGAAAAAGTTATAGTCATTCCTAATGGAATTGATTTTGATGAATTATCTTGCTTTGATAACAATAAATTCAGACGTAAATTCAATCTTGATGAGCGAAAAATAATTTTATTTATAGGTAGGATGGATGAAGTAAAAGGTGTCCATCTACTAATTGAATCTTTTGCTTCCATTAGAAGTTCGTTAAAAGAATGGCAAATGGTCTTAATCGGCACCAATACCCCTTATAAAAATCAAATGAAAAAATTGGTTGAAGAACATAAACTGAGTGATAGCATTTATTTTCTTGATCCTATTTTTGGAGAAACAAAAAGCATGGCTTATCATGCTTCAGAAATTGTTGCCATTCCATCCATAAAAGATGCAATGACGATCATAGCGCCTGAAGCTGCTTACTGCTCCAAACCGGTGCTAATTACAAACACCTCTGAATTTTCTAGCCTTTCAAAAATAGGCGGATCAATCGAAGTATCCCCTACTGTACCAGCAATATCAGAGGGGCTATTAAAACTAACTAATGATGCCTCTCTTCGTTTATCAATGGGGATAAAGGGGCAAGAGTTCATTAAAAAAAATTACTCATGGATTCAAATCACTGATAGCTATTTTGATATTTTTAGTGCTTCACTAAGAAATTAACGCTTCACTTTAAACTTCCATTTGAAATGGAAGTTTTTTAATTGTTACCATATGAAATATAAGGAAGAAAGATGGAAGAAAGGGTCGCATTCTATGAAAGGGTTGTAGATAGTCTAATTAAACCAAAAACAGCATCCATACTGATTTGTGGCGGCGGGATGCTAGATAGAATTGTCTTTGATAAATTAGGCTTTTCTAAAGTCACACTATCCAACTTAGACACCCGAATTAAGCCAATTGATTATGAGCCATTCGAATGGAAGTATGAGAATGCTGAAGCACTTTCATTTGCAGATAATTCATTTGACTATGTCGTAATACATGCTGCAATTCATCATGCATCCTTACCACATAAGGTACTCTGTGAGATGTATCGCGTGGCGCGAATAGGAGTTCTTGGAATCGAAAATCGAGACTCCGTTACCCTGCGAATTTTTGAGCGACTCAGTCTCACTCAAATGTATGAGCATGCAGCTGTTTATTTTAATGACTGCCAGTATGGAGGTCTTAATAATACAGACATACCAAACTTTGTTTACCGGTGGACAGAGAGAGAGCTTGAAAAAACAATTCAGACTTACGCCCCTTTATTTCAACATAAATATATTTATACCTATGGAACGGCATTTCCGTGTACGCCAAAATTAGAATCAAGGGGTCGAATCAAAACTATCTTTTTAAAAGTTTTGAGACCAGCTTATCAAATTTTCGTAAAATTTTTTCCTAAACAGCAGAATCTATTTGCTTTTTATATCGATAAATCAAATCCAGAACAAGAGCTTTTCCCTTGGTTAATTCAAGACGAGAATGGTAATATTCGATTTAATGAAAAATGGGGGCAACAAAAATATGGCCAAAAATCTAGCTCATTAATATAATCATACTTATTTTTGATAAGCCCCTTAAGATACCTCATTACTAAAAAGTTAATTCTTAATGTTCTGAAATTCTATATAGTGATTCTACGATTTTCCTGGTTGCACCATTGCCATTGTCTAGAACCACATCATCAAGAAATTTATTACGATTTTCAGAGTGGCGCTGAATAATACTTTTGCCACTATCGAAAATAATTTCTTGAATTAGAATATTTAACTCATCCTCTGATGAAGGGGCGGGAACTGAGCCAGTCTTTATGAAGTTATCGCTAATAATCCATCCTGGATACGCAGGACAAATTGTTGGTTTTTCGAGAATGATACCATCAAGAGTTGAGGTACTCCCGAAAGTAATAAATGCATTACATGCACATATCAGAGGTCTGATATCCTCTTTAGCATCTGCAAAAATAATATTTTTTATACCCTTTGCTAGTAATTTAGTTGCCTGAACATCCTCTATTGGATGCGGCTTAACAATAAGCACTAATTCAGGAAATTTTGATAAACATGAAAAAATGTCCCTCTTCATCTTGATTAGCAACTCTGTAGTTTTCGCTAAATTATTTTCAAAAATTTCCGAAGAGTACGAAGATGCTAGTAGTACTAGTATGGCATTTTTTTCAATGTTAAATCGACTTTTCAATTTACTTATTTCTGCCTGAGTAGCTGTAACAAGCCCATCATACCGAGTTGATCCAGTTACTTTAATCTTATTCTCGGATACGCCATGAGCAATAAAGTAACGCCTTGACTGATCACCTTGCGCCATTACTAAATCATCTAAAAAAAAATTCCATTCAGTAGCTTCAGGACCCACCGCTCCCGACTGAATTTGAACAACGGGAATTCCAAGTGATTTTCCAATTAATGAATAAATACGAGTTCTTGGATCAGCAGTATCAATTGAGATAATGACGGAAGGTTTATGCTCTCTTAGAAGATGACTAGCAACAGCGATAATATCAGGAAGAATAAAACTTGCATGGACTCTAAATGCTCGTTTTATCGAATGTTTCAATTGCTTCCAGAGAAAAATTCCATTCTCAGAAAATATTGATCTGTATTCTTCACTGCTTACTAATTGGTAAGTTGCTTTTGCAAGAGATTTATGAAAATCAATTGATTCATCTATACACGATTGTGTTCGATGGTGATGCATCGAATGTATATGTTTTACACCTGGATGCATATCAGGATTATCCGAGAGTAATATTGGAGTAATATGCCCCTCTTTTGTCATCAAACTAATAATTGGGTGAAATATATCCCGAGCCAAGTAGTCACTAAATCCGAGGAATAGTGCTGTTCTTCCAGATGGCCATCTCTTACAGTCCTTAAAACTTAATTCTGAAGGCTTCCAGAAAGAGTATTTTATGGGTCTTAAATATGGAGTCAGAACTTGACGCAGAGTTCTGCGTTTTACTCTACCAGCTAAACTGTCTGGGACAAGATATAAGGCAAGCTCAACCGCCAATACATCCCAAATTGATAAACTTTTTATAGTCAGCAAACCCCTAAGGGACCTGCCATTGGGTAACTGATAATCGCCCCATTCTTTAACCAATTTTGCGGAACGGTGCAATGATTTTTCAAAGGTATTTAGCCCTTTCATAATAGACTTTCATTTACTTCCCATAATTCAGCACCATCAATTACTGACTTTAAATGAACTAAATCTGGATTTTCTTTAAAATTTTGTGAGTTTATCAAATTATTTTTTGATAAATAAATATATCGCACATTTCTACGAGTGATTATTTCCAGTAACTCGCTTCTCGACTTTGAAAATGACAACAAGCTATCATTATCATCCTTATTTATCGCAATATCCTCTATTGACTTTGCCCTCCATACTTCAGTAATAATTGGATCAAGCTCTGTAAGAGCTGCCACTGGGGTGGACATAGGCGCATCCAAAACAATAACGCCTGGGGTCAGGGTCCGAAAGTATAAGAATGGTGAAGAAGTAAGTGAATTATGAGTGCTATAGTATCCCCCCCTATTTTGAAGCAATGCTAGAAAATAATCAGCCCTCCAACTAACAATGATTAAGCTGGAGGCAATCAGCGCTACAATAATTGTGTTTCGAAAACTTTTAAAACTAAGCTTTAATTTAAGAAAATCCAATACTGCATATATAGTNATATAAAACTACCGAAGACTTTAAATAATTAATGACTAAGTAAACAAGTAGAGGATTAAAGATTACTAAAAATACGGAAGTAAGTGTTCCAATATAAACCCAAAATAACAAGTTAAATATTTCGGCTCTTGATTTATTAGTTTGCTCACTATATTTTAAATGTGTTATTTTCGAAAGATATCTTAATAATAGAATTGTTCCAAAATCAAATATTGCTCTCTCTGAAAAATACGACTTAGGGTCATATAAATATATAAAATTAGAGATGAATAGCAAGTTTCCACCACTATCACGCCAAAGTGCAATCGGGCTAATGATATTAATATCAGAAGAATAGGTATTGCTGCATAAAATATACCCAGCAAAAGATATGATACTAATGAAAAATATTATTAATAATAATTTAATTAGATAAATCCAACTGAAATTTTTGTTTTGAATACCTATTTTATTAAAAAATAAAATTCCAACAATCAAAATTGGCGCCCAAAATAGCCATGAAGGATGCGTTCTTGAAGCCACTAAAAAGCAAATAAGCGTTAAAACTAAGTCAGAGTAAAGCCTATATTTCAAATATCTAACAAGAAAGATTAGTGTAGTTGGAAAAAGAATATATGAAATAAGATGTTGAGGAAAAATTAGGTTATTAATTGGGTCTAAGCTATAATAGGAATTATTTCCAATAATTATCAACCAATTAGATACTGAAACAATCACAAAGCCAATTGATCCTAGCTTTGCTAGATAACTGCTGTTGGAAATTTCTTTAATGAACGAATAGGTTGCTACTACCCACAGGGAAAATATTAACCCACACAAATATTGATAACCTAAGGCGATATCAACTCCTGATAGCCTAGAGATAAGGCCAAGAATTAGATACCAAGGATTACACCCATATGCTGAAGTCATAGGCGCATTTCCGCCTAAAATCCAATCACAAGATAATATTTTTTCTGAGATTGCCAAGTTCCTAATGCTGGCTATGTGTGCAAACGCATCACCATCTCCGGTTTGATACTGTGAAATAAAACCTACTAAGGTTGCACACACTAGAATCAAAAGTGAATAAGTATTAATAAAATTAAAATAGTTTTTNACCAAAAAAACATCTAATAAATGGCTGCGAAATTTTAAAGCAATCAAAAATAAACTACTCAGAACAATAGTAGTTAAGAGGTCTGTTGATATACTGAAGCCATAGGCCAATGCTGAAATTGGCACCCATACAGATAACCCAAAAATAAAAGAGAACGCCAGTCGCTGATACGGGTCCAAGCCACCGTTATATTTTCTGGGCATTAAATATTTTGATATTAATATCCCAGGTAGAATTAATAATATAAGAAAAACAGCTAATACCCTAGCAACTATAAATATCGATGTCATTTATCGCGTACTAAAGTATACGAGCTCGTTAAAAATTTATTCAAGATGATAAATAAATTTGCTAGGAAATTGAAGTTAATGTTTAAATATATTTAATAAACATTAAAATTTTTATGAAACTTTTCTATCCAATTTCTAAGATGACTTATGGTCATCCATTCAGCATTGTTATTGGAGCAATAAGTAAAATTTTCATTAACTTTTTGGCCCTCTTTTATTCGTTTTGGATCCTTGCTCCAATTATGGATTGCAGGAAGAATTTTAAAATAATCCAAATATTCATAGGTATGCGGAGCATCTTCAATACCAATCATTTGTTCGTGTAATTTTTCCCCCGGAAGAATTCCTATAATTTTTTGATTTGCATCTGGAGAGCATGCTATTGCTACTTCAGTAATTTTCATTGAAGGAATTTTTTTAACATAAATTTCACCTCCAATCATATCCTCTAATGCATGCCATACCAATTCAACGCCCTGCTCAAGAGTGATCATAAACCGAGTCATTCTAGTATCTGTAATTGGAATAGAATCACCCTTAGGAATCGAAAGAAATAGTGGGATAATGGATCCGCGAGATCCCATGACATTTCCATACCTGACTACACTAAAATGAGTATCGTGAGATCCCGCATATGAATTGGCGGCAACAAATAATTTATCCGAAGCCAACTTTGTAGCCCCGTATAAATTTGCAGGGCTACTTGCTTTATCTGTAGATAAAGCGACAACCCTCTTGACCCCACTTTCAATACATGCGTCAATAACATTCATGGCTCCAAAAATATTAGTCTTAATGCACTCGAATGGATTATATTCGGCCGCCATAACAATCTTAGTTGCGGCTGCATGAATCAGAAAATCTATACCGTCTAAGGCGCGAATCAATCTATCCCGATCCCTTACATCTCCAATCATGAATTCTACTCTTGAGTCTTTTGAGTACAACTTAGCCATTTCCCACTGCTTCATTTCATCGCGAGAATAAACAACCAGTCTCTTAGGACTATATTTTGCTAGCGTCATTGCTACAAAAGTTCTACCAAATGAACCCGTCCCGCCTGTTACTAGAATACTGTTATTTTTAAGCATAAAAAATTAAATTCCTTGTGAATTAGGCACAATTAAAAACAATCTTAAATAAGTTATTTACTTTTTTTGTATAAGACATCATTGAGTAATTTAGTGCTACCTACTAAAGATAGGTGATCATCATCCCAATACCATAAGCCATCAGAACCTTTTCCGTAACAACTTATATCATCGCAAAATGTGTTCATACCATGATAAACATCCAAGTCTGGATTGTCTGCCTTTATTCTTTCAATAATTTCAAAATATTTTGCTTTTCTCGCAAGAACATCTTGTTTGTTCTGTACACAAGATGAGGCTTCTTTTTTGAAAAAGAAGATTGGCCTTTTTGCTATACAATTTTTAGGCTCTTCACCTAACTCAGGTATCTCTGTAATTAAGATTACTTTAATCTTTTTTGCAATAAGTTGTTTTATAAAACTGGAATAGCCTAAATAAAATCTCTCCTCCTGGCTTAAGTTATCATTTCCGTTTACACGAGAAATTGATAATTTATTTTTCCCCTCAATTCCGTATCCTTCCCCAGAAAAATATACTGGACCGCGCGTACTCAAATAAACTTTCTCTACGCTTGGCATTTTATCAATCGTATTTAAAACATTAGCGGCATAGTCTAGGCACCAGGAGCGAGAAACAAGATTATCTTGAATTACATAATTTAATAAGGGCAGGCAACCGTTACCGGCATATAAAACTGCAGATTCATTTATTTTCCCATTACGAATCCCACCAAATAATGCAATTGCATGACTATCACCTGCAATCATGATTTTAGGTGAATTGGAATTCTTTATACATACATTTGGGAATAACGTGGGTTGCTGAAGAGTGTTGTCACATGATCCATCAGATTTTATAAAATGCTGAGGACTCAAAAGTGCCGACTCCATCTCGACAATGTCTCTTATTGCTGGTCTATTAATTAATCCCTTTTCAAAAGCAACATAAAAACCCAGGCTACCAACTAATGTCATTGCAACTAATAACAAAGTAGCTGTTTTTCCAGTTTGATTATTTTTTTGAATTGGAATTTCGACAAGCTTATAAGTAATGTATGCCAAAGAAATGGAGGCAAAGATTATTATGCATTTTATTCCAGCCCCCAATTGATCTCCCTTGACAATACGAAAGAAACAAAGCAGAGGCCAATGCCAAAGATACAGTGGATAGCTAATTTTTCCAAGAAAAACTAATCCCTTATGAGACAGCACCTTTGAACCCGCCGAATTTTTTGGTAAAACCAAAAGAAAAGCCGCTCCTAGAACTGGCATAAGTGCATACCATGATGGATATCTAGTATCTCCCGTCAAATAGAGTACACTTAATGTCATTAAAAAAATTCCGATAAGCGTAAAAAAACTAATTACAAAATTCTGATAGTTTTCAAAAAACTTAACTCCAATTCTTCTTTCCAATCTAGGAAAACTTAGGAAACCCCCATTTTTCTGATTCCACACACCAATGAATGCCCCTATTAGTAACTCCCACAATCGAGTAAGGGGTGAATAAAAATCAAACGAAGGATTAGCAAAGGAATAGTAAATGTTTAATAGAAAGGAGCCCACTACCAAGAAAATTATTACAAGCAACCACTTCCATCTTCTGTGCCATACTATTATTAGCAATATTGGCCAAAATATATAAAATTGCTCTTCAACACCAAGGCTCCATAAATGCAGTAAAGGCTTCATTGCGGAGTTAATATCAAAATATCCAACTTCATTCAAGTAAATAATATTAGAGAGAAATCCTGATCCAGCGGCAATATGCCTCCCTAGAAGCTCATACTCATTGGGCAGCAATAAATACCACCCGAATATTAAGCAAAAAATTAACACCGCCAAAAGAGCGGGGAAAATTCTAACTATACGTTTAGAGTAGAAATTAATAATATTGAATTTATTAAAATTTAAATCCAACCATATAATGCTAGTAATCAAGCACCCGGATATTACAAAAAAAATGTCAACGCCAATGTAACCGCCACGAAATACTTCTGGAAATGTATGAAAGCCAACGACTAAAATTACAGAAACCGCCCTAAGTCCATCAATATCAGGACGATAAGCCAAAGAGTGAGACTTGGAGGACAATTGATCGTTTTTGAACATCTGTTTTACAATAATTGGATTAAAAATTACAAATCAGCAAAAAAATAAATGAGTATATTGGTGACTGGTGGAAGTGGATTTATTGCTTCACACCTAATAAATAAACTTTGTAAAGATTATAAGGTTTATTTACATAATCGATCATCGAGATTTGATGCCATAGTTTCAAGGGACAATTCCCCTACAATAATCTCAGGTCCGCTCAATCTAGATACGCTTAGTAACTCAGAAATAGATAATTGTGAATGCATCATTCATTTAGCCGGCTCCTTTTCTGCAAGTACGTTTGAGGAATTAATTTTTGATAATTTAATCACAACGAAAATTATCTTGGATTTCATGAGAATAAAAAAGATTCCAAAAATTATTTTTATTTCATCAGCGRCTGTTTGGGGTAAAAATCTTCAAGAAATACCAACTGAAAAGACTCCGGCTAGCCCTGAAACAGAATATGCATATACAAAATTTTCTGCTGAGTGCCTCATAAAGAGCGCGCACTCGAATGGTGATATTGAGACAGCATTCATGCTTAGGCCAAACACAATTTATGGCATTGGAAGCAATGCAGGAGTTATTCATTCTTTAATTAGCCAGGCTTTAAATGGTACAAAATTTAAGATATTTGGAAATGGCGTTCAAAGAAGGCAACCTCTGAATATTCAAGATATGGTAGATGTTATCTTTGGTTGCCTTATGTTTGATAATAAAGGGCTCAATTTATACGGGGTAGCGGGTCCAGAGGCACATTCAATTTTAGATATTGCAAGGAAAATTGCAGAAATATTTAATGTGAAATTTGATTATGAATTCTTATCTGCTCAAACAAATAAGCCTCAAACAATCTTAATTAATCAGTCAAGGATCAACAATGAGTTATCTTGGACCCCAAAAGTTACGCTAGACAATGGTCTTATAGCGATGTTTAATGTAAATAAATTTGAATGATTTAATCAAGTGAAAAAAACTATTGTAATTATTGGCGCAGGGCCGGCTGGTTTAATGGCAGGACTTGAAGCACTGCAAAATGATTTAAATGTAATCATCATAGAAAAAAGTTCGTTCCCTGGCGGTAAGGGTGCAAGCATAAAATGGGGTGATTATCTCGTAGACTATGGTCCTCACGTTTTTCATCCAGCAACTGAATCCTTAAAAAAATTAATGATCAAGTATTCTGGCGGAAAAGAATTTCAACCAAAAATAATGCAATCCCTATATGTTGAAGATCAACCTATGGATTATCCATTTCGGATCTCTCAAGCCATTTCACATTTAAAGTTTACAACTAATTTAAAAATATTTTTTGATTATTTCTTTGTTAAGCTTAAATCAATTGTTTTTAAGCCGCCAAAAACTAACTTTAAAGAATTTGGTATTGCTAATTTTGGGAATACCTTATATCAAATTTGCTTTGGGAAATATTCGGAGAGAGTTTGGGGATGCTCTGCAGAAAATATATCTATCGAGTTCGCTATGCGAAAGTTACCTTCGCTATCACTTCGTTCTCTGTTAATTGACTCTCTTTCTAAGAGAAAGAAATCGCACACTTCGTACCATGATTCAGGTTTTCTTTACCATGAAAATGGTATTGGCACTATTTTTAATAATATTGCAGCTGATCTACTCGAACGAGGTGTTCAATTTATCT
Source organism: Polynucleobacter necessarius (assembly GCF_900095185.1). NCBI lineage: Bacteria > Pseudomonadati > Pseudomonadota > Betaproteobacteria > Burkholderiales > Burkholderiaceae > Polynucleobacter > Polynucleobacter necessarius. The sequence continues at coordinate 954,921 of NZ_LT606948.1, read as the reverse complement.
ATAACTCTACAATTAAAGAATTGATTTTGAAAGATGGGAAGATTGCAAGCGTAATTGTTAATGACACTGAAGTATACCTAGATTATTTATTGACGACGATGCCTTTAGGCGAGCTTGTGAGCTTAATCTCAGATAAGTACTGCCTTTTTACTAAATATAGTGATGCAATGCAGTATCGCAATACTATCTTTGTCAACGTCATACTCAATAGACCACAGTTCTCAAAATTTAACTGGTCTTTTCTTGTCAATGAACGATTCATTTTTAATAGAGTTAGTGAGCAAAAGAATCTTTTTCCAACATTTGCCCCAAAGAACAAAACCCTCATTACTCTCGAAAAAGTTTGTAAGAACTCTGACCCAGAGTGGCTCCGTGATGCATGCATGTGGAGGTCTGATGTCGAGAAAGAACTTGGCTTTTTTGGTGTTTCTGGAAATGAAATTGATAGCATTTTTATTAATAAATTAGAGAAATCTTATCCTTTTATGTATGTTGGATATGAATTCCAAAAAATTAATTGTCTTAATGACCTAGCATCTTTTAAGAATCTAATTACTACTGGACGATATGGTTTATCAATCGATACCGATATGCATGATTCAATGCAACTTGGGCGCGAAGCAATCTCATATCTTATCAATCAAAAAGTTTCTGATTTTTATACTCAACACGAAGAAATATGCAAAACTCGAGCAGCTTAGACAAACCGTCTAATATTGGAAGTTACATTAAAAATTGCACTTGCATTATCTGTAATTCCACAGACCTAATGCCCTTTCTTAATTTTGGAGACCTCCCTTTAGCAGGAGGATTCATACTAGAATCTGATCTCAATTCAGACAAGCTTTATCCAATGACGATATCCTTCTGCAGAACTTGTTTTGAGGTTCAAATACAGGAAATTGTTCCTCCATCAATTCTTTTTACTGACTATCGTTATACATCATCAACAACTAAAACACTGCGGAATCATTTCCAAGCGTATGCCGAAGAAATGCATGAAAGATTCTTATCGCCTTCATCCTTTGTGGTTGAATTCGGCTCAAATGATGGTGTGCTACTAACTCCATTTAATAAATTAAATATAAATGCTCTTGGAGTAGAACCTGCTAAGAATATTGCAAATATTGCAAGAAGTAGAGGTTGCAATGTTATTAATAATTTTTTTAATACCTCTGTTGCGGCTCAAATTAAAAGCGAATATGAGCCAGCAGATCTTATTCTTGCCAATAATATTTTGGCCCATATTAGCGATATGCATGAACCTATTAAGGCCATCAAAATATTATTGAAACCAGATGGAGTATTCGTATTTGAAGTGCACTATCTTTTAGATTTACTTGAAACTTATCAATATGATATGTTTTATCATGAGCATTTATTACATCACTCTTTAGGTGCTCTAGTTAATTTTTTCAAACTCCATGATATGGAAATCTTTGATGTGAAAAGAGTTCCTACGCATTGTGGATCAATTCGCGCTTACTCGCAAATTAGAAACTCGGGCATTCACCCTTTATCTGATAATGTAAGTAACTTTCTTAAGATAGAAAAGGAAGCCGGTTTGTACGAGGAATCCACTTTTATCAAATTTAGTAATGATGTTCTTAAAAAGAAAGATGAGCTGATTACACTAGTCAAAAAATTAAAATCCGAAGGCAAAAGAATTGCTGCATATGGCGCATCAGGAAGAGCAACAATTCAACTTAATTTTTGCAACCTCACCTCTACTGAGGTTGAATATGTTATAGATGCGTCTTCGGAAAGAATAGGGAGATATATACCGGGCATTCATATTCCAATAGTTGCCGCCGATATTCTCAATACTAATCCTCCAGATTACTTAATTATTTTTGCCTATAACTATTTAGATGAAATTCTTAGAAAGGAAAAAGTCTATATCAACGGTGGTGGAAAATTTATTATCCCACTTCCAATACCTAAAATTATTTAGCTTGAAATACTATAGCCATCGTCGATATTTATACTTTGTCCAGTTAAATACTTTGATTCGTCAGATAATAAATATACCAAGCTTCCAGACACATCTTTTGCTTCAAGCATGCCCTTAGAGTTGCAATGTGCATCATATTTTGATCTGAACGCAATTTCTTGCCCGTCCAAAATTCCCCCAGGACTTAAGCAGTTAAAACGAATACCCGTGCCTTTGTAGTAGCTAGCAAAATATCGCGTGAGTTGTAAAATTCCTGCTTTGATTGCTGCATACTCTACTGGCATGGTCATCTTTGTATCCCGATAAATTTCAAATCTCGGGGGCATATATGAATATATTGAGGCTAAATTGATTAGATTTCCATATCCCTGCTCTTTAAAAAAAATTCCAAACTGTTGCGACACAAGAAAATATCCGCCTAGATGTACATTAACGTTCGTACAAAAATCTTCATAGGTTACATCCTCAACCAACCTACCATAATTTGGACCCCTAGGATATGCGCTATTGACGACAGCATCAATTCGCCCATGTCTAGCTTTAAGATTATAGATTAATGATAAAACTGTACGTTTTTCAGTTATGTCAAGTGCAAAGGGATATGCATTACCGACCCCAGAAAAGCTAATTTCCTTTGCAACTTCTGTTGCTTTATGAATATTATTATCCGCAACTATTACAACTGCACCCCGTTTAACAAGGTCCATGCAAAATACTTTTCCAAGTAGTCCAGCCCCACCAATAACTACAATAACTAAATCTTGGATTGTATTGCTCATTGACCACCACCTACCAATCTCATGAGCTTTCCCCTAAAAGCCGATCTCTTATATTTCTAGCAACCCAAATACTGCTATCAACCTTTCCAGAAAGAATTGAAATATAACTATTATCATTACTAAACTTTACGACGCTTGGCCTAGCATCAGTGCTTTCTTTCTTCGATTGCACAATCCTAGGCCCCTCTAAATATCCACATACTTTTGCACTTTTTAACGCTGGAATAAATTTACTACATAATTCGATCATTTTTAAAAAATATTCTTGCTTGTTTACTGAAAAAAATGGTCCAGTTTCCGGCGATAACCAATTAGCATTAACTTGGCAACCTACCTCTCTAGCCAACACTGAATGATCAACGTGGTACAGCAAAAATTCTCCTGAAGATCCCCTTGGAAGTATTGATGTAAAAGGACCGTCCATAATCGTAACTCCAACACGTGGAATTTCAGCTTCAATTATCGGAATTACAGTGTATTCATACTGCATCTCATCCAATTCAAATCCACATTGGATGGTTAGCCTATTAATATCGGCATAGGTTGTATTTATTACAACATCAGCATTAAGAATTTCGCTATTGGACAACTCAAGTATATATGAGTTGTCAACTTTAGATAAGCGATCAACTCTATTCCCGATTATGAGCTGCATCTGATTCTCTTTAAACCGTTCGTATATCAGGTTACGCATTGATTCAAAGTCGTAAACGCTCTCTTCGCAAATTATTCCTTTATCCGCTCCAATAATTTGAAGAGGGAACTCTGTGGAATTTATAATTTCGTATGGCGCACCTAATTCCCTGCAAAATTCGAAGAAATGTTGAGGACTAGTTAAAGATCCTTCATTGGCAATAAAATATGAATTCAAAAAGTCTGTGCTAACGCATGAGGAATATTTTTTTCTAAATTCTTCATAACATTGATATGCTTGCTTAGCGGTTTCTAAGTCACGTGGATAATGGAAGCCAATATGCAATCTGTTCAGATTGTTACCAGTTGCGCCACCTAAAATTTGGCTCTTACTTTCAATAATCGAAACTGAAAAACCTGATTGACTCAATGCGATGGCAATTTCTGTACCAAAGATTCCACATCCAATCACTGCTACTCTATTTTTTTTTAACCTACTAGCATCCATAAATTTTTTTAAACGTTTAAATGTTATTGATCCTAGGAATTTCAGGCATCAGTACTAACTAAACTAAATTCTTTGATCACCGAAGGCATAGTGATCCATCTTTTCCTTTTCTGTAAGTTTGTAGGCCTCTAGGCCCACTGAAGTTTCTCCAGGCCTTGGCAGAACATAGGCTAAAACCTCATCACAAAAACCTATACGTGCACCTGAATCATATATTCTCAACGCTAAATCAATATCCCATACGCGATTCCAATCTTTGCGCCAGCAATCAATATTATATTCCATGAAACGAAGATAAGTCCTCTTTAACCACGTAGAAACACCTCCTATTTTCGGACTATTCTTATAATTTTCTTTCTTACTTCTCGTAAAATATTCGTCTAATGCATGCACGCCATCAACAACCTTACGAACTCCAAAACGCTCTTCGGCATACAAGCCAGAAACAAATTCATAATCACCTTTAAGGGCAAAATGTAGTAACTTTTCGATGTGATCATCTGTCCAAGTATCATCGTCATCAAGCCTAGCAATCCAAGTTCCATTCGCAAGACGCATCGCTTCATTAGTCGGAACCGCACCCCCAACAAACCAATGGTTTTCTATATTTTTTGGGTATTTTCTATGACGGGTCGGTAAATTATAAAATCTTAACCTCGGGTCCTGTACTTTCGACAAAAGTTCCGCTGTATTATCTGTGCAATGGTCTCCGACTATTATCAGTTCAATATTTTTATATGATTGAGATAATGCCGTCTTGACTGCTCGCTCGATGAGAATGTCAGCCCTATTGTAAGTTGGTACACATATACTTACTAAAGGCTTTTCATTATGGTTTTTATACAAATGCTCGCTTCTAAGTCTTTCTATTTTTAAGCGTGTTGGCTCTACAATAGAGTAATAAACCTCATGCAATTTTGCTATTATCTGATCTTTTGTAGACTGATTATTTTGTCTCAAACCCTTAGACATAAGCTCCCCCATTTAGATCAATACATGCGCCATTCAAATGCGTCCATTTTAACTGGCTAATATCAAACACTATTTCAGATAAATCTTGCATTGAGAGAAGATTTTTTGAATTTGACTGCATTTTATGCCTCTCTTGAACTATAGGATCCATAGCCATATACATAGAACTACCCTCAATCAAACCTGGAGCTAATGCATTAATTCTGACCCCCATTGGCAACTTAGATGACATAGACTTGACAAATGATAGTAATGCCCCTTTTGAGGCAGCATATATTGGATCAAAACTTCCCCGTCTAGCAGAAATTGATGAAAACATCAAAATGCAAGCTTGATTGGATAGCATCGGAACTAGTTTTGAAAGCACTTTAACCTGACCGCTAAAATTAATACTCATCACATTATCAACTTCAGCGAAAGTATATTTCTCTAGACTTTTACCAGGCAAAATTCCTGCGAGAAATATTAAAACATCAATTTTTTTACAAACTTTTTTAAGATTAGTAGTAAATTTTTCTATGCTATCTTCACTAGAAAGATCTAGGTAAAAACTTGAAGGCATATTATTTGGAGTTTTTTTTCTGCCACTAGAATATGTACCGAAGACTTCAAAACCAGAATTAATAAATTTTTGGGAAATATCATGACCAATGCTGGAATATGCGCCTACAATAACTACCGTTTTTTGTAATCCAATATTACTCACAGCAGTGACTCACCAGATAAACTTTCACCAAGTACAACGATATTATCTGATGAAATTTGCTTCCCGCTTTTTTTAAAAATCCAATCAATTATTTCTGACTTGTATCTAGGAGCACATATAATAATCAAATCACTGGTTGCTATATGTTCAATTACGTTTTTTGGCTCGAATACTTCTATACCTTCATTTAGAAGAAACCCCTTTCTTCTCGGATCTGAATCAACAATAATCGCACCTTTTGGAAGTTTCATAACTTCAAGTATTCGCCTTAATATCTCAGTAACACCCCACAATGTCATTTTCTTATTTTCAAGACTTAAGGTGTTTATTTTCTCAGTCAGTTTTTTGACATTACTCAACATCAATTCTATTTGGTCCATGCCACCTCTTAAGCATGCAAGTGCATCAATATACTCTACAGTATGATCATAACTAACAGCGTTTTTTTCGGGTTGTTTACAAAATACCGCAAGAAACCCAAAGCTTCTACTGCATTTGTGAGAAACTTCAATGAGAGTAAATCCAATTTCTCTTGCAATATTACTTAATGTATTGACAGAAAAATGATTCACATGCTCACACTCAAGCATCAGTAAATTACGAGGATATAGCCGTAAATTTGGTACCTCACAGATCATAATTCCACTCGGTTTGAGTACCCTTAAACACTCGCCTAAAAAATCTTTTATATCTAATACGTGTTCAAGAACATCATAATGAGCTAACACATCAACTGATTCACCTTCTAAATTCTTTACACTTCTCAATTTTGAATCAATATCATTACTTATATCGATTACAAGCTGTGTTTTAAAAAGGCTAGCACATGCTTTATGAAAGTCTCCTGGCTCATCCCCGCCTACTTCAGCAAAAACTCCATCTGGAGCGGCATATTTTTTTAATATTTGAACTCTAGCCCCTATCGAGTAGGGCAATCCAATACTCTTGCATCCAGAATATCCATTTGAATAATATTTCTCTAAAGAACTTTTAGAGGGAGCAGGAGAGGAAAAACAAAACCCGCAATTTCGACATAAAACTGTATTTATCGGAAATTGCCATTCTCCATTTACCCTGGTGACCTGCGCACTATTCTTCCAGATCAAGTCAAAATTAGTGCCGCCGCAGGACTCGCAAGCCCTAAATTCCATATCCATCTTATGCATAATCTTTTCCTTGATTACTTAATCTTTCCTTCATAAGCAATTCAGCAATTTTGAAATCATAGATCGTGTCTATATCAATAGAGCGCTCAATAGGTACCAATGTAGACTTAACCCGCCCTTCAAAAATAGAATTATTATTCAAAACAAACTTTGGACTAGCCGCATAACAAACTGTTGTCATATCATATACAGTCGGAGCATCTTGACGGCGCACTATGGATGAAGACCATGGTATAACGAGCTCAACTGTATTATCTGGATTTTTTGTTACCATATTAAAATATGGACTTCTATGGGCGTTAGCAACCGTAATCACAACATCTACTTCACCCTGCTCGTAAACATTAAGGCAGTTTTCGATATCTTGCGGTATCCGCAAAGGTGCTGTGACTGGCACTGAAATCATCACATCTGGTAATTCTTTAGATGTTTGATAAAGATGATTAAGAGCGTGCTTCCATGCCAGCCACTCTGGGCTCTCATCCTGAGAAAATTCTGCGGGGCGAATAAATGGTACTTTGGCCCCATACTGCAATGCAACTTCAGCAATTTCTGGTGAATCCGTAGAAACAATCACTTGCTTGATGCGCTTTACAGCTAAAGCTTGCTCAATAGACCATGCAATTAAAGGTTTGCCAGCTAGCTGCCTGATATTTTTCCCAGGCAAACCTTTAGATCCCGCTCTTGCAAAAATAAAAGCAATCGGATTCATGAGCCGACCTCATACGCCCGAAGATCGCTTAACTCAAAAATCACACCGCCTAACTCAGAGGAGCGCTTAGCGCCCTCGATAATCTTAAGCACCTCCAAACCATCTTCGCCAGAAATAAATGGTGATTTATCGCCAACTACACAATCTATGAAATTTTGCCATTCAGCAATATAACTTTCATCGCGATTAGATGAGTACTGGAATAACTTATCCCAATTACTAGCTCCCGCCTTGTAAAGTAAAACCTCTCCTGTTAATCCATTCCAACGTAGGCTCCCTTTTTCACCGATTGCGGTACATATCCTTGTAGTATCGTGACGAATAAAATCTAGGTCAATAGCGCCAATAAGTTGCCGCCCATCAGACGAAGGATTAAAGCCAACTGTTAAGTGAGCAGTATCTTCGACATTTATTTCTAAACCACTCTGACGGCTGATCATGGCACTTATCCAGCAAATTTCGCCAAATATCCAACGAAGGTAATCAAGTTCGTGACTCAGTTCCAATAAAACACCGCCACCTAATTCATGCTTAGCAGATACCGTTTGCCGATAATCCCTGTCAGGACGCCAGGATGGTAAATACTGACCCATTTCGCAGCGCACAGATAAAACTCTTCCTACAACCCCCTCATCCACTAACAACTTAAATCGTTGTAGTGAAGGCAAAAACCTAAGATTATATCCCGTAAATAAATAAACCTGTCGTTCTTTACAAATTGCTATTAGTTCCTTAACACCAATCAAGGATGCTGATAGTGGCTTCTCTATCAGCAGATGTGTTCCCAAAACTACCAAGGCTAGTGCAGTCTCAATATGAAATGATGCTGGATTTGCAATCACTGCCACTTGAGGGTTAAAGCGAATCACATCTTCAATCGAAGAAAAACACCCATTAGCATATTCAGGATTCTCATCTGTAGTCTGATGTCTCAATATGCGAATATCAGCAAGTGGCATCAACTCTCTAGCAACTCGTAAATGACGCTTACCAATACTGCCATATCCAACAATAAGGATGCGATTAATCAATGCAAAACCTTCTCAAAATCTTTAAACCCACTGCCCCACTTTTTTCTGGATGGAACTGACAACCAATAATATTATCCCTACCTATCACTGCAGATATACGATGACCGCCGTAAAAGCAATCTGCAATGCGATGAGATTTATTTTTGGGTGACGCCATGAAACTATGCACAAAATAAGCGGCGTCACCTTGGTAATTATCTTTCAGCAAAGTATCCTGCCAGCCCACATCTCGTTCTGACTTATGTAATGCACCCCATCCAATATGGGGAATTTTTTGTAATTTACCGGATAACCCTCTATCTGGTACTGCAATAACCCGTCCAGGGATTAACCCTAAGCCTTTAGTAACCCCAAATTCGTCACTCTCATCAAGCAAAAGTTGCATCCCAAGGCAAATACCAAGCACAGGTGTTTTACGATCCGAAAGCTCCCGAATAACATCGACTAAACCCAATCTTTCTAAGGCCAACATCGCATTAGCAAAAGCCCCAACCCCAGGTAAAACAACCCTCTCTGCTGAGAGAATTTTTTTTGGATCAGCCGTCAGAACTACATTTGCACCACAATATTCAAATCCACGCTGAACACTAAGCAAATTTCCAACGCCATAATCAATCACTACTATCTCAGGGGTATTCATAATTCCTCACTCCAAATCCTGAATTCTGAGCAAGTCGTCTAATGTCAGCAATTTCCGCCCGATCATAGTGCAGTATGTCAGCCATAGCAACTGCATCGGCACCACCTTCATTAACAACTGTCAGCAAGTCCTCTGGTTTTCCCATGCCACCACTAGCGATTACTGGCACAGAAACCTCCGAGGTTACCGCTGCAACTAATGCAATATCAAAACCCTTACGAGTTCCCTCTCTATCCACTGAAGTCAACAATATCTCACCAGCGCCCATAGCGACACCACGCTTAACCCATTCAATAACATCACAACCAGTATGTTCACGTCCATTATCCGTATAGACCTCCCAACGATCTGGGCCTACTTGCTTGGCCTCTATAGATAAAACCATACATTGACTGCCAAAACGACGAGCAACATCAGTAATAAGTTTTGGATTATTTACCGCTGCAGTATTGATGGCCACCTTATCGGCACCTGCACGTAAAATTTCAGTGGCATCATTGATAGAGCGAATACCACCACCAACTGTCATAGGTACAAAAATATTTTTTGCAGCGTCTTTAACTATATCTCCCAGATGATTTCGACCATATAAGCTTGCAACGCAATCCATGTAAATCAACTCATCAATACCTTGGAGGTAATAACGCATGGCATACTCATTGGGCGAACCCATAACACGCAACCCTTCTAGGTGGATTCCCTTGATTAGATTTGGACCTTTGATATCAAGGCGGGCGATTAGGCGAATATTTCTCATGCACACCTATTCCCTAAGCCTTATCCAGCAAGGGATGGCGTAATTTCCAAACACCATCCTCGACATACCAGAGATGAGGAGATCTGAACTGATCAGTGAGCAAGCGGAAGTACTCTTTGTTCATTGTGGGATTTTCGAACATCTTACTTGCCTGAGGAAATTCATTCTCACTTAGACTCAAATAAGAAAACATTTCATCAATAAAGCGTTCTGGGTACTCATGATCAAAACGCTTTACCAACGCGACCCCTTCTTCTCTGGTGATATCACCAGAACGAATTTCTTGTGCCGCATCGTAACTAGCACGCCCAAGACCGAACTTAATACCAGTGGTCAAATAATGTAAATCATCAATTCGATCATCGATACTATTATATTTTGAATAAGTGCCTGGCGTTCGCTCAGGAGATGCTTGAAAGCCCCCATACTCAACTGCGTAGTAATAACAAGACTGCGGATGCCATTTTAAATAGTATCCAAGATAATGGACCTCAACGTTTTTTTCTAATATTTGATTGGGATCAGCAGGCAAATAGGGCTGAAGATCATTTTGATCTACACCAAAATGTGACTTCAAGTCAGCTATTGATACACCGCCTAGATGAATTTTTGATTGATCATCAGAGGTGAAATAAGACCAATCACGCTTTGCAGTTTCAGTATCACCAATTGGGTTTCCATATTCAGCCTCATTCTCACCATAAAAAACTAAGGGTATGTTGAACAACAGCGCCATTTTAGGAGCCAAAGCCTTTTGACCAAACATAAAAGCCTGAAATGGGTGAAAAAGTAACTCCGTTGAAAGCCTAGTTAATAAACGATGTATGCGTCCATTTGGAGTCATTAAGAAATTATCATGTCCAGCTTGAATCCAAGATTGAAAATTTTTCCAGCCCCACTGTGTATATACATGTGGGGCCCAGGTTACAGTAAGCGGGTGCATACCATATTTTGTTTTTAAAATATGTGAAGCATAAAAACTATCTTTACCGCCTGATCCAGGTACGATGCAATCGTACGATCCATCATGCTTTCGATGTTTATCACAAAGTTCACGCAACTGCTTCTCGCGCTCGTCCCAGTCTATAACATGACGCTTACGCTCCGTAAAATTGCAGGCATCGCAAATACCGTTTTCATCAAAATTTATAGTTACTTTTTTACTATCTTTAGTATGTTGATATTCAACCGCAGAGTTTGGTCGCTGATTAGATATTACACACGTCTTGCAATAGGCAACAGTCGAAGGCAATCCGTATAAAGCCGCTGGATTTTCAGCATCTTTAGCAAAACTCTTCAAATCAACAGCTTTTGGGTATTTAATTTTTCCCATCTGAAATCTATCTTTTTAATTAAATTTGATTATTTATATTGGCCTGCTTTAAATCATCTGGTCTACCAACATCTAGCCATGGCTCATGCATTGGATATGCGACTATACGTTGAGCATTCACTTGCAAACGTTCAAATAACGTAGGCATATCGCAACGTACATTTTCAGTTAAGGTATTTAGAGTAATTGGGTCAAGAACGTAAACTCCTGCATTAATATGACTTCGAGCTACGGGCTTTTCTTCAAACCCAATAATTTCAACACCATCTGTGTTAACTACCCCAAAGGGATGTTGCCACTCATATGTTCGGACAGCCATAGTGGCAGCGGCACCATGCCGAACATGAAAGTCAAGTAACCCTCCATAGCGTATATCCGTTATAACATCACCATTAGCAACGACAAATGGGCTGTCTGGTATCGGCTTAAGTAAGCTCAATGCACCAGCAGTACCTAATGGAGAGTTCTCACGTAGATAGTCAATTCGAACACCTAAATGCTCACCATTTCCAAAATAATCCTCAATCATCTCACCTAGATAATGAATTGTAAGTATGAAATGGTTAAATCCCTCCAACTTAGCACGATCCATAATGTGCTCTAGCATTGGTTTACCGGCAACCTCTAATAGAGGTTTTGGGCAGTTATTAGTATGCGGGCGAAGCCTTGTGCCCATACCCCCAGCCATAATTACCATTAAGTTAGGCCGAGCAGTTGGTAGAGTAATCTCATCCCATATATGCAAATCTACGATTCGATGGTTACTATCAACCACAGGAATTTGCTGAATCTTATTTGCAACCATTAATTGCATGACTAGCTCGCGCTCAAATTCTGGAGGTACCACAAATGCATTTCTATGTACGATTGTTGAAATAGAACTTTCTAAATCAAGCCCCTTGAGCAAGCCTCGACGAATATCTCCATCAGATATGGTGCCCTCTAAAACGCCAGTCTCGTTAACAACCAAAACAATTTTTATAGATACTTCATTTAGATTGCGGATAGCTTCTGCGATAGTCGCATTACTTAATAATATTGCGCTACGCCAAAGTTGATTAGAAGAGTTCATGCAACACCTTTATCGCTATAAACAATCGGTAAGTCATAAAAAGTCTTTTTAGTAGAACTATTAATGGGGAAATTTTTAAGCACTTCTACGATCTTAGTGCTTGCTCCACCCTCGCCATATGGATTGATTGCATTGAGCAAATTTGCTTGAAACTCATTAGAGTAGAGTCGTGTTAATGCGCTAATTATGCTATCTTTCGTCGACTCACAATTAATAACGCTAGCGGCTTGCAGGCGACCACGTTGCCTATCACCGATATTAATGGTGCCCTTCTGAAAACTTGGTACCTCTGTCAGACCGCTAGATGAGTTTCCAACTACACCGTCCACATGAGCAATACAGGAAAGGTACCTTAATTGCCCCAATGACTTATATGCACGGGCATTAGGTCGTCTATCAACAAATCCTTGAATCATATCAATTAGCACACGACCATCAACATCTGCATTGGGCATAGTGAAAATCAGGTGGACATCTTTAATCACATCAAGAGCATCAAGCAAACTTTGCATTTGCTTTTCAGCCGAAGCTGTTTCTAACGTTGTAGAGTGAAAAGTAATCAATAAATTCTTAATGCCCAATTTAAATTCAAGCGAGTCCTCCAAGGCAGATCTATCCAGCAGCCTCATTCGCTTAATGTTATCAACACCTAATCCACCAACTAAAAATACTCTATCTGGTGATTCGCCTAATTGAGTTACTCGCCAACGATATGCTTCCGCTGCCACAAAATGCAAATGCGACATCTTAGTGATTGAATGTCTCAGCGACTCATCAAAAGCACCCTCCGTAGTCTCACCTCCATGCAGGTGTGCTACTGGTATGCACGCTATCAATGCTGCTGAAACTGCAGAAAATATTTCAAAACGATCGCCAAGCACCGCAATCAAATCCGGCTTCATCTCATGCAATGCATCTGCAAAACTAATCATGCCAAGACCCATAGATTTGGCGACCCCAACAGGGGTATCAGAACTAGTTAGCATTTCAATTTTGCGGTCAATTTTAAAACCGTCTTGCTCAATGACTTTGTAAGTCAGACCAAACTCAGGAGAAAGATGCATGCCAGTAACGATAACCTGTAGCGCTAGAGTAGGCTCATCTTTGATACCCTGCATTACCCAACGTAGCAAACCATATTCAGCACGAGTACCTGTAATGACGCAAATCTTTTTCATAATTCTATCATTTCATCAACCATGAAATTTCGTCGCGCAATCTCACCCATTACCTCACTCCATCTCATGGGTGAGATACCAGTGCCAGGCCTCTTAGTGGTTGTATTCTTAACGCTAAATTCCTCCCCAGCTTTAATTGCACATCTAGCAACCAAAGATTTGCGCGCCATTGACTTATTTTTAATTTCACTTGTAGTTAGACGCTTTACCCCATCACCCAAAGCTATCTCTATATTTCGAATAGCATCAACCATAGCCTTTAACTGGCACGGCTCAAGGCTAGCTTTATGATCTGGCCCCTGTAGATTGCGATCTACAGTAAAGTGCTTCTCAATCACAGAGGCGCCCAAAGCAACAGCGGCAATCGAAACTTCTATACCCTCCGAATGATCAGAATATCCTACATTAGCATTAAATGCTGCTTGCATACTTTGCATAGCTCGCAAGTTCACCTCGCACATAGGTGTTGGATACTCAGTAGTGCAATGTAATAAAGTGAAATTTTTTCGATGAGTACCAGCATGCTCAAGCACATCAATAGCCGACTCAATATCGCCTAAGGTCGACATACCAGTTGATAGGATAACCTTCTTACCTAATTGACCGATATGACGCAGATACGGCAAGTTAGTAATCTCACCAGATGGAATCTTAAAAAGCTCAAGCCCAAAGCTTAAAAGTAAATCCACGCTTTCAATATCAAATCCCGTCGATAAGAATCCAATGTTACGTTTTTGACAGTGTTCAATAAGATTAAGATGCATTGCTGATGACAATTCCAACCTCCTTAGCATTTCATATTGAGACTCTGTATCACCAGTCGTTTGAATTTGGTAATCAGCTTTTTTAGCTGTTTGAGTAACTTGACGACTAGCGCTAAAGGTTTGAAATTTCACTACATCAGCACCTGCAAATGCAGCCTCATCGATCAGTTGCTTTGCCAAATTAATGTCGCCATTATGATTAACACCTGCTTCAGCAATAATAAGAGTTTTGTGAATCATGATGCTAGTCGCCTAAAAATTTTGCTTGGCTAATGAGGTCATGTCGAACTGATAAGCCCATGCCTATAAGACAATTCTTGCCTATTTTAACCCCTTGCTTAATAACGCTAGCACTTCCTACAAAACTTCCAGACCCAATTGCCACCCCCCCGTTTAAAATTGCACCGGTCGAAATATGGCAATGGTCTTCAACACTTACGTCATGCTCAAGCAGAGCGCAACTATTAATAATGCAATTAGCTCCAATGCTTACACCAGCATTCACTACAGCTCTATGCATGATTATCGTACCCAATGCAATGGTGGCGTGGCGTGACACATAAGCACTAGGTGCAATTATGGTGGGTAACTTAAAGCCGAGTTGCGTAACCTGCTGAAAAAGGCGTATGCGGCAAGATGAATTCTGAATCTGACCTGTGGCAATCACTGCATAGTCATATATTTTTGCAAGAGATGGCAAATCCTTATCTGTACCAACAACAGTATAACCCAAGCGCTGTTCATACCGCTCATGTGGCAATCCAATCAGACCAGCAATCTGAAAGATATTGTGCTCTTCAACCACATCAATACATGAATCGGAATGACCCCCAGCACCTATCAAAATCAAACTTGGTTTAGTCATAATTGATCCACAACCAAACCTGCGCTACTTGGAATATTAATTAAGCACTTTGCTAAAGTCTGTGCCATAGACAAATCCATGCGAGGACATTCTTTGTAAGGGGCAAGCTCATGCATCAAAGTCCAAGCAGGTCGTGTCATAAAGCCTGCATCATTTGTTGCCTTCAATATGGAATCACGCATGTTTGAATTTTCAGAGTCAAGCAATAATGTTTGAAGCCAATAATTACTATGGCATTTAGAGGGTTCAGCCATTAATTTAATGCCCGCTACTTTTGCAAAAGCATTTTGATAACGCTCATACAACGCTCTTTTAGCTGCAAGTTTAAAAGGCAACCTCTCCAACTGAGCACAACCTAAGGCAGCATTCAAATTTGGCATTCGGTAGTTATAACCAACCTCATCATGAGAAAATTCCCATAAATGCGCCAATTTAGCGGTAGTTGTTAGATGTTTAGCACGGCACGCAAGATCAGCGTCATTAGTCAATATTGCACCACCTCCACCTGTAGTAATAGTTTTGTTGCCATTGAAGCTCAGCGTCCCCAAAATTCCAAATGTACCGGTATGTTTTCCATGGTAGTAACTACCTAGCGATTCAGCAGCATCCTCAATCATGGCAATATTAAAATCACTTGCCACTCTGAGTAAGCCATCAATATCTACCGGATGGCCAAATGTATGCATAGGTACAAGAGCGCGGATCACTCTTCCGGTATAACGATTAATACATAGACCTGATCGTTGATCGGTATAGTCAATTAGATAATTACGTAATTTAATTGCATCCACACCTAATGTGCCAATTTCACTATCTACAAAATGTGGGATTGCATTACAGTAAGTAACAGCGTTAGCAGTGGCAATGAAAGTAAGTGCTGGTATCAGTACTTCGTCACCAGCTTTTACACCCGCCAACTTTAAAGCGATATGTAAAGCAGAAGTACCGTTAACTACAGCCACCACATGTTTTGCACCGGTAAATTTTGATAAATCTTTCTCAAAGCGATCAACAAACTTGCCGACTGACGAGACAAATGTGGAGTCAAGACACTGTTTAAGATAGAGCCATTCATTTCCATCAAAACTAGGTTCATGAAGCGCAGCAACTTCATCCCCAGCCACAGACCGAATAGCCTCGACCACCTGGTTAGGGAGAATATCTTGGATACTCTTGTACATCTAAACATTATAAATATCAGACTTATACCGATGCAAATTTTCAGGCTCGGTAAACCACTCAACAGTTTCGACCAATCCTTGCTTAAAGCCTGACCCCCCCCCGTATCTCGGATGCCATCCAAACAGTCGTTTTGCTTTAGAGTTGTCAGCCCATAGGCGCTCTACCTCAGAATTTTCTGGCCGTAAGCGTACTTCATCGGCAATAATGTCGATCTCAATATTCATAACATCAGAAATCAGCTGAACGGTTTCGCCGATTGAAATTTCAAAATTACTACCTAAATTCACAACTTCCCCTAAACCACCATCAGAGGTTAGCACAGCAATAAAACCAGCCACGGTATCTAAAACATAATTGAAATCGCGAGTGGGTGAAACTGCACCTAATTTAATTCGACGCATACCACTTGCGATCTGGGTAATGATAGTGGGAATAACGGCACGAGCAGACTGTCGTGGCCCATAAGTATTGAAGGGCCTCACAATTACAACTGGCATATCAAACGAACTATAAAATGAATAAGCCATCTGATCTGCAGCAATCTTTGTTGCAGAGTATGGTGACTGCCCTTGCAAAGGATGATCTTCCGTGATCGGCACAAAACACGCCGTACCATATACCTCGCTTGTTGAGGTATGAATAATCCTCTTAATGCCTAATTCTCGAGCTGCCTGTAGAACATTAAGTGTGCCCTTAATATTTGTATCCACATATGTATCTGGCGAATGATAAGAATATGGAATTGCAATCAACGCTGCTAAATGCAATACAGCATCGCACCCAGTCATGGCCTTTTTCACTCCATGTGGATCGCGAATATCTCCAGCAAAAACCTCAAACTGACCTTTAAGATCAGTAGCGCAATGATCCAACCAGCCCCAAGAATTGAAAGAGTTGTACATTACAAACGCGCGTACCTGAAAACCTAAACGCACTAAAGCCTCAACAAGATGAGAGCCTATAAAACCATCAGCGCCAGTGATAAGAATAGTTGTGTTATTTTTTTTTAAAGGCATAAGCTATGTCGATCGATTCACGAAATCTTGAAATTTTCCAATACTTTTAATATTGCCATCAATCAACTCTACAATTTGGGTGCAGTCTTTTAAAGTTGTAAGGCGATGAGCAATAATCAATATGGTTGTCTCATGACTGAGGTTTTCAATAGAATGCATCACAGCCCTCTCCGTTTCTCCATCTAAGGCACTGGTAGCCTCATCAAAAATGATAACGTCCGCTTTCTTATAGAGTGCCCGAGCGATTCCTATTCGCTGTCGCTGACCACCAGACAGGCGTATACCCCGCTCTCCAACAACAGTTGAGTATTGATTTGGCCAATTTTCAATAGTATCGGCAATTTGAGCACGTTGAGCAG
The DNA here is from genome assembly GCF_900095185.1 of Polynucleobacter necessarius. NCBI lineage: Bacteria > Pseudomonadati > Pseudomonadota > Betaproteobacteria > Burkholderiales > Burkholderiaceae > Polynucleobacter > Polynucleobacter necessarius. Next base: position 937,294 of record NZ_LT606948.1, on the reverse strand, counting down.
AGGCTCTAACTTGAGAATGATCAATGAGATTTTTTGGAATGCCGAAAGCAATATTTTCCTCAATGGTGCTATCAATCAAAAAAATTGTTTGCGGGACATGAGCAATGTGAGCCTGCCAAGCCCGAGCATTGCTAAACGTAATCGGCGCTCCATCTATTTCTATTAAGCCATTGGTCGGTTGAAGTAAACCCATTAAAATGTCCAACAAAGTACTCTTTCCACTTCCCGTGGTCCCAATAAACCCGACTCGACTTCCTTTGGGGATTATGAGATCAATTTTATTGAGAACATTGGGCTCATAAGAACCATAGCGAAACTCAATCTGCTTGAGAGCCATGCATTGATTAAATGGTAATTTTGTATTGTTATCATAGGCATTTAAAGGCATCGGCTGATCTAGTAACTCGAGAGTATCTACCAATGAAGCTTTTCCACTACTCATTTGAGCCCAAGACCCGTAAGCTTGCTGCAAGACCGGCAACAATCTTTGCGCACCAAGCGCAAGGGCGCCCAAGAGGGGAATAGTTTTTGCAATACCATCAACCTGCTGAGCTAGCATATAAGCAAGTGTGGATATAAGCACCATACCTAAAGCTTCCATTCCGTAACGTGGGCTAAAGCCAATGAATAAACTATTACCTTGTGCCCTACGAAGCAGGGCATCAGCTCGGCGATAAATTTCGCTATAAATCTCTTGACTGCCATCTATGAGGACATCACGTATACCGCCTAACCCCTCTTGAAGTGCTTTGATCACTTGAGTCGATTCACGAGCAATACACTCACTATCAAGCATCAATTGTTTGCGGGTAAGGCGGACGATAGCTAGATAAATAAATCCAAAGCCACCAAAAGCAATAAGCGCGATAACGGGCTCTAACATTAATAAGGTAATCAAAATCGCAATAAGCATGACGCTAGAGCTAATTAAAGTCAAAGCCGGAAAAACAACACTGTAAATAACTCCATTGGCCTTGCCTGAAATGCCATTAATGACCTCACTACTGTTTCGTGCGCAATGGATAGAGTATGGTTGATAAAGTGTTCTTCTATAGATATCAATACTAAGATCTGCGCCTGTAGCAAAAGATAATCTAGTGCTCGCCCAAAGCAACATTAACCGCATGGTTCCTGCCATTAAAACCGACAAAATAAAAGCAATAGTAAGTGGTAATAGCAACTGCTTAGGCTCGAATAATCCTAAATACTGAATCATGAATTGGGCTGAGGGAGCCTCAAAAATACGCTCGGGTGCTGTTAAAACTCCAAGAAATGGTAAAATTGTACCTATGCTGAGGATCTCCGCAAACGAAGCAAGTAACATTAAAAGTAGCAACAAAACGAACTGCTTACGACGCCTAAGAGTAATGTGACGCCACAGGCGGCCCAAAAGGCTAAAAATAGAAGTATTCAAGTCCATTTAAGGGATGGACGCATACAAAGCCCAAATTCGATCGTCTGCTTAGTTATATTTACTATGCCGTCTGAATATGGATCTAGATTCATGATAATTAATTCAACAATGTAGCTATATTTTTCAATCAAACATTATCGCACAAAGCCTAGTTGTTAGATAATACTAAATTCACGCTAATAAATTCATATCCTCTATCTTCCAATTAAAACCTTTTTTAGATGCATGCTGTAGTTAATTTTCTGCGTAATTTTGCCAATCATTTGGACTGTTCTGTCTATTTTTCCTCTCAATCTCTTTTAGAGTATTCTTCTATCTACGACCTAGCCAAAAAATGGAAAGCCGTCTGTTTTGAGTTTTATACTCATTGGATTTACTGCCCTACGCTCAATGGGCATTGCGCGAGATGACATAGCTGATGTCTGGTGGTCTTCAAGAATTAGCCCTATGTTAGAGACCGACAGCATCATTCAGTATTCACGAGATTGAGCTTAGTATTTCTTGGTAAGCATTTTCACAATATTTTTATCTAATGATCGCGCTGTTTTAGCGCTTAGTGCCGCTGGAATGTTTGTCTAGCTTTTTATAATTACTCGATTATGCTGTCAGAAACTTTTAGCATTTACTCTATTTTTACCACTTATCTACATTGATTATGATTTTACTCTCCTAAGGGGAGGATGGGCACTAACTGTATCTTTTTTAGGGCTTTATTTTTTAACTCGTTCACAAAAAATTCTAGGATCGAGCATTCTCATTAGCAATTATTTCTTTCACTCACAAGGGATTTTCTCGATTGGAGTGATCCTATTTAAATGAGGGTTCATAAGAATTTAAAACGAAAATGGCATCATATTTTTGATTTTTTAAAATATCCATTACTTGGGTTGCTTGATATTGATATTTAATTTTCTTACTAGACAGGGACTCACTAGCCCTATTGGCTTGCCAATGACTAATGAAAAATACTCGATTAATACCTGGATACCCCTGAACTAATGGAGAAGCCCAATCGCCAACTAAAAAAATCAATTACCCATTTTGGAAATTGATTCCTTAACTCCCTTAAAATTGCTGTACTAATAACAACATCACCTAAATGAGCTGGATTTACTAGTAAAATTCGATTCAAAGCCTTAGGCAAAGCAATGTTTCGCCTAAATAGGCTTGCACATAACCAATAGTACAAATCCTGCAGAAAGAATCTAGCAATAGCCAATCGATGACGACGGTGATAAGGAAAAAATGATTTCATTTAAAACTCTTACCCGCCTGAATATTGATCAGCACTGAGCTCATGATGCAGCATAAGGAATACGCTCACAAACTGATCAATTCCACCTAGCTTTACTCTATCAATCAGAGCGATACGCTCAACTGCGACATTGCCAGACTGAAATGCAGCAATCGTAGACTGGATAACCCCAGCCATCTGCACGAACTTTCCTTCGGCAAAGCATCGCGATGAGTCGCCAATTACCAATGGGTAATGCCCTAGACTGACTGCCTACTACTGGAGCTCCACAAGCCATCGCCTCCACCAGGACTCTGCCGTACTGCTCCTTCCAAAAATAATCTGTTCTTGAGGGAAAAACAAGCACATCAAAACTAGCATATAGCCTAGCCAATTCATCACGTACTTTTGGAGAGAGTATCTCCACTCTATCTTGCAAATTTACATCCTTAATACAATCTCTTAATTGAGCCTCTAACGGGCCACTACCCACAAGGATTAGACGATAGCTCTTATCTAGTTTGACAAGCGCATCAAGCAAATCAAAAATACCTTTTTCCGCAATAAAGCGACCAACATATCCAATAATATTTGGTGATTCATGGGACTTATTTTGAGAATTTTGCAAGCTAGAGTGGTGTGCGCTACTTAAGTGCAAAAATGGATTGAGATCTAATCCCCACCAACAGATATTGACTTTAGGTTTCCGGCCAAACTGGTGAACCACATCCAAACTCTCTTGATAACAAGCAAGCCCACCACTTACCAAGCGAGTTCGCATGGGTTGTCATAGAGCGTCTGCAAGCAAATACCGAATTGTTTTTCTGATAAACACCCAGATGCTCTCTAAGGAGAAATTCTCCGTAAGAAACTGAAATGGCGGGATTGGTTTAATATTTTCAAAACTATAAAACAGCACAGTTGTATTATTTTTAGCCAAATAGTTGGCTATGGCAGCATTCAAGACATTTACAGAGAAAGCTTCATCGAGCACCATGATGCAATTAGGTCTAAATTCTTGAATGCATTTCTTCAATTCTGCGATCGGACCCCACTTCTTCCTCAATGAATATGTTTTGATCTTTTTGAAGATAACTTTTTCTAAAAAAGATTGATGATTCTCAGATCCAGAGTAGATCGAATCAGCTTCATGCTCATTGGGACCAACAATACAAATTTGGCTCATTCTTATATCGGCAGAAAATCCTCTTATTCAATAATCCGAATAGGGCAAATAAATATCGTGCCAATAAAGTAGAACTTTCATGGCTAGCCTCGACGATATTGACGAATGAGATTATGAAAGTGCGAGAACTCATAAAAACATGTAAATACTGCAGACGAGTTTTTTCTGTAAAACAATAAATCCGTGAGCACCGTTAAAGTAAATAGCCTCTAACATGCTAGAGGCCACGGCTCTATATAAACCGTATCAAACTATAACCAGCAATCACACTAATAATAAGACTACATAATGAAGATAGGGCCGGATACCAATAATTACCCTCCAAAATAAGAAACATATTACGAACTGAGCCTAGCATTCCAAAAAGCGGTCTTAAAAATAACCAGGGCAATAAGGCTGCTGCTTCAGCATACTGTGCCCCATGTAGGCAAATGAAAACAGTCGTCAAGAAAATTATTACTGGAATCAACAAGCAATAGATAATAAAACCAATAAAATATGTACGTCTTCTATCAATCAAATCATTCTCAGAATTCATCAGTGAAGCTAGCTTAGGCATTAAAACGGTCACTAAAATGACGCAGACTACATCTATGATTTCAAAAATCTTGAGTGCTGCAGAGTACCGACCCACATCTTGCCACCCTAGAAATTTTTGCGTGAATAAGCTTGCTTGAATTTGTACTTCATGGACAGCGGATCAATGAACAAATATTCAACTCGAGCTTGAAACGTAATCGGAAGACCAGAAAAAATCATCTTCCATGAACTTAACAATAGATTTTTTGCGTAATCAAACCGAAATGAACCTGATAAAAATCCTTTTTTCTTCAAAAATAATTTAAAGAAAGTGGCAGTCATCAAGAATTCGCTTGTCAGCGCCACAGTCATATAGTCTATAGGCAATGAGAATACGAGGACAAGTGTCTTGAATATATTCGCTAAAAATGCTGCCACACTTCTACTTAGGGCTATCTTAGAGAATTCATCTTCAACCCTAAGACGATACTCATATACATCTCCAGCCTGAATTGGTAGACATAGGGCGAGCAATCAAGAAGATCTGCGATGTTCCAGATTCATAAAATATCAGTCCAATTACCAATATATAAGCAGCACCGCCAACAAGCCTCAGTATGAATGCTGTTTTTTCAATATCGTCGCGAGATAGGCCTTGTTGATTGAATGTTGCCATATCTCTAGGCACTATATCTTCCAATCCTAGGGAAGATAAGCTTCCAAATACACTTGCCGTAGCTAAAACGTAATTGAGCTGTCCAAATTCTTCAAGTCCATAGAAGCGTGCAATCAATACACCTAATACAAAGCTAATGACTAACCGAAAACCTCGATCTGCCAATAAAAAAATGAACTTTGAATGATCCGTGCATGCATACTATTGTTTATCCAAAGTATCCGCAATCAATTCTGAAAAATTACTTAATTAACTTTTGAAGCTGCACTTGATAATTCCATGAGCTGTCACACATTGACTGCAAATCCCGCTTAGCTTGCCAACCTAAAACAGCTAATACCTTATCTGCCTTGGCGAAGTCAATAGGTAGGTCTCCGCTCCTGCGTTCTTTTACTATCTTTGATATTGCTTGCTTTGCAAACTTTTCAAAAGCGCTAATCAAGTCATCAACGCTATAGGGATTGCCAGTTCCGAGATGAATGGCTTCCCAACCTTTGTGCTTATTAGTAAAAGCCAAGGCTTCTGCATGTCCTTCAGCCAGATCCATTGCATGAATATAGTCGCGCTCACCTGTGCCATCTTTCGTATCGTAATCGTCACCAACAATATTGAGATGCGGCAGTTTTCCAGAAACTACCTGGCAAATATAAGGCATGAGGTAATTAGGGATGCCTTGAGGTAGCTCACCTATTAACCCTGACTCATGTGCGCCAATGGAGTTGAAGTAACGCAAGCAAACAATCGACCATTCCGGATCAGACTTGGATAAGTCTTGCAAAATTTCTTCGACTTGTAATTTGGTTCTGCTATAATTCTTCATAGCATCCAAAGGATGCTCTTCATCGTACGGCAAGTATTGTGGTTCACCATAAACAGTAGCGCTTGAACTAAAGATCAACTTTTTAACATTCATAGTCTGCATTGCTTCGATGAGAGCAATTGATCCGCCGACATTATTATCAAAGCATTTAAGAGGGTCAGCACCTGATTCAACGACGGACTTTAAACCCGCAAAATGAATAACGCACTCAATCTGATGGTCTTATAAAATACTTTTTCGTCAAGATTGATCTCGATCATCCCCTTGATAAAAAGGTAATTTTTTACCCGTAACAATCTCTAAACTATCGAGAGATAGTCGCGATCTCTTGCAAAGATTGTCAATATTCACCACAGAATGACCTTCACCAGAAAGAACGGCTGCTATATGACTTCCAATAAACCTGAGGCCACCTGTTAACAGAACAGAATATTCATATTGAAAGTATGCTTTTTATTTAACTATCGATGATCGATTTTTGAAGCTTGAGGCAATTGCAATGCTGTCAAAATCGCAAACCAATAAAATAAAATTTCCACAGCATGCTTGCCATTGAGCTCACCAACAAGATAAAGCAAAAAAATCATTCCGGCCATAATTGGTACAGTTACTCTAAATGGACCTTTAGATTTGGTGCTTAAGTAAAAAACACTAATTAAAATACCCCACATAAGTAAGAGCGCAGGAACACCAAGGGATAAAGTTAAATCAATCCAGCCACTGTGAGTCGCATAGGGTGTTGCACCAGGATAGTCTATCAGCAATAGTTTATTGAACGAGATATAGAGAACGCCAGTTCCTAAAGGATGCCGACCAATCAATCTCACTCCTACGACTGCCCATGCCACCCGCTCATACGTATTGCCAACTACAGCACGTCCTGTGTCTGTTTTGGGCACCTCACCATTAATATTAGAGTGTTGCCACTGTGGGAATCGATCTACTTGAACTGCAATTTTCGCGTCTTCAACTAATGTGAGCCAACCCGTATTTCTCTGTATCTGATGATAGGTAAATATCGAAGCCAGGATTGCTAATCCAACAATAAAAATGATCACAATAGCCAGCTCTTTAGTGGCACCTTTGGTAATAATCTTTTTAACAACCCATAACCCCCCGCTCATAATAAGTGTGGCAAATAAGATGGCTGCCAAACCAAAGCCATTGCGGGTGTCATAAATAAAAACGTAGGAATACAAGGTGATTACCACGCCCAGAAACCAAAAAAGCAATACCCACTTATGTGCTGTTAACTGCTGACGCCTAAAAAGATCGAGCACTGTTCCTGTAAGCCCAGCAATAAGCAAGGTTCCCACCAGAACGCCATTAATCTTGCCTTCAAAAAGGTAGCCATGATAGTCGGGTACAAAAAGCGCATTTTTTGCTAACGCTTTTGGGATATATTGGGCATAGACAGCCATAATTCCCAAGAGGATTCCAAGCCATAAATAATGTATCCAGATGGGTTTACGCAAAATCACTAAGCCCGTACCCCAAGCCAAAATTGAAGCTAACACCACTCGCAACCATGTGCTTTTAAGCTCCTGAAGCTGGCTGATTGGATCTTGCGAAAAGAAAAAGAAATGAATCACCACCCAAGCAAATATCAATCCAGTAAAAATCAGGGGTAGCACATGTACCGACTGGAGTTGTCTTTTTAAACTTCCTGTGCGCCAGCGATTAACAATGTATATGATGGATACAATCGTCCCAAGCACCAACACGATGTTACGTAATGCAATCGTATCTTTAATAGCCCAAATTGCCAGCAATACAACATTGAAAAAAATCAATCCGCCACCAAGCCAATCTGGCTTTACTGAAGTACCGTTCAAGGCCAGTCTCATCGCTATCGGGCTTGGCTTGCGGTAAAGTCTGCTTGGGTCACCATTTGCGCATAGGCATTCTTCAGACCCTGGTCTAGTTGAACTTGCGGCTTCCAACCTAACTGATTTAATAGCTCTGAACTCATCCACTTACGGGGTGCACCGTCAGGCTTTGATTTATCAAAAGTAATTTCCCCCTGATAGTCCGTTGCAATAGCTACAGCATGAACTAACTCAGCAATCGTCACATCTGACCCAAAGCCGACATTAATATGACTTTGCATAGGATCTGTATTCTCGTCATATATAGATTTATCCAGCTCCATAACAAAAACGGAGGCAGCAGCCATATCGTCCACATAGAGAAATTCACGGCGTGGGGTGCCAGTACCCCAAATGACTACCTCTGGGGCATTATCTAACTTTGCTTCATGCAAACGCCTAATCAAGGCCGGAATCACATGGCTATTTTCTGGGTGATAGTTATCCCCTGGACCATATAAATTGGTGGGCATGACTGAGCGATAATCTACGCCGTGTGACTTGCCATATTGGCGATTGTAACTCTCACACATCTTGATGCCAGCAATTTTTGCAATGGCATAGGGCTCATTGGTTGGCTCGAGCTTACCCGTTAAGAGGGCATCTTCACTCATTGGCTGCGGTGCCAATCTCGGATAAATACAGCTTGAACCTAAAAAGAGCAATTTTTTAACGCCATTAACAAATGCCTGATGAATGACATTGTTTTGCACCATCAAGTTGTCGTAAATAAATTCAGCTGGAAAAGTATTATTCGCATAAATACCGCCTACCTTAGCAGCTGCTAAATAGACTTGATCGGGCTTTTCAGATTGAAAAAAATCTGCTACGGCAGCTTGATTGGTGAGCTCTAACTCAGCATGAGTGCGTGTGATAATATTTTGATAACCCTTAGCTCGAAGATTGCGCACAATAGAAAAACCTACCATACCGCGGTGGCCAGCTACATATATTTTTTGATTTAAATCTAAGGGCATCTAAATAATTTCTTTATCTTTTAGCTTATCTAACTTCTAGTTTGGTCTTGGAAGGTTTAATTCTCTTTACCAACAGGCACTGAGTAACCATGCTGTTGTAATAAAGCGTGCTGCTTAGCCTGATCTAAGTCGTTAGCCACCATTTCTACGATCATTTGATCGAGTGTGATTTCTGGAACCCAGCCTAACTTCTCTTTAGCTTTAGTTGGATCACCCAAGAGGGTTTCTACTTCAGCGGGACGGTAGTAACGTGGATCAATTTGCACAATCACATCACCCACTTTGAGTGCAGGCGCTTTATCACCATCAATTGCAGCAACAGTCGCTTTTTCATTTTCAGCAGAGCCTTCAAACTTTAAAGTTATGCCCAATTGCTTTGCACTACGCATAATAAATTCCCGTACAGTGAATTGCACACCTGTCGCAATTACAAAGTCTTCTGGCTTATCTTGCTGGAGCATGAGCCACTGCATACGCACATAATCTTTAGCGTGACCCCAGTCGCGTAGTGCGTCGATGTTACCCATGTACAGACACTTCTCCAAACCTTGTGCAATATTGGCAAGGCCACGAGTCACCTTACGCGTCACAAAAGTCTCACCGCGGCGCTTGGATTCATGGTTAAACAAAATACCGTTACAAGCGTAAATGCCATAAGCCTCACGATAGTTCACAGTAATCCAGTAGGCGTACATCTTCGCAACTGCATAGGGACTTCTGGGATAAAAAGGGGTAGTTTCCTTTTGCGGGATTGCTTGTACCAAACCATACAACTCAGAAGTAGATGCTTGATAAAAGCGGGTTTTCTTTTCTAAACCCAAAATACGAATTGCCTCAAGCATGCGCAATGGACCTATTGCATCGACATCGGCCGTGTATTCTGGAGACTCAAACGACACCGCCACATGAGACTGCGCGCCCAAGTTGTAGATTTCATCGGGTTGTGTTTGCATAATTATGCGCACTAGATTAGTAGTATCAGTTAAATCACCGTAGTGCAATATTAAATCTGGGTGATTGAGATGTGGATCTTGGTAGATATGATCAATACGATCGGTATTAAAAGAAGAGGCACGTCGCTTGATGCCGTGAACGATATAACTTTTTTCTAATAAGAATTCAGCCAAATAAGATCCGTCTTGGCCTGTAATACCAGTAATTAGGGCGACTTTTTGTTTGCTCATCATTAACTCTTCCATGCTATGTAAATATTGACTAAGGTAATCACTAAAAGTTGACTACTAATTTAACTTCTACCGTAGGTATCTTCAAAACGAACAATATCGTCTTCACCGAGATAACTACCGGATTGCACTTCAATAATTTCTAGCGGGGTTTTTCCAGGGTTAGCCAAGCGGTGGATTTGACCTTGCGGGATATAAGTGCTCTGGTTCTCGCTTAATAACAGGACTTGATCGCCATTAGTGATCTCAGCAGTACCTTTCACCACAATCCAATGCTCGGCACGATGGTGATGCATTTGTAAAGATAGACTTGCACCGGGCTTTACCTGAATACGCTTGACTTTAAAGCGCTCACCCTCATCGACACTGTCGTACCAACCCCAAGGCCGAGATACTTTGCGGTGCAAATTTTTCTCTTCACGTTTTTGCGCTTCTAATTGCCCAACAATATTTTTAACCTCTTGACTATTTTTTCGGTCAGCAACTAAAACAGCATCTGCAGTTTCAACAATAATCAGATTCTCAACACCCACAGCACTCACCAAGCGACTACTCGCATGAATCAGCGAGTTCTTAGAATTGCTCACCAAAGCATCGCCAGAAGTGACATTACCTTGTTCATCTTGCTTACCAACTTGCCACACAGCATCCCATGCTCCAAGATCATTCCAGCCTGCATCGAGCTCTACCATCTTGATTGGATAGTGAGAGCCTGGGCATTTTTCAATCACTGCATAGTCAATCGATTCACTGGGAATTGCTTTGAACAATTCTGCGTCTGGACGAATAAATTCAACGTCACCTGCGGCATCAATGACTTTAGCCTGCCATGCGCTTTGCGTGGCAGCGAAAATATCAGGACGAAACTCTTTAAGCGCTGCTAACCAAACACTGGCTTTAAGAACAAACATTCCGCCATTCCAAAAGTAACCGCCTTCAGCAAGGTATTGTTTAGCGGTTGTCTCATTGGGCTTTTCTACAAAGCGCTCAACTGTATATGTGTGATTAGAATTGGGGCCATCTTGAACCTTGATATAGCCATAACCTGTTTCTGATGCCATCGGAGTAATACCTAAAATTGCAATCACACCAGATTGTGCAATTTCGATGCTAGCGGCTAAAGCTTTTGTAAATGCAGTTGGATTGGTCACCGTTTGATCGGCTGGAGTGACAACCAGGATCGGATCATTAGCTACTTCTGCATGGATGCTATGAGCCTGATCATGTGCATATAAAGCTGCCAATGCAAGTGCGGGAGCAGTATTTCTGCCGACAGGCTCTAACAACAGTGCGGCCGAAAGCTCTGGATACTTATTCTTTATCTCACGCAATTGATCCAAAGCTAAAAAACGGTGTGCTTCGTTAGTAACAACGTGAGTTTTACCAAGAGCAATGTCCTTGCCAGCAACTGTATGAATTCGGCCAATCGCTTGCTGAAATAGGCTTTGATTAGAACCGTCGCCAGAGAGAACCAAAAATTGCTTAGGGAAACCTGCTCTAGATAATGGCCAAAGACGAGTACCCGAACCGCCACATAAAATGACGGGAATTATCTGGGTCGATAAAAAGGATGGAGTAATATCACTCACCAGTTATGTATTTTTGCAAAAGAAGTGTTATTATAAGGCCCAATGCCTATTAGCATGGATACTTTTTATCTTTCCCGGCGCCTTCCGATCGGAGCCTTATCTATTCTAAGGCTTTAGAACCCCTAGATTTCTACCTAAACATCCCTATTGAATTAAGGACCTTGAAGTCAGGCACAAAGATTTTTATTATTCATTGTTGCAAGAAAGCTATTTAAAGCTCCATATTGTATATCTAAAACAATATCAAGGAGCCAACCTGACTACAGAAAGCATCCCAAAAATCAATGTTCGTAATTCAGTAAACGAATGCGCCCCTTCTCTCTCAAAAAGGAGAATGCAGGCAAGTATCAGAATTACGGGATGAAAGACTGCATCGCCTCGATTGCGGCGACAAAAATTAAATAGGCCCTCACTGATAAACACTCGTCACTCATACCAAGAGAAGCTTTAAAGGTAATGTAATAAAAAAGACCGCACATGCGGTCTTTTTTATTAAGTGTTGCAAAGCAGTTTTAGCTTAAGCCTTCTTAGCGTAAGCAGAGCACCAACCCTTACCAGCAACTTGCTTACCAGCAAACAATGAACAACCACCAGAAGCAGAACCCGCTTTACCTTGATAGAGAGCGCAGTTGTCGCACTGTTGGCCAGCAGTATATTTAGAAAATTTTGCTTTGTCTACTTTAGAGGCATCGGCTTTGTAACCTAATGCAGCAGCTTGTGGATCGGTTTCAGCAACCATTGCTTGAGCTTGAATTTTACCGTTCAAAGCCAAGGTACAGGCACCAGCAGCAGACAAAATCATAAATTGGCGACGACTATTTTTCATGGGTTCTCCAAAAAATAAAACAGCAAATAATTTAAAAGTGTTTTAACAAAATCAATCAGTTTCAATAACTTTTAAAGCTAAAGCGAATCATAGTGGAGAAGATTTGATGCTGCTAGCCAGCATGTAAGTCAATGATCTATAAAGAAATATAGATGAGAATAATTCTCAGAACAATCTAGATAGCTCCAATGAGGACTTATTTCCACCCCTTAAGATTCATACAGCTGATCCACTGCTTTATGTGCGCCCCAGAGCCAGCCTCTGGATAATCCTCTTGGCATCCCTTAAGGTCTTTGTTGTAAGCGGCCTTCGTATTTTTTGCTGGATCTTGACTTGCCGTTTGCATATCAATGCAAGCTATCAAACTTAGGCTTAAACCAAGAATCGTAACAACGGTTTTCAAATAGGCAGGTCGTAATGATTTCCTTTTTATTTTGCTGATCGGCCATTAGGGCTATTTGTGCTGTTTATTTTCATATATAAACCATGATCTGCGCAGGCCCGATTAAACGCTATAGCAGGTAAAGAATCTTTCGCACCGATCTCTCCACTAGATTTTTTACCTGCCCCCTGGGCAGTCATACTATAAGTATTGCTTTGACAATTGGCCGTAAAAAGATAATCGGCTTGCTTTGGAAAATCATTTTCCATCAAATAAGAACTTAATCGCATATGACGGACATCCTTCTTAGCATCAATGATGTCCACTGCATTGTTGATGACTTCATAAAACACTGGAGGATTTTTGGCTGGCACTTCTGTACCTATAGAAGGTGGGGGCGCAGATGGAGTCTGGGTTTTTACCAAGCTATTCTTTTGCGTCTGCTCAAGCTCCAACTGTTTTTCTTTTTCATATTGCGCAGCATCTCGAATGACCTCTTTTTTGGCCTGAATTAAAGACATTGGCTCCAACTGGAATAAAAAGTAGTTGACGTTTGCATCATCTATGAATTTTCTACCGCAAATACGGGTGCGCACATATGCCATAGCGGTGCGTGGTTTGATCTTGACCCAACCTGTTCCATTGGGTGATTTTACGTCACCCACCAACGGTGCTTTTGAAACGGCATTCTGAGTAAACAGCGTTTCTGACCTTTGATAGTTGCCAAAGCAATCGATTTTCTGACGATAGGGTCCCACGATAGTGGCATTGTAGGGTGCAAGCTGATTTTGTTCCCTAGGAGAAAAGAATATGTCAAAAATAACGATGCCATTCTCATCCTCACTTAAGGTGTAGGGATCGTAGTACCACAGCTTAGCTTTGGATTCTGCTAACAAAATCCAGGTACGACTTGCAAAATCTTTTTGATTGAGTGGGGGGAGGTAGAAAAATGGGGACTCCGTCTCTTCGCTCATGAAGGCTTGATAGTCTTGTCGCTTTGGGCCTGTATTGCAGCCAACAATGAATACAACAATAAGAAGCAACAGTTTTTTCATACGATTATTTTCGATCAATCAGAGCCAAAAACTCTCGACGTAGATTTGAGTCCTTCAAAAATGCACCGCGCATCACGCTATTAATCATTTTTGAGTTACGATCCTTCATGCTACGCCATTGCATACAGAAATGATCCGCATCCATCACCACGGCGACACCGATAGGCTTGATCCTTTTCTCCAGCATATCGGCTAGTTCAACCACAGCCTCTTCCTGAATCTGTGGACGACACATCACCCACTCGGTTAAACGCGAATACTTTGATAAACCGATCAAAGCGGATTCTTTGCTAGGCAGCACTCCAATCCAAATGCGGCCCATGATTGGGCACAAATGATGGGAGCAAGCGCTGCGTACAGTAATTGGCCAAATAATCATGAGCTCATTTAGACGACTGACATTAGGAATCTTGGTTAAGATAGGTTGATCGACATAGCGCCCGTTAAACACCTCCTGGACATACATCTTGGTTACACGGCGGCTCGTATTTTGGGTGTTGTGATCGTTTTTGGTATCTATCACCAAGCTCTCAAATACAGTCTGCATTTTTTCCGCCACCTCTTCAACTAATCCCTCAAGCTCGCCTGGCTTAATAAATACCGAGATGTTGTCATTCGCATGAAAGCGTGCGTTTTGAACTTCGATACAACGATGCATGACTACTGAGAGCGGCATTCCACCATCTTCAGCTTGGCTAGATTGTTTAGTAACGGCTAATTTATTATTGCCAGTCGTTTTAGCGGCGCTTGCGACTTTTTGTACTGGCTTTTTTTGAACAGGCATTTCAATTTCCTAGTCTCGAATTTTTACGAAAATATGCTCAATCTAAATCTGAAAAAATAATGCCACTACACAAAGAAGACCTATGCTCCAAACGATACTCCGAGTTGTTGGCCAATTCGCTACATAGCAACCCAAATACGCAATACGGGCGAATACAAAACCTAAGGCCAAGAAGTCTACAGTTGCCTGAGGAGCATTTGCTAGATGGTCAATGATGACTGCTGCAAAAAACAAAGGAAGAGACTCAAACAAATTAGTCTTGGCAGCATTAGCACGAGCACGAAAACCCGTTTGCTGAGCAAACCATTGCCTTTTGGCATGCTGTTGTCGTATCCATTAAAGCCTTTTTTAGCGATTCCAGCGGCTACATAGGACAACAAAAAGCCCATAAACAGTACACAAAAGCGTAGGCAATAGTCATGATGGTATTTGAAGGGGGTTTAGATGATGAGATGAGATGAGATGAGATGATTATTTTGGGGCTTTTTTACTACCGATACGACTCTCAGTGCCATTGAGCAAATTTTGAATATTGCTACGATGCCGCCAAATGTGTAAGAGGCACACAATCAAAAGCGCAATACCCATAGGATGAAAACCAAATAAAAAGACAAAATAGATCGGGCCAAATATTGCTGCTGACAAAGCCGCCAGAGATGAGTACCGCATGAACACCGCCACAATAATCCATGTGCTCAATGTAGCGAAGCCTAAGATCCAATTAACCCCAAACAAGATGCCACAAGCGGTTGCCACACCTTTGCCACCCTTAAAGCCATGGAAGATCGGAAAGAGATGTCCAAGAAACACTGCGAGCACAACGCCGCACAAAACCCAGGAGTTGTTGGTAGCACTCAGTGAGTCATCACCAAGTAGCAATCTAGCCAACATGACCGCAAGGAAGCCCTTTAGCGCATCTCCGATCAGGGTTAGGACTGCGGCCAGTTTATTGCCTGTACGCAATACATTGGTGGCCCCAGGATTACCAGAGCCATAAGTATGGGGGTCGGGCAAACGCATGCACTTACTCACTACAACTGCAAAAGAAACAGAGCCAATTAAATAGGCAAGCGAAATCAACCAAAGATCTAAAGTAAGGTCCATACCGCTATCTTAATCACTTGTAGCGATGCTTGAGTCAGAAGAGCTCAAGAGCCACGCGGGTGATGCTGCTGATGAATGGATTTAAGCCTTTCCCTTGCCACATGGGTGTAAAGCTGCGTAGTCGAGATATCCGCGTGCCCTAGGAGCAACTGCACCACCCTTAAGTCTGCACCATGATTGAGTAAATGAGTAGCAAATGCATGGCGCAAAGTATGGGGTGATAGTGCAACCGGAATATTGGCTACGGTGGCATAGCGCTTAATAAGCGCCCAAAATGCTTGGCGAGTTAAACCAGTACCCGTATGTCGACCCACAAACACGGCATCGCTTGTTTTACCTTCTAGCAAAGGTGTGCGCGCCTCAGCGAGATAACGCCTTATCCATTGCCCAGCTTCACCCCCAAAAGGGACTAAGCGCTCTTTTCCACCTTTACCATTAATGACGCGTACAACACCCTCGTTTAAACCTAAGGCAACAGTTTTCAGAGATACGATTTCTGAAACGCGCAAACCACTGGCATACATGAGCTCTAACATCGTTCGATCGCGCAAACCCAGCGGTGCTTCAATGTCAGGCGCATTCAGTAGAGCCGTTACCTGATCTTCGCTTAGCGTCTTAGGAAAACGCAGTGCTTGTTTTGTAGCGCGCAATCCAATGCATGGATCACTTTTGACTAAATTCATGCGTAGAGCATGTCGATAAAAACGCTTGAACACTATCAAACGTCGATTAGCGGTAGTCGCTTTGTCAGCACGACGATGAGCAATATATGCCGTCAGATCTTTTTCAGTAACAGCGTATAAATCTGCCCCTGATTTTTGATAAAGCCATTGAGCCAGAAGTAAGAGATCTCTGCGATAGGCATTAAGACTATGTTGGGCCAGACCATCCTCTAACCAGCAAGCATCACAAAAGCATTCAATTGCCTCTTGGCTTGCGGGCTCTATCTTGAGAGAGGATGCATTAGTCACGGAAATTATTAAAGCCCAATGGTGCTTCAGTCGCTTCTTTTTTGAGCAAAGCCATCGTCTCTTGTAAGTCATCGCGCTTAGCGCCAGTAACACGTACAGCATCACCCTGAATGCTCGCCTGCACTTTGAGCTTGCTATCTTTAATAATATGGACAACTTTCTTCGCCAAATCAGAAGTAATACCTTTTTGGATCTTCATAGTTTGTTTGCGCTTGTCGCCCCCAATAGTTTCGGTTTTGTCATCTTTTAGATAACGAACATCGACATTGCGCTTAGCCATCTTGTTGATCAGTACATCACGAACCTGACCCAATTTGAAGTCATCGTCACCAAACAAAATCAATGTTTCATCCTTTTGTTCAACACGACTATCAGAGCCCTTGAAGTCAAAACGATTGGTAATTTCTTTATTGGATTGCTCGATCGCATTTTTGAGCTCGACCATATCCGGCTCACACACAACGTCAAATGATGGCATTTTTACTCCTTCTTGATTCTGTAAATAATTCTCTAAACAACTCTATTTTCTCGATATTGAGCATCTCTTAGAGGCCTTAACTACAAAAAATATGCTCAAGATTCTTTTACAAATAAGATTGTGGCATGAACCGTCCTCAAAATGCGCTTTCGCCAGCAAAATTGATCTCCAATTTGGGATTGAAGGACCGCAATACCTTTGGATTGGACGCCCATGCTGAGCTAGTCTATGAAGTCAATGCGCCCGAGCAAATCCCAGCGGTTATAAAGGAAATCAGAGATCAAAAATTGACTTGGCGGGTTCTTGGAGGCGGCAGCAATGTCATTCTTCCTCCAGTTTTGCCTGGCGCTACCTTACTCATGAACATTATGGACCAAGACATTATTTCCAGCAATGCTAACGCCGCCCTTCTTGCAGTAGGCGCAGGGGTGAATTGGCATGAGCTAGTTGTCTGGACGCTCGAAAATAACTTACCTGGCTTAGAAAATTTAGCCCTCATTCCAGGAACGGTGGGTGCAGCGCCGATTCAAAATATTAGTGCATATGGCGTTGAAGTTGCGGATTACATTAACAGCATCGAAGCATTTGATGCAAATAAGCAAACCTTTGTCACTTTGCACAATGATGCCTGCCACTTTGCCTATCGCGATAGCTGCTTCAAGCAAAATCCCCAGCGCTTTATTGTGACAAAGGTCGTTTTTAAAATTCCTAAAACATGGCGGGCCCGTGTTCATTACGCAGATTTAGCAAATCAGTTTGGAGAACACTCCAGTCCAAGCCCTGAGGATGTATTTTTAGCAGTTTGCAAAATGCGCACACAGAAATTACCCGATCCTAGAACGATTGGTAATGCTGGTAGCTTCTTTCAAAATCCAATTGTATCCATTGAGCAATTTGAAACTTTACTTAAAGTCCATACAGACCTAGTTTCTTACCCAGATGCCACTGGAAAACGTAAGTTGGCAGCAGGCTGGCTAATTGATCAGTGCGGGTTTAAAGGACAGCGTATGGGTAATGTTGGGGTTTATGAGAACCAGGCTCTGGTACTCGTAAATCATGGTGGTGGCACCGCAAAGGACATTCTAGTCCTGGCTAAATGTATCCAAGACAAAGTACGAAAAGAATTTGGTATCAGTCTGCAGATTGAGCCAAATATTTTTTAAGGGTCTTCTTTCAAGCCAATCACTTCACCTCAAGCATTTGGATCTCTCCAAACTGCACTTCTGCCTCACCCTCTGCTAGACGCACCTGAAACGGCGCTTGTATATTTAGCTCGCTAGGTTTTCTGACTGCATGCAAGTACTCTTTGTGTTTACTCAGAATAACGGCATAACCCCGCTCTAGAGTACGCTGAGGATTGAGCATCTCTAATTGGGATTGATAGTGCGATTGATTGCGTTGCCAATTTTGCATGCGTACAGTCCAAGCTTGATGCAAGCGTTGTTGCCATCCTTGTATTTGCTCTCTCATGCGCTCGTGGTTGGGTAATGCATGGCTGAGACGAAGAGCCAATTGATCCAAAGTCTGCGCCTCATGCTCTACCTTTTGTTCAATTCGCTGGCGTAAAGATTGTTCAATGGTTGCAAGCTCTTGCAACATTTGATCTCTGCGCGGTGCCGCTAGCTCTGCCGCCCCAGTTGGAGTTGGAGCGCGTAAGTCCGCTACGAAATCTGCGATGGTGAAATCCGTTTCATGTCCAACGCCACTGACGACTGGTATCGATGAATCTGCAATTGCATAGACCAACTGCTCATCATTAAACGCCCAGAGATCCTCAATGCTTCCGCCACCACGCACTAATAAAATGACATCAACCGCATTTTCTTTTTCTGCAGTCTTGAGCGCAGCAATAATTCCACTAGGAGCATCAGGGCCCTGCACTAAGGTTGGGTAAATCACAATCGGGATATGGGGCGCTCTTCTAGCCAATGTACTCAAGACATCTTTTAATGCTGCTGCTTGAGGTGAAGTGATGATGCCAATCGATCTTGGATGAGATGGAATTTCTCGCTTACGCTCATCATCAAATAAGCCTTCTCTAGCCAGCTTCGCTTTGAGCTTTAAAAAAGCCTCATACAGTCCACCCATTCCTGCACGACGCAGTGTCTGAATGGTCAGTTGAATGTCGCCACGAGGAACATACATTCCTAAACTGGCACTAACCTCAACAAGGTCACCAGATTGAGGCATAAATCCGACGTGGCCATTGCGACCTCGGAACATGACACAGCGAATTTGGCCCTCTTCGTCTTTTAAGGAGAAGTACCAGTGCCCACTGTCATAAGCCTTGAAATTAGAAATCTCCCCGCTCACCCAAACAATATCAAATCGAGCCTCCAAAGAAGCAGCAATGGCGCGGTTGAGATCGCCAACACTGAGAATTTCCCTTGATATTTCCGACATTTTTCTCTTTAATCATGTGACAATCTGGGTTTGATGACCATCAATATTCACAGATCTTGATGCGCCCTCGCTTCGAGACTTATAAGTCAGCAATTACTGACCCAAAACGTCTCATAAATCCAACTTAGCATTACTAAGTTATTGATTTATATAAATAATAATTTGTCCTTTTTAAACGATTTTGGCCAAAAAAAGTATGCCAACCATCTATCAAGGACGTACAGCACCCATCTAAAAAAGTTTTGCACAGAGTGATCCACAGACTAGCTTGTCGAAACAGGTTGATTAATTCAGCTAAAGTACTGAGCTTATGTATTCCATTTTACTATCAGCAGGCTGGCCAATTTGGCCCCTCCTCGTTATCTCTATTATTGGCTTAGCAATTGTTTTGGAGCGCAGTTGGTACTTACGCCAAAACCATATTTTTCCCAAAAACTGCTTAGAAAGCACGTTTTCTTGTGTAAATCATATTCTTAGCAAAAAAACGGGGCTTGAACAGTTAATTAGCGACCTGAACCAGACTTCTCCAGTAGCGCCATTACTCATCTGTGCCTTGCGTGAAAAGCTCAATAACAGTAGCGCCGAGGAAACTCTAGAAGAGCTCCAAGTGACCGCGCAAATCATATGGCAAAAATTAGACCGCTATTTAGGCACCCTTGCCACGATTGCGCCTTTATTGGGTTTGTTTGGCACTGTAGTTGGCATGATTGAAATTTTTGGCAGTCAAGGCGCCATCAATGGCTCCGCCGGAAGTCCACAACAATTGGCACACGGCATTTCTGTTGCTTTGTATAACACTGCCTTTGGTTTATTAATTGCCATTCCTGCTTTGGCTGCATGGCGTGCTTTACGTGCAATCACCAATCAGCGTCAACGCGAGTGTGAAGAATTTACCCGCCAGATTTTTAAGAAGCTCTACCCGAACGATTCCTCAAAATGAGTTGGTTAGATACCCATCCACATGCCAAGAGAAAAATTTCACTTATACGTAATTTTCCTGCAGCAGAACCTGAGCTTAATCTCATTCCATTTATTGATGTGCTGCTGGTCATCTTGATCTTTTTGATAATCTCAACCACATTTACATGCTATCAAGAATTGGCCATCACCTTGCCGACGGCTAACGGCAGTGAAAGCCAAGTAGATGTGAAGCAAATTCAGAGTGCGGTAAGCCGCGATGGTCGCTTTGCGATTAACGGCAAAGTGACGGATCGCTCGCAACTGACCAATACATTAATTCAGCTTAATGGGCAAGGCCAACAAAAAGAGGTTGGCAACTCCTTACAAGTTTATATCGATGCGGATGCTACAGCCACACACCAAGCGGTCATGACTGCACTCGAAGCGGCACGAGATGCTAACCTGTCGAATATTGTGTTTAGTAGTCACACCAAAAAGTAAAACGAATCTAGAAAATCGCCTTCATGTCTTTTTCTCTTTTTCGTAAAGCGCCACAGTTTTGGGAAAGACGTGAGCCTACTAGCCTATTGCTATGGCCTTTTTCTTGGTTATACGGTTTAGTACTGCGTACTCGCAAACTGATTCAAGACAGCGGTCTACTCAAACAAACACCTGCTCCTGTTCCGATCATCGTCGTCGGCAATATTCGCGTGGGCGGCACTGGTAAAACACCTATCGTCATTGCCGTAGTGGAACGTTTACAACAACTGGGGTGGAATCCTGGAATTATCAGCAGAGGCTATGGCTCCTCCTCGCAACTGGTTCCGCTTCAGGTAAAGAGCCAATCCGATCCAGCATTGGTAGGCGATGAGCCAATCTTAATTGCAAAACGTACTCACGATCAGTTTCCAATTTGGGTGTTTCCAAAACGCCAAAAGAGTATTCAAGCCTTACTGAAACATTCTCCTAATGTGAATGTTATTATTAGTGATGATGGGTTGCAGCATAGCGGCTTAACTCGCTGGCCCGCTCGCGAAGGCGGCCGTGATATTGAGCTTGTAGTGCGCGATGAACGCGGTGAAGGTAATCGCTTTTTACTACCCGCCGGTCCATTACGTGAACCCGCTACACGTGATCGTGATGCCACTCTGTTCACTGCAAAAGCAAAAAATGATCCTCACAAACAAGGGCAGCAAGACGAATACTTTTTGGGTCGTCGCGCGTTCTCCTTGTTGACTAACTTAGCTAATCCCTATCAACTGATCAATCCCAGTAATCATCAAACCTTTGCTCAAATTGCCGACAGCTATTTACCAAACCAAATCAGCAAGATTGCCGCAATAGGAAATCCACAATGCTTTTTTGATGACCTCCTTCAGCGCGGCATTACTGGAAAAACCATTGCCTTAGCCGATCACGCTACCTATACACCCGAATTTTTTGAACACCTCAATACCCAATGCATTCTCATTACCGAGAAAGATGCCGTGAAATGTGCGGGCATTACGGATGAGCGCATTTGGGTGGTGCCAATGACGCTGCCACTCCCCGATAGTTTTGCCGAGTGGTTGCAATCCATACTGCAAAGGCCAGATCCTTACCGTTACAACTTGTAGGTTTCAGCTAGATAGCACTATACTGTCTCATCATTTATATAAGTCGCAAGCTAAAGACATTATGGATAAACGACTGCTCGATATTTTGGTGTGCCCTTTATGCAAAAGCCAAGTACACCTAGATACCGCTAAACATGAGTTGATCTGTAAAGCCGATCGTTTGGCCTACCCCATTCGTGATGACATTCCAGTAATGCTTGTGGATGAAGCGCGTAGCCTGAGCGCTGACGAAATCGCTTAAAAAATTTAGCTTTCTCTTTTAAACCATCATCAATGAATGCTTCTCTTAAAGCTCCCGATTTCCTGGTGGTCATTCCAGCAAGGTTAGGATCAACTCGCCTACCTCGTAAGCCTTTAGCAGATATTGGCGGCAAGCCGATGGTGATTCGGGTTGCTGAACGCGCCATGCAGTCGCTCGCACAAAGCGTGGTAGTTGCTACTGATTCACCAGAGATCCAAGCAGTTTGTGATGAGTATCGGATTGAATGCTTGCTGACTAGTGCAGACCATCCAACGGGTACTGATCGCATTGCTGAAGTTGCACAGCTCCTGAAATTACCCAATAATGCATTCATGGTAAATGTACAAGGCGATGAACCCCTGATTCCACCAGAACTCATTAATCAAGTAGCCATGACATTGGCAGATCATGCTCAATGCGACATCTCGACTGTTGCGGTACCCATTACAGATGCTGCAGAGATCAATAATCCCAATGTCGTAAAAGTCGTGCTTAACCGATCTGGGGAAGCGCTGTACTTTTCAAGGTCAGTCATTCCGTTTATTCGTGACCCTGATGTCAATCAGAAAACTGAATATCTACGGCATCTGGGCATCTATGCTTACAGGGCTGACTTTTTGAATGCGTTTACTCGCCTAGACCCTGCTCCACCAGAGAATGCAGAAGCCTTAGAGCAACTACGTGCCCTCTGGAATGGCTATCGGATCGCGACTCACATTATCCCTGAAGCACCTCCAGCTGGAATCGATACCCCAGAGGACCTAGAGCGGGTAAGAGCGCTAATAATCGGCCACTCTTAGGCTAATCCGCACGAAAAGAGGAGTGGATTCTGGCTTCTCGGGGATAATCCTAGGCAATGAGTTTCTTGGATCCCCACAAAATACGGGACAATGATAGCTCTTCTAAGGGGAAAACAATGCGGTTGATTCTGCTCGGTGCACCAGGTGCTGGAAAAGGCACACAAGCTCAGTACATTTGCGAAAAATTTGCGATTCCACAAATCTCCACAGGAGACATGTTACGAGCCGCTGTCAAGGCCGGAACCGAACCCGGTATTGCGGCTAAGAAAATCATGGATGCTGGCGGCTTAGTTTCTGATGACATCATCCTTGGCCTCGTGAAAGATCGCTTAACTCAACCAGATTGCAGCAAAGGCTATTTGTTTGATGGCTTCCCCAGAACAATTCCTCAAGCGCAAGCTATGAAAGACGCTGATGTTCCTATTGATTACGTTTTAGAAATCGACGTACCGTTTGATGTCATCATCGATCGCATGGAAGGACGTCGCGTACACACAGCCTCTGGTCGTACTTATCACATCAAATACAACTCGCCAAAGGTTGAAGGCAAGGATGATGTGACTGGTGATCCACTGATTCAGCGTGACGACGACAAAAAAGAAACGGTGCGCAAGCGTTTACAGGTCTATAATGATCAAACACGCCCATTAGTCGAATACTACTCCAGCTGGGCATCACAAGCAAATGCAGCCGACAAAGTCAAGGCACCAGCCTATTGCAAAGTCAGCGGCACTGGAAGTGTTGCAGGCATCACCGCATCCATTTTTGCGGTATTAAAGTAAGCTCAGTAAATTGGCCGCCAAAAAAGCGTTAATTATTGGTGCTACTGGGCAGGATGGTGCTTACCTAGCTAGACACCTCCTATCCAAAGGATAGGAAGTCACGGGTTCATCACGTGATGTGATGGCCTCCTCCTTCAATAATCTCAATGCCCTTGAAATACGATCTCAAGTCAAACTCATCTCTGTTTCTATTAATGACTTGAGAAGTGTATTCAACGCCATTCAAGCTGCCGATCCTGATGAGATTTATAACCTAGCAGGTCAAACCTCTGTAGGGCTCTCTTTCGATCAGCCAGTAGAGGCGATTGAGAGTATCGCAATTGGCACGCTCAATATCTTGGAAGTCATTCGACTCCTGAATAAACCGGTACGTTTCTATAACGCTGGTTCGAGCGAATGTTTTGGTGATACTGGTGACACTCCAGCAAACGAGCAAACACCTTTTGCACCACGCAGCCCTTATGCTGTTGCCAAGTCCACTGCCAAGTGGCTGATCAATAGCTACCGTGAGTCTTATGGTCTCCATGCATGTACTGGAACCCTCTTCAATCACGAGTCTCCATTACGTCCAGAGCGCTTTGTGACACAAAAAATTATTACTGATGCTGCCAAAATTAAAGCTGGCCAACTGGATAAATTGCAGCTTGGTAACTTGGATATCTCTCGTGACTGGGGTTGGGCTCCAGAATATGTAGAAGCCATGTGGCTCATGATGCAATTAGATCAACCGGATGACTTTGTCATTGCCACAGGCAGAAAAGAATCCCTGAAATATTTTGTCGCTAAATCATTCGAATACTTTGATTTAGATTGGCAGAAATTTGTGGAAATCGAGCCAAGCTTTTTCCGTCCCAACGAGATTGTTTCTAGTGTAGGCAATCCAGAAAAAGCGATTAAAACTCTGGGCTGGAGCAAGCTAACAGATATCGATGGCGTTATCAAAATGATGTGTGCCGAGCAAGCAAAAAAATATCTGTAATCACTGAACCGACTGGTAGTTTTCTATACTATTTCAGCTCTTTGAGAGCGCTTTCAAACGATTCAATGTCGGCAAAGCCTCTATACACAGAGGCGAAGCGGATATAAGCAACCTTGTCCAAACGTTTGAGTTCGCGCATCACTAGCTCACCCACGCGCTCACTGGAAACCTCCTTTTCACCCAAACTCAGAAGTTGTTCCTCAATACGGGCAATCGACTCACTGAGTCTGAAGAAACTGGTCGCTTGCGTAAGGCAAGCTTAATTGAGTCGGCCAATTTATCGTGACTGTACTCAACGCGGCTACCATTCTTTTTAACAATAGCCAGCAGAACCAATTCAACACGTTCATAAGTTGTAAAGCGCTTATCACATTTGGCACAACGGCAGCGGCGAATAGTATCGCCTTCGTCTGAGACCCGGGTATCTAAAACCTGGGTATCGTCGTTATGACAAAAAGGGCAGCGCAATTAACTCTTCTTGACTTGAATAGTTGAATTAACCATAAACCGGAAAACGCTTCGTGAGCTCTGCAACTTGAGCACGCACCTTAGCAATATTTTCTGGGTCATTAGGGTTATCCAAAACATCTGCAATGAAGTGACCGACTTGTCTTGCCTCTGCCTCTTTGAATCCACGTGTTGTCATTGCTGGGGAACCCAAACGAATACCGCTGGTCACCATTGGCTTTTCTGGATCATTCAAAATCCCATTCTTGTTACAAGTGATGTGTGCTTCACCAAGAACGCGCTCTGCTTCTTTGCCAGTCATTTTCTTCGCACGCAAATCTACCAACATCACATGAGAATCAGTACCACCAGAAACAATGCGCAAGCCACGCTCTATCAGGGTTTCTGCAAGTGCTTGGGCGTTAGCAACAACTTGCTTTTGATAATCCTTAAATCCTGGCTCCAAGGCTTCTTTAAAGGCTGCAGCCTTGCCGGCAATCACATGCATTAAAGGACCACCCTGCAAGCCTGGGAATACCGCAGAATTAATAGCCTTCTCGTGCTCAGCCTTCATCAAAATGAAGCCGCCACGTGGACCACGTAAGCTCTTATGAGTGGTAGAGGTCACAATGTCGGCATGTGACACTGGATTGGGATAAACACCAGCAGCAACTAAACCAGCATAGTGAGCCATATCAACCATAAATATCGCGCCCACTTCCCTTGCTAATTTACCGATACGCTCAAAATCAATTTTTCTAGAGTAGGCAGATGCGCCAGCAATAACCAATTTAGGTTTGTGCTCGTGGGCCAAACGCTCCATCTTCTCGTAATCGATCTTTTCATTTTTATCTAAGCCGTAAGCAATTGGATTGAACCACTTACCACTCATATTTAGAGCCATACCGTGGGTTAAGTGACCACCTTCAGCAAGACTCATACCCATAAAGGTATCGCCTGGCTTGAGGAAGGCCAAGAACACTGCTTGATTGGCAGATGCGCCACAATGGGGTTGCACGTTTGCAGCTTCAGCACCGAATAAAGTTTTAACGCGGTCAATCGCCAATTGCTCAGCAACGTCAACGAATTCACAACCACCGTAGTAACGCTTACCTGGATAGCCTTCGGCGTACTTATTAGTCAACTGAGAGCCTTGGGCCTCCATTACCGCAGGAGAGGTGTAGTTCTCAGAAGCAATTAGCTCAATATGATCTTCCTGACGCTTATTTTCGTTCTGAATTGCTGCCCATAACTGGGGATCAGTTTTGGCTAGGGTATTTTGACGGTCAAACATGATGAAAATCCTGATTTAGTTGGATTGCTGAGTTAATTGACTTAGTAAAATCAACCTACATCATACAAAATCCATCATGACCTCTACACAAGACCTTTCATTCCTCTCTCTAGTCCTCAATGCCAGCCTATTGGTACAGTTGGTAATGCTGTTATTGCTGAGCATGTCCATTGCCTCTTGGACCATTATTTTCAAGAAAACGGCTGTTTTACGAGGCGTTCGCCAAGATACAGAACGCTTTGAGCGTGACTTCTGGGCCAGCGGGGACTTGCGTATGCTTTTGGAGGCAGCCCAACGTAATACCCGTAGCGATGCCATCCTAGAGCACATTTTTGAGGCCGGGATGCAAGAGTTCACCAAAGGTCGCGAAATTGACGCTGCCCGCCGCGCCATGAAGGCCACCTACCAGCGTGAAATCGACCTCTTAGAGGCTAATCTACCCTTCTTGGCTTCAGTAGGCTCAGTTTCACCCTACATTGGTCTCTTTGGAACGGTTTGGGGCATCATGCACGCTTTCCGCGGACTGGCTAACATCCAAAATGCCACTTTAGCCGCAGTTGCTCCCGGAATTGCTGAAGCCCTAGTGGCCACTGCAATTGGTTTGTTTGCTGCGATTCCTGCTGTAGTTGCCTACAACCGTGCAGCAACCGATGTAGACCGTCTCTCGATTCGCTTTGAAACTTTTATTGAAGAGTTCACCAATATTTTGCAACACCAAAGTGTCGGATGCTAATCGAACTCATGGGTAAAAATTATGGCTAGATCTTCATTGCGTACACATAAATGTCGGGCGATGTCCGACATTAACGTCGTTCCCTATATCGACGTCATGTTGGTATTGTTCGTGATCTTCATGGTCACTGCACCCATAGTGAATCCAGGCGTAGTGAACTTGCCTACCGTTGGTGGCGCAAAAGTTCAGCCATATCCACCAATTTTTCTAACCATTGATGCTAATGAAAAAATCACCATTCAAAAAGAGGGTGAACCATCTCAAAACTTAAGTAAATTTGAAGTTGGTGCGTTTGCACGCTCCCTAGCAGAAAAAGCTAGCGACCAACCAATCATGATCGCCGGAGATAAAGACATCAAATACGGGGTAGTTATGGATGTTATGTCGACACTCAAAGAAAATGGTGTTAAACGAATGTCTCTGGCGGTAAAGACCCAATAACTAGCATCAACTTTAATGAACAATACTCCCGCTTTTCAGCCACCCATCTCCTCCTTAAAACGCGGACGCTTTACCAGACAGGAAAGCACAAAACGTGCTTTTAGTTTTTCTATTTTTGTTCACTTGGGTTTGCTTGCTTTTTTAATGCTTAACATTAATTGGCAATCTGAAACGCCATCTGGAATTGAGGTTGAGCTCGTAGATACACCCGTCAAGATTAACTCGACTCCAGAATTCGAACTGAAAACAGAAGTAAAAGAAGAGGCTGCTGATATTGCCATTAAGAAACAGAAGGTAGAAAAAGAACCTCCTAAAAAAGAGGTCACTAAAGAAACGCCTAAAACTGTGAAACCTTCTCCACCCAAGGAAAAGGAAAAAGAGACTCCTAAAAAAGCCGACACTTCTAAAGCACCCTCTCCTGCCGCAACCAAAGCCAATCCCGCTGCAGAAAAGGCGCGTGCCGATCAGTTGGCTCGTTTACGTGCTGCAGCAGGGGCCGAAGGGGGAAGTGGTGGTACCGTCGGTAGCGGTGTCGGTGGTGGCGGAAATGCACCCCCTGGTTGGACTGATAAAGTCATTAAAAAAGTTAAACCCTTAATTGTTTTCAATCCTGAATCCATAAGCGGCAACCCTGCTACTGTGGTCTTGGTTACCCTTGCGCCAGATGGGGCTATCTTAAGTACTAGCATTCAGTCCTCTAGTGGCAATGCGGGCTGGGATCGTGCGGTCCTGCTAGCACTGTCTCGCGCAGAAAGTTTGCCAAAAGACGACAATGGCAAAATTCCACAAAGCGAAGTCAAGCTAACCTTTAAACCCAAGGATTAATGCATGCTGCAAATGGTAAAAAGACTGATGTCTCAATTGAGCGCTTTGAGCTTAGTTCTTATCGCTGGCTGTATCAGTCTCATCACACCAGCCCATGCACAGATGAATATCGAGATCACTGGTGTAGGTCAATTACTTTATCCAATCGCGGTCATGCGATTTAAAGATGAAACTAAATTACCAACAAGCGTTACCGAAATTATTCGTCAGGATTTAGCACGTAGTGGCTATTTCAAAAATACCGAGAACGGTGATGCCGTTGAGAGCGATGAAGGCACTCCACACTACAAATCTTGGGCCGCACGCGGTGCCGATGCACTGGTTGTGGGCTCTGTAGTACAAATTGGCAACAATCAACTTGAAATTCATTCCAAGTTGATTGATATTCGAAAAGCGCAAAGTTTAGGTGGCCTCAATCTGAACTCCAGCGCCGATAATTTGCGTGCAGCTGCCCACAAAATTGCCGATGACATCATCTTTAAATTACTTGGTGAGCGTGGCGTGTTCTCTACTCGCCTCTCTTATGTTATCAAGGATGGAAAGCGCTATCGCCTCGTTATCTCTGATGCAGATGGGCAAAATATTCGCAATGTCATGAATAGCGGCGCGCCAATTATTTCTCCATCTTGGTCTCCCGATGGCAAGAAAGTAGCTTATGTTTCTTTTGAAGATCGCAAGCCTGTTATTTATGTTCATGAGCTGGCGACTGGCCGGCGCATCTCCCTCTCAAATCAGAAAGGCAATAACAGTGCGCCAGCATGGTCTCCCGATGGCAAGAAGTTGGCCATCTCCCTGTCTCAAGATGGCAATACACAAATTTATAGCATCAATTCTGATGGTACTGGCTTACAACGCTTAACTCGCGGCAATACGATTGATACAGAGCCACAGTATTCGGCTGATGGTCGTTATATCTACTTCACGAGTGATCGCGGTGGTAATCCACAAATTTATCGCATGAATGCAGACGGCGAACAAGTCGAAGGGGTTAAACGCGTCACCTTCAAACAAGGCTTTGTTACCTCACCACGCATCTCGCCTGATGGAAAATATTTAGCCTACATTGTCAATGTTGGTGGTGCTTATCGTTTATTCATTCTGAACTTGGCTACAGGTGATGCTCAGCCCCTCACCGATGGCACGAGTGATGAATCACCATCTTTTGCAGCGAACGGCCGCTACGTTCTCTACTCCACCAAAGTGGGTGGCAAGCGAGCGCTCGCAGCAGTGTCTGTCGACGGCAACTCCAAGCAGGTATTAAGCATTCCAGGATCTGATGTTCGTCAGCCATCCTGGGGTCCCTTCATGGATTAAGCTTTAAACCAAATCCTATTGATGCCCTTTTAAAGGGCGCAAATAGTCACTTTTGATGTTCTTGGGGGCATAATATTAACTATTGACTCCTTTGGAGCAGCTTTTATTAGTCAATTTATCATTCAGCTAGTAGGAAAAAGGAAAGATCATGAAGATTTCGATTGCCCGTCGCGCAGCGACATTTGCCATCATTGGCGCAACTGCACTACTTTTGGCAGCATGTTCAAGCGTGAAACTAGATGACACTGACGGTGCTGGCAGTGGTAGCGGCAGTGGCAAGTTTGGCTCGCAGCCTTGGAATGATCCCAATAGCCCTCTTTTTGAAAAGAGTGTTTACTTTGGCTTTAATGAATATACCGTTCAAACTAAATATCAAAAAATGTTGTCTGCTCATGCAAGTTATTTAAAAGCGAATCCAAAGCAAAAAATCATTATTCAAGGCAATACCGATGATCGCGGAACAGCCGAATACAACTTAGCACTTGGCCAGCGTCGTTCAGATGCAGTTCGTAAGTCACTCAACTTGATGGGTGTGTCTGATGACCAAATGGAAGCGGTTAGCTTTGGTAAAGAGAAACCAAAAGCAGAAGGTGATAACGAAGCTGCTTGGGCACAAAATCGCCGCGCCGATATTGTTTACATTACGAATTAAATGAAGATGCTGTTTCAAACAACAAAACAAACGCTCTCACGAGCGTTTTGTTTAAGTACTGCCATCGTTTCCCTAGGGGTATCCAATAATGCGTGGGCCCTCTTCTCTGATGACGAAGCACGTAAGGCTATCCTGGATTTGCGCAAATCACTAGCCACAACCCAACTTGAGCTACAGAGTGAAATTGACAAGCTCAAAACTGAAAATGCCGCGCTGCGCGGCAAGGTAGAGGAGCTTGAAAAACAAGGTGAAGATATTAACGCCAGTCAAAAAACGTATTACCAAGATCTCGATAGTCGTCTTGGTAATTTTGAGCCACGTACAGCAACTATTGAGGGTGTCTCTGGCACCGTTCAACCTGGCGAGAAAAAGACCTATGACGATGCATTAAAAGCGTTTCAGGCGGGCAATCTGAAAAAAGCAGATGAAGGATTTTCAGCATTCGCAGCCAAATACTCCAAAAGCCCTTATTTACCGTTGGTACTCTACTGGGGTAGTAATAGTAAATACGCCAATAAAGACTACGCAGGCGCCATAAACCAATTGCAAAACCTGATCAAGAAATACCCCACTCACCCACGCATCCCCTCAGCAATGGTGACCTTAGGTAATGCGCAGCTGGAGAGCGGTAATCAGACTGCAGCGAAGAAGACTTTCAGCGACATCATTGCCAAATACCCTGATACTGAGTCAGCCAAAGAAGCACAGCAACTCATGGCTACTACTAAGTAAGCATTGAGTGCTGATAATACCAAGCATGTCCAATTAAAGACCTTGGATACACGCCATATGCACTCTCAGTGTCGGCTATGGTCAACGTCACTCCTCAGAACTTGCTGTAGCAAAACATATTGCTAAGCAAATCGGGGTTGCCCGCCATGAAGCAGTCAACTTGGATCTCACGCATTTTGGTGGTTCCGCTTTAACGGACTCAAATATCGCCGTACCAACTACGCCAGGTAAAGATCAAAAAATTCCCATGACCTATCTGCCAGAGCGTAATACGACTTTGCTCTCACTAGCACTGGGCTGGGCAGAATCATTAGGTGGACTAGATATTTTCTATGGCGCCAATGCAGTTGACTACTCAGTCTATCCTGACTGCCGACCAGAGTACGTTGCATCTTTTGAGCATATGGCCAACCTAGCCACCAAAGCAGGTGTAGAGGTCATTAATGATGCAAATCGTTTTCTCTCAGGTACACGCTCCTCCCATCCTTAGCCTTACTAAGGCTGCAATCATTCAATTTGGCAGCGCGCTGGGTGTAGATTATTCCCAAACAGTATCTTGCTATCAGGCAAATGATTGGGGAGAAGCTTGCGGGAAGCGTGAATCGTGCGGCTTAAGACAAGCAGGCTTTAAGCAAGCCAATGTCAGTGATCCAGCTCGCTATAGAAAGTTCTAACCTTCATCCGGTGTATCAAAATGCGTAAAATAACCAAGCAGTAAAAATTACTTTTCTTGCGTTTCCAGCATTTTTGCCACATAACGCGCAATCAAATCGACCTCAAGATTCACAGCATCACCCTGCTCAAGAGTACCAAGTGTTGTGTTCTGCAAAGTATGAGGAATGATGTTGATATCAATGATGCAGGCATTTGCAGTATCTTCTGTTTGATTGACTGTTAGCGAGACACCATTGACAACAATGGAACCCTTATAGGCAAGGTATTGAGCCAGAGACTTTGGTGCCTCAATACGTAATAGCCATGAGCCGTAAGTATCATTAGCAACTTGGGCAAAATGAGCAACCATGCCAACACCATCAACATGCCCGCTCACTAGGTGTCCACCTAGACGATCATTTAGACGCATGGCTTTCTCAAGGTTGACAGGGCCGACTTTATCAAGTCCAACTGTTTTATTAAGAGACTCGCGAGAAATATCTAAAGCAAAACTATTGCCATCTAAGTGAGTGGCTGTCATACAGGCACCTTGAATAGCAATACTATCACCCAAAGCCACATCCTCTAAATAGCCTAGAGGAACCTCAATAACTAAATGTAAACCATTACCCTTTGCTTGAGCGCTCTTGATATGACCAACGGCAGTAATAATTCCAGTAAACATACAATAATTTTCTTGTGGATTTTGAGTTGTTAATTGTTAATTAGGCGTACACGAAGATCAGCACCAAAAAGAGTATGGTCTAGCATTTTCCACTGCTGCTTGGCATCCAATGAGCTTAAGGGTGAAACATTTGCCATGCCAATGCCCTCCCCCCCATCATAAAAGGGGCGTAGTAGAGCAAAAGCTCATCAACGCAGTGTTCTCGAAGCATTGATCCATTGAGTGTAAAACCTGCTTCAACATGAATCTCATTCATCTCGCGTTCTTGAGCAAGGTAAGAAAATAGCTTTGGTAAATCTACTTTGCCAAATTCGTTTGCCATCGCAATGACTTCAATACCACGCTCAATAAATACTCGGGCCCTTTGCTGCATCTCTTGGTTTTCAAGACTGGCACAAATGATCATCACGCCTGATTGATCAAGGTGATTCAGAATCTTGGCACTCGGCGGGGTTTCTAATTTGGAGTTGATAATAATTCGCCAAGGTTGACGCTCTGTCAGAACATCTCGCACGTTTAAGCTGGGATCATCTTCTGTGACAGTCCTAATACCAGTCACAATGGCGCAAGCTTGAGCACGCCAATGATGACCATCCGCTCTTGCAAGCGGTCCTGTAATCCACTGACTGCAACCATCTGGTAAAGCGGTTTTGCCATCAAGACTAGCGGCAATTTTCATGCGTACCCAAGGCAAACCACGCGTCATTCGAGAAATAAATCCTGGATTGAGAGCGCTCGCCTCAGATTCCATTAAACCAAAATGCGCTGCAATTCCTGCTGCTTTAAGACGGTCTAGACCTTTACCAGCGACCAGAGGATTGGGATCAGACATTGCTACAAATACCGCTGCAGGTTTAGCGGCGATCAAAGCGTCTACACAAGGCGAAGTTCTACCGGTGTGATTGCAAGGCTCAAGCGTGACATAGATCGTTGAGCCTCTAGGATCATTTCCGAGAGACTGTGCATTAGCTAAGGCTTGCACCTCAGCATGAGCACTGCCGACTCTTTGTGTAAAGCCTCGGCCGATGATTTTTCCGTCTTTAACGATCACACACCCTACCCTTGGATTAGGGTTGGATAAATAAAGTGCTTTTTGAGCTTCGGCCAAAGCCTCGCTCATGAACTGGAGGTCATCTATACTATACATGGGGTCTATTAAACCATTCAATGCAATGGCAAAGCTTTGCATCTCTTGTTGGGTCACAAATTCGCCAAAACGCCCGCCACCACCTAAAATCAATTGACGCTCTCAGTTGGGAGCCCTGTGATGTCCCCACAAGCATCAATCGATTAGCCACAAAGCCGCCTTGGGCTGTTTTTGCAGCACCAGCCCATTAAATAAGATGCTTTTTTACCAGAATGGGGATCAAGAAATTGCTTTCCCCCACCCTTAAAGTAAATAGGGCTAATATTTGACTCAAAAAACCAGGGCTTTTCAATACATGTTGCTTGTGTTACTTGGGGCTTGCGACTCTTTCACTGCTTGTTTGGTGCACCCACTTTTCACTATCCACCCAAACCCCCAATTCGCTCCCGCAATAGGCGCAAGGCTCACCTAAATAAAGGGCTTGCTGACGCGCAAAGTGAGTGTGCACAATAAATCTTCTAGCTATAGCCTCGATTTCTCGAATGGCGATTTGCTCATGTATTAAAGGCATAGTCATCATTACAATGATCGCAATCATCAAGACAGCTGCCATCAACTCCAAAAGGCTAAAGCCCGACTGAAATTGAATGTGCGAGCTTGAAGAGAGGCGAGATTTATTCAAAAACTTGTCGCCAATTAACGCGTTTAGTTGCTCCACTCTTTTCATCAATAACAACCCCTATTTGAATGACTGGCTTCACTTTACTAGAAATCAGCCAACGGTTATTCCCAATTGACTGAATAAAGCAGGCCTTATTTTTTAAATCACTCAGAGCAGTGAGATATTGTTCGCATTCAAGCACTGCTTTTTCTGCAGCAAGAAAATGGCTTTGAGCCTGCTGGATGGTATTTGTCTCAACAATACGTATAGAGCTCGCTCGCTCCAAATAGATTACGAGAGTCGAGAGAAGCATGAGCAAGGCAATGATCCAAGCCAAAATCACAACAAATTCCTCGTAGAAAAGGCGCGCTCTAGATCGAGATTTAGCGTAGCTCCATCGGTCATTTGTAGTCTGACTTTAAAAAGTCGTTGGCCAACTGATTGCTGAGCTTGAGCGCTCAATATTTCATCAATCAGGAGGTTATGTACCCCATTCATTAAAGTCGTATTCTATATCCTGCCTTGACGATCAAACGATTGGCAGATCAAGGATCCACCATTAACTTTTTTCCTTTTGGGACGCCTGCTTGATGATCTACTAAAAAGCCCTGAAGCGCTAAGTCATTTTTAGTGCGCTCTTTGGTAATGGCATTACCAAAGCAATCAAAATCGATACCATCCGATATTTCATGACGAACCGTTAAAGAATTAGACCCCCTAAAACCCGACTTTTTGTTGACCTCTAATGCCAAATTTTTACCCGCTTGATATTGCACAATATTACGATAGCACGCCATTCGTATAGCACGCCCAATGAGCTCCAATGCACGATCTGCCTCTGAAATGAGTGCTTGCGTTTTTTCATGCTCAACTTGTTTAATTAGCAAGTCAGCGCTGGACTTGAGCAACGGGTTGAGCAGCAGTGCGCATAGAGATATTCCGACTAAGCAGTCGAGCAGTGTCACGTCTTAAACCTTGGCTCGTAATAAACAAATTAGCTCTGGCATGTTCTTGTATCCCATAGACATCGAATTCCTTTCCGATTTGGGATCGCCTACTTTCTTGCTGGACGAGGTTGAGAGCGAGTTTTTGATAAACACCTATTGAGCCCAGACCCCCAAAATCAGGCTCATAGCCACCAAAACCTCTAACAATATAAATCCACAGCTATTTCTGGGCATCGGTCTTGGGCTCATTGCATTTATTAGGCTGGGGTACTTTGGGGCTGACACAACCCATTTTCAAAAAACAGGCATCAGGTCGAAACTCTTGCTCACAGCTCTATTTGTGCGAAAGACGGGACATTCATGTCGGACCGAACAACAAGTATGTCGTGCGCTTAAAATAAAGGGCTATGCCAAATAACCTTGCCACTACTGAAGACATCATTGCCGAGCTCAGCGCCGGCAAGATGGTGATCGTCGTTGACGAAGAAGATCGCGAAAATGAAGGTGATTTAGTTTTGGCAGCAGATCATGCTACAGCCGATGCAGTAAATTTCATGGCTAAACATGGTCGAGGCTTAATTTGCTTAACCTTAACCCGTGAACGCTGCCAGCAACTCAACTTGCCATTGATGGTTCGAGACAACGGCACATCGATGGGAACGAATTTCACAGTATCCATTGAGGCAGCGAGCGGAGTGACTACTGGAATTTCAGCGGCCGATCGTGCACTGACGATTAAAACTGCAGTAGCCCCCAATGCCAAACCGAGTGATCTAGTTCAGCCTGGGCATGTATTCCCACTAATGGCTCAGCCAGGAGGCGTCTTAATTCGCTCCGGCCATACTGAAGCAGGTTGCGATCTTGCAGCAATGGCGGAATGATCCCCCACTTCTGTGATTTGCGAAATCATGAAAGACGATGGCAGTATGGCGCGCCTTCCTGATCTTCTTGAGTTTGCTAAAGAACATCAATTAAAAATTGGCAGCATTGCCGATCTCATTCAATACCGCAGTCAACATGAAAGCATCGTTATTCGCGAAGGTAGACGTGAATTCGTTACCCCTTAGGGGAAATTTCAGGGAATTGTTTATCGCGATACCCCGAGTTCATGTATACATATCGGATTAGTGCACGGCAAACCCTCAGAATCCCAAGAAACCTTAGTGCGTGTGCATGAACCCGTCACGATTTTGGATTTCCTTGACTCTCATGTCAGCACCCATTCTTGGCCGCTAGCCAAAGCATTAGCAGCGCTTGCATCTGCGCCCGCCGGTGTTGCTGTACTTCTAAATGCCTCAGGTATTGCCGCACCAAATGCTTATGACTGGCTTGCTCAATTCAAGAAGCTCAATCAATCCCATGACGAAGTTAAGAAACCGTTGGCCAGAAAAACAGATTTCAGAAGCTATGGCATTGGCACTCAAATACTTAAAGATATTGGCGTTGGGAAAATGCGCTTACTCGCCAACCCAAGTCTTGTATCGAGCCTGTCCGGCTATAACTTGGAAGTGACTGGCTATAAGCCTTACACTCCTTAATATCTATTAATGCGTTCCTGATTAAAAAATATATATGACTAGCTCTAACAATGATTTTGTAGGCGTATTAGAAGCAGACCTCAACGGTCAAGATTTGCGTATTGGCGTTGTACAAGCACGCTTCAATGAGGATCATTGCGTTGCGCTGACCAATGCTTGTATTAATGAATTGATTGCACTTGGCGTGAATCAAGCGAATATCAAACTTGTAACCGTATCTGGAGCACTCGAAATTCCCTTCGCACTACAAAAGCTTGTCGAAACCGGCGAGTTTGATGGTTTGGTAGCTTTGGGTGCTGTGATCCGTGGCGAGACTTATCATTTTGAATTGGTTTCCAATGAATCCGCAGCTGGTATTACCCGCATCTCCCTCGACTCGGGTTTGCCAATTGCAAATGGTATTTTAACTTGTGACACTGATGAGCAAGCTCATGCACGTGTTCAGGTGAAAGGCGCTGAATGCGCTCACGCAGTAATCGAAATGGCAAACTTAACCTTGGCATTAACTCCTGATTTTGATGTTGAAATCAACTCGAGTGAAGAAAAATAATTCTCATGTCTAACTCTAGCCAGAACCCTGCTAACTCGAAATTTCCACAAGCAAGTAAAGAAGCGAAGCCAGCACCTAAGCGCTCGCTCACACCCCGCCGTCGCGCTCGTGAGTATGCCCTTCAAGGCGTTTACCAAAGTTTGGTAATGCGTCGCGCTGGAAGTATCCCGAATGGTGCAGCCATTGCCAAACAGCTTTCTGAAGATCCAGCATTCCGTCGCTGCCAACTAGATCTCTTTCAGGGTATCTTTGATGGTGTCCTAGCTCGAACAGATGAATTAGAAGCCATTATTTCACCGGCCTTAGATCGCCCCATTAACGAACTATCGCCTGTAGAGCATGCGGCCCTTTTAATTGGAGCTTATGAGCTAGCTGCGGATCTATCTGTCCCCTACAAAGTAGCCATCAATGAAGCAGTTGAGCTAGCCAAAACCTTTGGTGGTACTGATGGTCATAAGTATGTCAACGGCGTACTAGACCTTCTAGCTCAAACACTCCGAACTGCAGAAATCCAAGCGGGCTAAACAACCTAATCAATACAGCATCATCCAAGCCCTCAAGCCTTAAAGATCTGGGGGCTTGAGGCTATTTTATCTATTGAGGGATAAAATAGTTTGCATCTCACTAAGGTTAAAAATCATGCAAAAAGTTGATATTCGCAGCCAATTGAAAAACATCCTTCTTTTCAAAAAAGATGCTTTCATTAATGGCAAATGGATTCACTCCAAGAACACCTTTAAGCTCAAGAATCCTGCAGCCGATGAAATGATTGCTACGGTAGCCAACTTAGACAGTAGCGCTGCTGAACTTGCAGTCGCTGCTGCAGCAAAAGCCCTACCTGCATGGCGCGCAACAAGCTATCCAAAGAACGTGCGCTCATCATGCGTAAATGGTTTGATTTGATTATTGAAAATACACAAGACTTAGCAACGCTCATGACTCTCGAACAAGGCAAACCCTTAACAGAAGCTACAAATGAAGTGGCATATGGGGCTTCATTTGTAGAGTGGTTTGCAGAAGAAGCGAACCGTGTCAAAGGATCTATTTTAGGAAGCACTTGGAGCGATATAAGCGTCTGATGGTTTTGAAGCAACCGATTGGCGTCTGTGTGGCCATCACTCCCTGGAACTTTCCGATCCCCGCAATGATCACTCGTAAGATCGCCCCAGCCCTAGCGGCAGGCTGCACCATTGTGATCAAACCAGCCAGAGCTAACCCCTTATCTGCACTTGCCCTTGCCGAACTAGCACAGTGTGCCGGCATCCCTGATAGGGTGATGAATATTGTGACCGCCGATGCAAAGCAGTCAGTTGTGATTGGCAAGACGCTTTGTTCATCACCTATAGTTCGCCATCTTTCCTTTACTGGCTCTACAGAGATAGGTCGTATTTTGATGGAACAATGCGCTCCAACAGTTAAAAAACTCGCTCTAGAGTTAGGAGGCCACGCTCCTTTTATTGTCTTTGAGGATGCAGATATTGATGCCGCAGTAAATGGTGCCATGGCTTCTAAATTCAGAAACTCAGGTCAAACCTGTGTTTGTGCCAATTGTTTTTATGCCCACAAAACGTGCACAATCAATTTGTTGAAAAGTGTGCCAAGGCCCTCCTGACAGTGTTAAAGTTGGCAATGGCTTGGAAGATGGTATCACTCAAGAACACCTCATTGAGACTGCCGCTCTAGAAAAAGTTAAAAGGCATATTGCTGATGCTCTCAGCAAAGGCGCAAAGCTCGTAACCGGTGGCAATCAAACGATTGAAGGTAAAAACTTTTTTGAGCCCACTATATTAGCTAATGTCGACAATCAAATGCTCATCACTTATGAAGCAACTTTTGGTCCGGTAACACCAATCATCTCTTTTGAGAGCGATGAAGAAGTAATCAAGCGTGCTAATCACAGCCAATTTGGTCTGGCATCTTATTTTTATAGTCGCGATATAGGCAGAGTGTGGAAATTAGCCGAAGCCTTGGAATACGACATGGTAGGTACCAATACTGGCCTCACCTCTAACGAGGTAGCTCCGTTAGAGGGGTCAAACAATCGGGCTTAGGGCTCGAAGAAGGTAGTGTATTTGGTATGGATGAATACCTCGAGATCAAATATGTTTGTGTAGGCTTATAAACGACTTTTGTTTATCGTTTATTTATTTCTTTTGATAGATTAAATCCCAAACACCATGGCCTAGTTTGACGCCACGGTTTTCAAACTTTGTAACTGGCCGATATTCAGGTGCAGGTACGTATCCGGCATGTAATGAATTGATTTGCTTTACAGTCGGTTTAAATTCATTCCAAACCTCATCTGGTTTAGCTATATCACCTAAGTCGAACGTTTCAATCTTCACCAACTCTGAAGAAGTATTTGTTAAAACGGGCTCTGCATTGAGCACTAATAACATTTGTTCAGCATAGTTATGCCAATCTGTTGCTAAATACAAATAAGCGCCTGACTTTAATTTAGAAACCAGAAGTCTGACAAATTCTGCCTGAATCAAGCGACGCTTATGGTGACGTTTTTTATGCCATGGGTCTGCAAAATAAATATGAATACCATCTAATGAAGCATCACCAATCATGTGCTCTAAAACCTCAACCGCATCATGACGAATTAATCGCAAATTCGTGAGCCGGTTTTCACCTATCAGCTTGAGCAAAGCACCAACTCCTGGAGCATGGACTTCAATTGCCAAAAAATCATCTTCTGGTCTCAGGGCTGCAATCTTAGCGGTAGTCTCACCCATACCAAAACCAATCTCCAGAATCTTTGGCTTGCTTGATCCACCAAAGGCATCAATTAGATTGAGTTTAGATTCTTGATGCGGCAGCAGAAACTGGGGACCAAGCTCTTCAATAGCTCGCTGCTGACCAGCAGTCGTTCTCCTAGCTCTTAAAACAAAAGATCGAATTCGATCAAATCGCTGATTCGAAGCGGCGCCACTCTCGATCACTATTAACCTACTACCTTCCTAAAGTAAGCAATCGTCTCCTTTAATCCATCTTCTAAATTCACCTTTGGTTGCCATCCGAGTTTAGCTTTGGCTAATTCAATATTAGGCTGACGTTGTTTTGGATCGTCAGATGGCAGTGCTTGATGGATGATCTTGGACTTACTGCCAGATAATTTCAATACAGCTTCGGCTAGTTGCAGCATAGTAAATTCACCAGGATTGCCAATATTGACCGGCCCAGTAAAGCCTTGTTCGGAGTTCATCATTTTGACCATGGCGTCTATTAAGTCATCAACATAGCAAAAGCTTCGAGTTTGCTGGCCATCACCATAAATCGTGATGGCCTTGCCTTGTAATGCCTGAACAATAAAGTTACTCACTACTCGGCCATCATTGGGATGCATTCTGGGTCCGTAGGTATTAAAAATGCGAACAACTTTAATATCTAAATTGTGCTGGCGGTTGTAATCAAAAAACAGAGTTTCAGCACAGCGCTTGCCTTCGTCATAGCAAGAACGAATACCGATGGGATTGACCTTGCCCCAGTACTCTTCTGGCTGAGGATGCACTTCTGGATCGCCATACACTTCACTAGTTGAGGCCTGCAAGATACGCGCTCTGCTGCGCTTGGCAAGCCCGAGCATATTAATTGCACCATGCACACTCGTCTTAGTTGTTTGCACTGGATCGTATTGATAATGCACTGGAGAAGCTGGACAAGCCAAGTTATAGATCTGATTGGTTTCGACGTAGAGCGGAAAGGTCACATCGTAACGCATGAGCTCTAAACGAGAGCTAGGCATTAAGTGCGCTAAGTTCTCTTTTCTACCTGTGAAGTAGTTATCGACTACCAAGACATCATTACCCTCTTTGAGTAATTGTTCGGTAAGGTGAGAACCCAAGAAGCCAGCACCACCGGTGATGAGGATTTTATTCATATTGATCCTAATTTAAGAAAGTATGATTAATACAGTTGCTCATTTGTCCAGCGT
Source organism: Polynucleobacter necessarius (assembly GCF_900095185.1). NCBI lineage: Bacteria > Pseudomonadati > Pseudomonadota > Betaproteobacteria > Burkholderiales > Burkholderiaceae > Polynucleobacter > Polynucleobacter necessarius. The sequence continues at coordinate 896,006 of NZ_LT606948.1, read as the reverse complement.
GGGGTTATTCCAGCCTGCAGAACGATAAGCATAGACAATCTCAGCAAGCACGATGGCGAGAGATGTCATAAAAAAGATAAGGCCCAGTACAAATGTCCAAATAACATACATGGTTTGCAAAGAACGTACAGCACCAGCCTGAAAGAAAAAGAGCTCCAATACCGTAAGAGAAATAAAAACCCCGCTCAATACATCAAAAAAGATGGCTGCGGTACACAGGCGCCCACGCACTTTAACTTCATTTGCGTCTTTATGCATATTCCGCAATAGTGCCGGGTCCTTCACTTGTCCTTCATCGATAGCGCGTCGGATTGAGTGCATACGATCTACAGATCTGGCCAAACGACCAGAGATAGCATTAATAAAGGTAGCCACAGCAGTTAGCAGAAACACGGGTGCTAGTGCTAGCTGAATATGATTGGTGATTGCGTCTATTGATGCATCCATGAGAATTGCCTGAACCTAGTAAGTCAATAAAGATGTTAATGGGACCAAGCAATTAAGCCAGTATAGGCGGTGAATAAAACCAGCAATCCAAAAGCTATGCGATACCATGCAAAAGGTATGAAATTATGGTGAGCCACATAATGAATTAGCCAGCGAACACATACAAATGCTGAAATAAACGCAGCGATAAAGCCCACCACAATTGCGAGAGTATATTCTCCAGAAAAAGTAACGGGTGCCTTCCAAAGCTTCAGTAACTCATACGCAGTAGCTCCACCAATTACTGGAATGGCTAAGAAAAAAGAAAACTCAGTTGCCACTGCACGCGGCAGGCCAAATAGCATGCCGCCGATAATGGTTGCACCCGAGCGAGATGTTCCAGGCATTAATGCTGCACATTGAGCAATGCCGACCTTTAGAGCATCCAAAGGGGTAAGGTCATCGACCGATTGAATATGTGTTGCACTAGTAACGAGCTTTTGCTGGTGGCGCTCTGCCCAAAAAATAATGAAGGCACCAATAATAAATGCACTAGCAACAGGAATTGGGGAAAACAATACCGCTTTAATGTGCTTACCGAAGACAAAACCTAACCCCATCGCCGGAATTGAGGCAATGATTAAATTCGCAATAAAGCGACGTGCAAGTGCACTGCTGCCAAAAGAAGATGCTACTTTGCCAAGCTTTTGACGAAACTCCCAACAGACTGCCAAAATAGCGCCAAACTGAATAATGATCTCAAATGCTTTACCTCGGTCATCATTAAAGTTGAACAAGTCACCAACCAAAATGAGATGACCAGTACTGGAGATTGGCAAAAACTCCGTTAATCCTTCGACAACACCCAGAATGACTGCTGTTAATAACAAAATTAGATCCATGAGCTAAATTTTACAGGTATCTAGGGGCAAATCAGGGGATTTGACAAAATAGTACTGAAATATGCAATTGGAATAAATTGGCCTTAAACTGGATAGCACATTGAAAAGTAACTGAATTACATGACCCTAAACCGCTTTAGACGCTCTCGACTTACAGCCTTTGTTTTGATCCTGAGTGAAGCGCTCGGTTTTGGTGCCTGGTCTTTTCATACCCTTGCGCAAAGCCCTAATGCTGCCCCAAGGCCTGCATTGCCAACCCCGATGAGTACCTCTACCCTTATAGGACTTGAGCAGCCACCGCAACTTACAGTCCCGCCAAGTAAACCTGCAGTACCACCCATTTCTGCCCCTCCACCTTAACAGGTAGCAAGGATGCAGAAAATAAAGGTCAACTCAATGATTTAATTCAGCTTTACCAAGAAGCTGCTTTTAGCGATCCCGTATTAACTGCGGCTCATTTCAATTACCAAGCGAGCAAAGAACTGTATTGGCAAGGCTTTTCTTTATTAATGCCGCACAGGCTCATGCCACCCCTGGTGGAACACGTTACTACCAACATGGTGCTGGCAGCACTATCATATCGAATAATGCCGGTAACTCTAGACTCTCTGATCAAAAGAGTTACACAGCGACCTTAACTCAGCCTGTTTTTAACGTTGCTACATTGGAGCTATTTAAGCAAGGTGATCTCAATACCACATTAGCGGACACGCGCTTTTTCTCAGCGCAACAAGACCTGATATTACGGGTAACACAAGCCTATTTTGATGCTCTTACTAGCTAAGATAATGTGGCGCTTTACAAAAATAAAAAAGACTTAATTAAGCAGCAATTTGATGCCAGACTTGCAACCATTGTTGATGTGAATACCCCTCAAGCCGCGCTTGATTTAGCAAATTCACAAGAGATCGCTCCACAGGCAGATCTGATTGTCAAACGTGGAGCACCAGAACAAATCGTTGGACGTCCAGTAGGTGCATGAAAGCCCCTTATTAAGGATGCCAAAATTGAAGGGGTGCCTCAAGATCCACCTAGCAAGAACAAAGACACCAAAGGTAGTCCTATTGCAGAGAGCGTTAATCCCCACCTACCTCCTGGACAAACGCTGGATGATTGGATAAACCAAGCAGAGGCATCAAACTTTAATGTTCTTGCTGGACAGCTGTCTGTAAGCATTGCAGAGCGCACCTATCGAGGTGCTCAGGCATTAAAATACCCTACCGCCAATTTTGTCGGTACCTCTGGATACAACACCTCTAACGGAAGGCCAAATAACTACACACCAGCAAATACGAACATCTATCACAATACCGTCGCACTGCCAATGACTATTCCGCTGGTTTCTGGTGGCTACAACAGTTCAGTGATTCGACAAAATGCCGCTCTATTAGATGTGGCGAAAGCAAATTACGACAACTATCGACGGACAGCAGCACAAAACACACGTACAGCTTTTACTGGTTTTTATAGGGGCCTCTCGCTAGTGTTAAAGCATATGAGGCTGCAGAGCAGCTCTACTTCATCCGCATTGGAGTCAGCTTTCAGGTAGGTACCTTGATCAATATCGATGTACTGATTGCACTCGATTTGTTAATCAATACCCACTCTTTACTACAACAAGCACGCTACAAGACTATTGTGAATGCGATTACATTAAAAGCACACGCCGCCGCGCTCAACGATGAAGATCTGGTAGCAATCAATGCCTTACTGCGTTAAGGCAATAATTCAGCAGTAGCAGCAATTACTTCCGCTACACTTGGCGACTTCTGAATATCGCCTACATTTCGAATTTTCTCTGACCAATAACCCTCAGTCTTCCATCTAGGCGAGTCACAATAGATTTCAACTGTGGGCTTGCCTAAGACCGCTGCTAAATGAGTAAGGCCTGTGTCAACACCTACAGTCAGCGCTGCACCAGCCATGACTGAAAAAGCGTCTTCGATCGAGAAAGCCTCAGGCACTAATGAACCGGGAATGTGCTTAGCAATCGTTTCGCTTACTGCTTTTTCTGCGAGATTGCCCCATGGCAGAACTACTTGATATCCCTGATCAGCGAGTTTATTACCCAAAAGCACCCAATTTTCATTTAACCAGCGCTTTGCCTCCCTTGCTGTCGAATGAAAGCAAAGCACATAAGGCATTTTCAGTGCACAAATGGAGTGACTAGAGCTCGCAGCAAGTTGCTCAAGATAATGATGAGGATAAAACTGAGGCTGGGTAGTACGTTCGATCAGCGGCCAATCGAATGCAGAACACATCACCCAGCGAGAACGGTCAACTGCATGGCATTGCAATGGAACTTGTACCGACTGGTTGTAAAAAGATCGGGCTATCGGCTCATAACCCGAAAATTCAGTTGCATTGGCAAGGCCAGCAATAATGGCGTTTAAAGATTTTTTGGCTAAAGAGCAAACTAGCGCAGATTTGAGTAATCCCTGAGTTTCAATGAGGGCATCGTATGTACTTTTTTGCAACTGGTCTTTAAAAGCAAAAAATTCTTTCCAGGTTGATGACTGAAGCAGGTTTTTTTTCCAGCGACGCAAGCCAAAAGGAATAATATGATCAATACCCTTAGCGCCCTCACGACTCAATAGAGGCTCTAATAGGTGAACGTACCCGTCTTCAACTACCCAGTCTATTTGGGCGCCAGGTAAACGAGCGCGCAAATCCCAAACAATCGGCAAGTTGTGGAGCACATCCCCCAAGGAAGAGAGTTTGACCAACAAAATCTTGGGATCAGGTTTTTGATTTACTAAAGGGTTGGAAAATACGACGCTCATATGAGCATTATCTTATCTTTTAACGCAAGTCAGCTATTAAAACTTAGGCGCCATATCCCACAGTAATCCCGCAGAATCTTTCGCATTCATATTGGGTTGAGCGCCAGCCGGAAGTGGCCATTCAATGCCTACCGTTGGATCATTCCAGGCAAGGCACGCTTCACTTTGCGGATGATAATAATCGGTAGTCTTATACAAAAACTCAGCGGTCTCTGAGAGAACCAAAAAGCCATGTGCTAATTGGGCTGGTATCCACATCTGTTTATGGTTTTCAGCGCTTAATTCAATCCCCACCCATTTGCCGTAAGTTGGTGAATCTTTACGAATATCAACAGTTACGTCATATACACTTCCTACCACCACTCTGACTAACTTGCCCTGCGCCTTTTCTAGTTGATAGTGTAGACCGCGCAGAGTCCATTGACGGGAATAGGAATGATTATCTTGTACAAACTCAATATCTAAACCAGTAGCATTAGTAAAGTCTTTTACATTAAAAGACTCGGTAAACCAACCACGCTCATCACCAAATACCTTTGGTTCTACGATCAATAAATCGTGAATTTCTGTTGGAGTAATTTTCAACTTAGGATGCTGACTCATTCTCTGCCCTTCTTAGCAGAAAGAGTTACAGGTTGTACATACATATTCAATTCATTCAAAATCTTATTGAGGTACTGCCCGTAACTATTTTTACTGAGTTGGGTAGCCACTTTTTGAACCGTCTCTGCACTAATCCAACCCTGTCTATAAGCAATTTCTTCGGGACAAGCAACCATGAGGCCTTGACGCTTTTGCAAAGTTGCAATAAACCCAGCAGCATCGAGCAACGAATCATGCGTTCCCGTATCTAGCCAGGCAAAACCTCGGCCCATGATCTCCACGTTCAATTCATTTTTTTGCAGATATATCCGATTTACGTCTGTAATTTCCAGTTCGCCACGAGCACTCGGCTTGATAGAGGCCGCGATATCACAGACCTGATTATCATAAAAATACAGGCCCGTAACCGCATAACTACTTCGCGGCTTTAGCGGCTTTTCTTCAATAGAGAGTGCTTTGTAGTCTTTATCAAACTCAACGACTCCATAACGCTCTGGATCATTTACATGGTATGCAAATACTGTAGCTCCTTGGCTACGATCATGAGCTTTGCCCAATTGATCCACTAATTCATAGCCATAGAAGATATTGTCACCCAATACTAATGCACTTGGGCTATTGTCAATAAAATTTTTGCCTAATGTAAATGCTTGTGCCAGCCCATCTGGCGATGGCTGAATACAATATTCAATATTGAGGCCCCACTGCGAGCCATCGCCGAGTAATTCTGAAAAGCACGGCGTGTCGTGGGGCGTGGAAATCAATAAGATATCGCGGATGCCCGCCAACATCAGAGTACTCAAAGGGTAATACACCATTGGTTTATCGTAAACCGGCATCAACTGTTTGGAAACTGCTTGAGTCACCGGATAGAGCCTTGTACCGGACCCACCAGCCAGAATAATTCCCTTACGATTTATCGTCATGTAATACCCTTATCTAGCACCCCACTTAATGCGCGCAGTTTTTAAATTAAGCCGTCAACAGCAAGTTGAGATACGTATTCTTGAACCAAGCCATCCCATACAGGGAAATTAGGCATATTTTGAGGTTTATTATAAGAGTTTGAGGTCTTAGAAGCGTGATTTTGCAAGGCGGAGCGTAGCTTAGAGCTGTCCATACGGGAATTCATAGGTCGGGGTGCTGGCAAAGGATAATCGATTGTCTGGATGGGTTTAATGACATCTGGATTGGCTTTTAGAGTTATTCCAGCATCAAGTGCTGTTTGAGCCGCCAAGCAAGCCAAACCATACCAGCTAGTCTCACCCGCTGGGGTTGCATGATAAATCCCTGAATCAAACTTTTTGAGATTCCATTGCGAATCCAAGACCAAATCTAAACTTACCTGCGCCAACCATTTTGCAGAGGTGGGCACACCATACTGATCATGAATAACTTTTAACTCTCCTCGCTCTTTTGCCAAACGCAAAATGGTACGTATGAAATTACCACCGTCGCCATATACCCCGCTAGTTCTTAAGATCGCAAATTGACCTGTAGGAGCATTTACAAATGCATTCTCAATTGCTATCTCACCAGCTGCCTTACTTTTTCCATAAACACCTAAAGGATTGCGCTCATCAGCCTCAATATACCAACCATCTTTACGACCATCAAAAACATAGTCCGTTGAAAAATGTAGGAAAGTGGCGTTATTTTCTCTAGCGTAGCGCACCATCAATTCGGGAGCTCTAGCATTCACAGCAAAAGCTAAATCTGTTTCAGTTTCTGCCTTATCTACTGCAGTATATGCAGAAGCATTGATAATAAGATGTGCTCCTGATTGCTTGAGGTGCGATTGAACTGCCGCTGCATTTGCAAGATCACACTCGGCCCTACCAAGATAAGATACCTGTGCTTTAGCGGCTTTAGGCAACCGATCTAATAAGACTTTAAAAGCTTTACCTAACTGCCCATCCTTTCCAAAAACGAGAATATTCATGAAGCAATATCAGTTGTATTGTTTTTGCAACCAGTCGCGATAGGATCCACTCACAACACCCTCGATCCACACAGGGTTATCTAAGTACCACTGTACTGTTTTACGAATACCCGAATCAAAAGTTTCTGCTGGACGCCAGCCTAGCTCGCGCTCAACTTTACTAGCATCAATGGCATAGCGTCGATCATGTCCAGGGCGATCTTTCACGAAAGTAATTTGCTGGTCATAGGACTGGCCATCTGCCCGAGGTTTTAACTTATCCAAAATTCGACAAATCGTTTTGACTACATCAATATTGGCTTGTTCATTCCAACCACCGATGTTGTAGGTCTCACCTAATTTTCCTTTTGTCAATACTTCACGAATTGCTGAGCAATGGTCGCCGACATACAACCAATCTCGGATTTGTTGACCATCACCGTAGATTGGCAAAAGCTTATCATTTAAGGCGTTCAAAATAACGAGTGGAATTAATTTTTCGGGGAAATGATATGGCCCATAGTTATTAGAACAGTTTGTTCTCACTACTGGGAATCCATAAGTATGAAACCAGGCTCGCACCAAATGGTCAGAGGCAGCCTTAGAAGCTGAATATGGGCTATTGGGCTCATAAGGATTGGTTTCAGTAAAAGCGGGATCTGTTGCAGACAGGGAGCCATAGACCTCATCAGTAGAAATATGATGAAAACGAAAATTTACCTTTGCCTTTTCTTGAAGGCTATTCCAGTACTTACGAGCACACTCAAGTAAATTAAATGTCCCTACGATATTAGTATTCACAAACTCCGCAGGGCCATGAATCGAGCGATCCACATGACTTTCGGCAGCAAAGTTAATGATCGCACGCGGTTGATAATCATTGAGCAGCTTGGTGACTAAGGCTTGGTTACCAATATCCCCATGAATAAAAATATGGCGTTGATCTTTTTTTAAAGAATCAAGAGTAGCTAGATTACCGGCATAAGTTAATTTATCTAAATTAATAATGCCTTCATTTTCTGGGACTTTTAGCCAGTCCAAAACAAAGTTACCGCCAATAAAGCCTGCGCCACCAGTTACTAAAATCATTGCTTACCTCTGTTGTTTCGCCTTACGGCGTATGCATCATCTCTAAGTATTTATTAAAACGCTTTTTTCCAAACAAAAAAATCCCAAGGCGCTTAACTACCTTGAGGGCACCTCTCCGCTTAGGGACTACAGCTCCTTCCGCATAATCACGAGTAGATTTATCGCAATTGATTAAAGCTGGGTTGATAAAAATACGATAGCCTTTCTTTCGCAAATCACGATGAAAAGGGATGTGATCAGCGACATCAATTCCACCAGCCTGATCATCTGTGCCAGCATACCTTCCCGCTAAAAATGATGCTCTTGTATAAATACCAAGGCCGCCAAATGCAGAGTCGACCTCAATCAGATCAGCCCGAGGATCAATGGGAGCCTGCTTACAAGTCACTGCAGTATTTTGAGCCATATCGTTACCAAAAATATTCTCTAGCCGAAGCTTTTGCTCCCAACAATCCATTGGGTTCCAATCTGGATGACTTAAACCCCAGATATCGTAATACTCACCCAATTGATTGGCGGTTATCACATCCCATGGCTCATCCACCTCCCAGCACTGCGCAATTTTTTCTGCGGTCACCAGAGCATTCATGCCATCTAAATCAGCCATGGCAATATAGTCAATGTCAGCGAATTCTTGCCTAGAAGCGACTGCATCAATAATAATATTTCTACATAAGGCAATACGGTCAGTGCGTCTAGGATATTGCTTGCATAAGTTACCGACGCTAACAAATGAGAAATTTTTAATGGCTGCTTGGAGTTCCTCTAATTTTTTCGGGGTATCATCACTAGAATCACTCTCAACTACAAAGCAATGAATTTCCTTGAAGTTAGCAAAACTTGCCGCCAAGGTTTCAACTTCATTTTGAATCGTATGCGCTACATTTCTGATAGGACCAGCCAGCAAAATTTTGGAATCAGCAATAGCTTTACGAGTATGCTTTCGAAACTTCACTAGAGTCATATAAAAATGTTATTTGCCAATTACTATCAACGTGATAGGGTAAAAAATGCCTCTTTTGAGGAAATCGATAGACATCATACCTATAACCCAACCTTTACCAATAGATTGCTTAGAGCAGAATTTCTGAAGCATGGGATTGAGTTAAATAATCCAGATGTCAACGAGGGTCGAGAAATCGCTTTTAGTATTTTGCATGACGGTCAGCCTTTAGATCAAATTTCTGGCCCAAAGTATCTCATTGCTACCGAAAACCCCTATATTTGCCCTCGTAATCAAGATGAGGGTTACCTTAGTCAGTTTGATGGGGTGTTTACTTGGAAGGCCGACTTTACAAGCCTCCCAAATATCAGCCACGTCTTCATTCCCAACCAAATACGCAATCAAGTCACACCCTCTTTCGCTGAAAGACCGATTTTTTCCTGCATCATCAATGCGAATAAAGCATTTCCAAAAAGTCTTGAAAATGATCTCTATCGGGAACGTTTAGAAGTGATTCGCTGGTACGAATCCCATGCACCTCAATATTTCTCACTATTTGGTCTAGGGTGGAGCAAGCCTGAACCAGGCTTTACCGCATCTGAAAAAGTATCAAGACGCTTCAAAAGACTAGCGACCCAACTCATAGGCTATAAACCCTTTCCAAGTTATGCAGGGGAAGTAGAAGATAAAGAATTGATCTATCGAAAAACGAAGTTTGCCTATTGCTATGAAAACGTAGCCAATCTGCCTGATTACATTAGTGAAAAAATCTTTGATTGCTTCTTTGGGGGATGCGTTCCAGTCTACTGGGGCTCGAATACGATCACACATCACATTCCTAAGTCCTGTTTTATTGATAGAAGAGACTTTAAGAATACTGCGGAAGTACACCGCTTCTTATTGAGCATCAATGCACAGCATTATACAAAATACCAAGAATACATTCGTGAATTTCTAACATCTCCTAAAGCAATGGAGTTTGATACCACAACTTACGTGTCAACGATTATTAGCAAGATTCTTAAAGACCTCAAGCATGTCTAATCGCTTTATTCTAGATTACGATAATCCTGATGCAGGTATTGGTCATTCGATAGGTATTTTGAATCGAGCACTCAAAATTGCCGATCGCAATCAACTGCAATTCGCTTATTCAGAGACCCAGCTCACAAACTCTCATCATCAGTCCTTTAAATGGCGCCTTAAGCAAACCTTGCCCAAGCTCAGAAGGCGCAAGGCAAACGAAACCCATCATATTGGGAATGGTCTCAACGTAATGCTCAACCCAATAGCGTTACCACCCAGTCGCGAGGAGGTTGAAAATCAAATTCGGGGTGGTGCAATCAAGCTAATCGAATTACCCCCTTTTTGAGATTCATATCCCCTCTAACGAGTAAAATACTGATGAAATCTATAGATCAGTTCATTTAAAATCATCTCGAGCCTAATGTCGCTTTCAAACTCAGTAATAATCGCTTTGGCGATTATGAATATGTGTCCACTAGAGAATGGTTGTTGAATGCCTATGCAAAAGCTCGAGAGCAACATCCTATTCACCTCTTCTACGATCCAAATAAATTAAATATTGCCGTACATCTTCGCCGAGGAGATTTGTTGCTAGGACAACAGTTCTCAGATCTCTCTTCTAGAATGCTCCCAGATGCGCAGTATTTAGAAATCCTCAATATGATTTTACGCAATACTCAACAGCAAATTGCAATTTACATCTTTAGCGAAGGCAGAGATGGAATCTATCACTCTGAAAGTGGACAAGCTGTTTCCTGGAAAGCCTATTTTCAAAACACCCCACATGAAGTTCATGAATGTATTGACAGCGATGTTATGAGTTCGTTTTACTATCTGTTGAACGCCGACATATTGATAGGCTCAAAAAGTGGAATGAGCCACTTAGCAGGGTTGTTGAACCAACAAATGAAGATCATGCCGAAAATGTGGTATGCCTATCGAGGCGCAAATCGCCTACTTGAGGTATCTGGCTTGCCATCAGAACTGTCGCAAGATCAAATAAAGAGCCATCTGCAAGGGGATGCTGTAGTGACCGAATTACAGAGGGTGATCCAAAGACTGATGAAGAAACGCTCTAAGCGCGTCAATGGCGTCCACCATCTATTACGTCTAAACTGAAAGCGAGCATAGATCTCCGAATTTGCTCGAAAAGAAACGCCTGGAAATTTCTTATTTAAAGCGCGTAATAAATTCATTCCGACACCTAATCTTTTGGGCCATGGCAATTGACGCGGATAAAGTGCCGCAGAAATTCCGAGAAGATCTAAGTACTTCTTTTGCACCTCAATTGTGGTAACTCTAAATTTATCGAGGTGTACAGAGCTGGTTTGCGCAGGATAACGCCGATACGTAATCAATCGCTCTTTCAAATTAATAAAACGATATCCAGTAGCTGCCATCTGCACCCATAAGCAATAATCTTCAGAAGTTAATATGGAAGTATCGTACTTAAATCTTTTAAAAATTTCTACTTTTCCCATCATGGCAGAATTACACAAGCCACAATAGACGGTTAAAAGTGCTCGCAAGTCTGAATCAGTAAATTTATCTTTTGACTTCTTCAGTTTTCCAGAAGCCTCATCCAAAACCCATTGGGCACTTCCACATAAATCACATTCGCCTAGCTCTAAGCTTCGTAATTGCTTCGCGAGGCGCGTAGGATCAGCAATATCGTCAGCATCCATAAGGGCGATATATTGACCGCCTGCTCTATCGATCATCTCATTACGCGCTTTGATCACACCATAATTCTGGTCAGACAAGATCTTCACAATACGAGGATCACCAAAACTTTCAATGATTTGTCGAGTCTTATCAGTAGATCCATCGTCAAAAATGAGCAACTCTATGTTCTGATAGCTTTGCTGCAAGATGCTATTGATGGCCTCAGCGATATACAACTCCGAGTTGTATGCGGGCATCAGCACGCTGATGAGTGGCTTTGAAATCATTAGATAAAACTTTGTAAATAGCGACCAAATCGTTTCAATTTTTTCAGTGCTCTTGAAAAAATTGATTTTTGACTAGCGCCATAATCCAAACTAAAATCCCAACTCGATTGATAGATGACGCCCAAATAGTGCTCTTTTAGTTTCGCAGGCGCTTCACCAATTCGACACAGTAGATAGTAGTGCCAGTCATAGTAATAAATACGAAATAGCTGCTCAATAGGATGCAAAGGAATCGCTTTGTAATTTAACAAAGCTTCTAAATAAATAAGAGTTTCAGGCTGTTCTGGCGTGCAAATATCCCAAAAAGATAGGCCTTTAGGTTTTAAATAAGACTCTTCTATCGACATCCAAACCTTAGCAGACCAAATAAATGGTGGGCAAGGGCAGTAGTAATTCGGGCCATGACGTCCAAATAAATGTTTAACCCTATCCCCCTCGGTCTTCAGCTGAAGAGGCACTTTTGCAAAGCCGCGATTAACAGCCAGCTGGAAATACTCTTTATTTTGATAAATCACCGTATACGGATAACCATCGCTTGCCATGAAATCAGACTTATAAAAAGATTTTATAAAAATGCAGTCCGAGTCTAAGCAAACGTAGTTCTCACACAAGCCTAATCGCCAAAATTCTGACTTCACTATTTGTTGAGTCAAGCTGCCAGATTTGGTTTTCTCGATTTCGACTGGCGCAGCAGGATTTGCTTCAATGATAGATTCATCCGACACCCACTCATAACCTTCGACACCTAAGAGGTGAATTAATAAATCGCGATCAACTTTTGGGGTAGAGATATAGAACTGGATGCGATCCTGATTGAAATCCGAGATTGATTGCAACAGTCGCTTTAATCGCAAGAAATCTTTGCGATAGGATTTACAGTAAAGAACAAGGTCTTTCAAAGGGCAGCCTTTTCTTGAGCAAGATGCGACAGAATACTGCTAACCGCCTGATCTACACCAATAGGCTGCCAAACTGGTTTTAAAAGCTGTTTTTGTTTCCAATCAAGCCAAATTCTCTCAAGTGCCATGGCAATATCTACATCATCACCATCCGCACTTAAATAAGATTGACGCTCTAGAAGCATTTTATCGAGCCGTGGATTACGATGAATGATCCCCCAAATAGGCCTTCTAGCCCATAGGTAGTCATAAAATTTAGAGGGAATGTATTCAGCACACCACTCATCATTTCCGTGTAGCAAAATTAAAACATCCGCTTCTTGCATTTTTTGCGCTACTCGTTCGCGCCCCGATTTACCGGTATCTGGATCATGCTCAAGGCGACCATGCGCAAGCAAAATATCCGAAAAATCATACTGCTTTATTGCCTCAAGTGATAATGAGTCTAGAGGAGCTCCGTAAGCATGTACACGAAGATGCTTTCTAGCGTCGGGATACTTAGCGAAGAGTGTATTAGCAGCCTTCAAAATAATAGAAAGCGATCTATCGTTTGCTAGTGAGCCAAAGTGACTTAAGTTGAGATACTCACCATATTGATGGTGAGATTTGCAATGCATATCCCCCGGAGGATTAGCACCAGGCATCACTACAAATCCCGTTGCGTTACCTGCAGTATTCAAATTTGGATTTCTGACTTTTGCGTAATGCAGAGCGCCATCAGTCAACCACCATACAAAGTCGGAATACTTACAAAGCTGCCTCTCCAAGTAGAGACGAAAACGAGCATCTCGATTTTTAGGTTTCTCAAAACCCTGATCTTGGGGGCTCTTACGAATTACCATTGGATCATGCACTTCAGAGATTAATGGCAAGCCAGTTGCGCGTTTTAGCCATACTCCTGCTAAATGTGCTGACCACGCACTTCCAATTGAGTAAATAACATCAACCTTTCCACTACGAATCAAGAAATAACCACGTACAAATGCGGGGAGCGCCCAAGACCACTGACTGGAATACCCAAGCACCAACTTCTCAATCCCAATAAATGGAGCCAAAAGAATCGAAACTGTTCTCGTAGTAATCTTGTAGATAAAACCACGGCCATATTTATTGGCAATCCAGTGACGAACATCAAATCTAAAGGCAGCCGGACCCCAAGCCAAGAATTGCTTATGGGGAAAGCGCTCGTCTTTTAAACCCGTAATGGCACTAAATACAATCGGCTGAATTCCGGCTTCTAAGAAGTAAGGAATCTTATCTGTAATGGCTAAACTAGCCGCTCTACCATCCATATTGAAAGCATGAGAAAGCAGAAGCCAATTTTTCTGTTGCGCAATGGATTTAGCTTTCAATTAGCACCCTTATATCACCGCTTAAAATCATATTTGTAACTAAAATTATAGCGGGCTTTCCCTACCATATTGAATATTAAACCTGCATGCTAAAAATTAAAGACCGCTTCCAAAAATTGTTTGTTTCCATAGCGGGCAGTGCTAGCTTCATTCTCTATAAAGATCAGCTGTTTGCCAAAAAGACATTATCGGCAAAAAATGATCGAGTTCACTATCATTCGCAGATAGTCTTTATTGCCGTTTGAACCCAAGACAAAAAACCTTGAAGGTGAAGCTTTTTATCTACTCATCATTCATACGGACAATATTTCCCATTTTTTTCATGACGTATTTTTTTCTTTTTATCTTCAGTGGCGAAATAATAAAAAGTGAGTCTGCGTATCAATTAAAGGCAATGCATTTCAAAGAGAGTTCCTAGAGTCAGTGTTCGACACTAGCAATTTAATATTTTTAAACCACAAAACTGCTTATAGTTTCTCTGACTTGATTATGACCCCGAGGGGAGAGATTTACAGATTTATCCCGATTACCAAAAAATTTATCGGGAAATCAAATCAATCTGTTTTGCCAAGCACGATATTACTGAAATCCGAACTAAAAATTTGATTTATGGACGAAACGAACTTAGTCGTAAAAATTTATTAAATATTGAGCAGGTGGTTTTATCCAAGCTGAGCTTTAAGGATTATCTAGATACATTAGCTAGTGCGAAGACTTTTACTTACATGGTTGGCGCCGCGGGGTGCTTAATCTTCTGTTTTTAAACGACGACGTCCAGGTTTTAGAAATCAACCCTCATCGAAATAATTCATGGGCACAAATGTTTGGCTTATCAAAGCTATGCCAATTTCATGGTGTAATCAGCAATAATTTAGAGCACTCTAGCGCTGCTGCTCAAGACGAATTAATACTGGATAGCCATATTAATTTTGATCAGCACATAGCTACAGCAATTACCGATTTAATTACCAGCCACAATTGACATTACTGCCATCCGCACAGCAATACCAAAAGTCACTTGATTCAAGATGACTGACTGCGGACCATCTGCTACTGCCGAATCAATCTCTACTCCACGATTCATGGGACCAGGGTGCATCACAATTGCGTCTGCTTTTGCTAAAGCGAGACGGTTTGGAGTTAAGCCATATTGCCTAAAGAACGCATCACCTTCTGGAACTTGACCTATCTCTATACGCTCTTTCTGAATGCGCAAGGTCATCACAACGTCTACATCTTTCAAACCTTCTTCTATGCTATGAAATACCTTCACACCAAGCATATTGAAATCGCTTGGCAATAAGCTTTCCGGGCCAATGGCACGAATATCTTCACAACCCAAAGTAGTGAGCGCATGAATATTCGATTTCGCCACCCGGCTATGTACGATGTCGCCCACAATTGCGACCTTTAAGCCCTTAAAGTTTTGCTTAAAGTGACGCATGGTATACATATCCAATAAGCCTTGGGTTGGATGTTGGTGGCTACCATCACCAGCGTTAACTACGTGAACATGGGCTGGTAAGTGATTCGCTATTTCAATTGGTGCCCTAGAAACGCCATGTCGAACCACAAAGATATCCGCTTGCATTGCTACTAAGTTATCAATCGTATCCAATAAACTTTCGCCCTTAGCGGTGGAGGATGTAGAAATATCTAAATTAATTACATCTGCTGATAAACGTTTGGCAGCGATCTCAAAGGTTGTTCTCGTACGAGTGGAATTTTCAAAGAAAAGGTTGAAGACACTTTTACTTCGAAGCAGTGGCACTTTTTTTACTTCACGCGCAGGGTCTGTGACACTCACAAACTGCTTTGCAGCATCCAAAATATGGAGAATTTGCTCCTTTGGAAGGCCCTCAAGGGTCAGAAGATGAGTCAACTCTCCAGCCGCATTAAATTGATTCACTGACTGACTCATTAAGCTCACCCCTCTAACTGAAAGCTGAACTTGCCAGCAGTATCTTTCTCCAAAACCAACATTTGGTTTTCTGCAATCATGACCTGCTCACCTACAAAATTTGCACATACTGGTAGCTCCCGATTCCCTCGATCAGCCAAGACCATGAGTTCCACTTTTGCAGGTCGACCATAATCAAACAATTCATTTAGCGCTGCACGGACAGTCCTGCCCGTGAATAAAACATCATCAATCAAAATGATATTGGCACCATTGACATCAAATGGCAAATAGGTAGTCATCGTACTAGCAGTCCGTAATGCGGTCATACCCTTCTCGGCATAATCGTCCCGATGAAAAGCGACGTTAATGACTCCAAAATGGGCAAGCCCCAAATCAGCAGCGATACGCTCGGCAATCCAAGCACCACCCATCGCTAACCCCGCAAGCTCAAATGGACTCTCTAGCGCTCTTTTGCGCAGATTTTCTAGCAATCTTCCGTATAACTGTTCTGCATTCAATATTTGGCCTGGTACTGATATCTTAATCTGATGTTATTTATTTGCTGAAAGACTTGACACTTTGCTCTGCAAAATATTGCTCCAATATCAAAACAGCAGAATGTGCATCTAGATTGTCGTGAATCTCTGCATTTCCCTTTAGAACTGCTGATGTGTAACGCTCATCGACCCATGCCACCGGCATCTGAAAGCGTCCATGAAGTTGATTACCAAATCGAGTCGCCTTGGCAGTCATATCATGTGCCACTCCATCTAGATGGAGTGGCCTACCCACCACCAATTGATCTGGTTGCCACTCCTTCAGAAGCCTGTCAATTTCCTGAAACAAGGTTTCGTTATTTGTCGATGAAATTGTCTTTAAAGGCTGGCCTGATTGAGTCAGAGAATTACCTACTGCTGCACCCACTCTGCGAGTTCCGTAATCAAAAGCAATTACAGTCACGGCCTTAGGCATGCCCCGCCTCACCAGAAAGATGAGATAAATCAAACCCTAGGTGAGTTACCGCTTGTTCATAGCGTTGACTTGATGGAGTTTGAAAAATAATTTCAATCATTTGCTCACGCCTAAGCGGCACATTCATCCAGCCATTGAGCGAGATCTCCTCCTCCAACTGTCCTGCATCCCAACCTGCATAACCCACAGTCATCAAGAAATGTGCAGGGCCCTTGCCTGCAGCAACCGCCTCTAGCACATCCCTAGATGTAGTCATTGTGAGGCCGTCTGGAATAATCAAAGAGGAGCTATATGGAGATAATGTATCGGATTCATGCAATACAAATCCTCGTTTCACCTGAATGGGTCCGCCAAAATACACTGGCTGCTTTAATAAAGGTGCGATCTCTAGCTTTAACTCAATCTTGTCAAAGAGGGTGGCAAGATCTACCTCTGTGGGCCGATTAATGACTAAGCCCATTGCCCCTCTTTCGGTATGCTCAAATAGATAAATAACAGATCCAGCAAAATTTGGATCCACCATACCAGGCATGGCAATCAGGAATTGATTTGCAAGATGGTCAGCAGAAAAAGAAATTAATGACTCAGATTCAGAGGCTAGTTCTGAAACAGGGGGTGCTTTTTTAGCCGAGGTCATGAAGTTTATTTTACAGAATATCTAGATTTTTCCAGTCATCCAATAGGCAAATAGACCAACAATTTCATGAATTAGGCTATTCCAGTTTCGAGCGCCGTCGACTAAATCAAAATTAGTCCATTGCAGGCTATTGGCCGTCTGATAATCCACTGGCATGGGCATCGCCTCCAACCCCTGCTTTTGGAAAATCTTAGTCGATCGATACATATGACTAGCTGAGGTAATTAAAAGCCATGGCTTAAGCTTTCCCCCATCATCTTTTAACCCAAACTCCTGAATCATCGGCTTCATATAAAGCACATTTTCATAGGTATTACGGGACTGGTTTTCATAATGCGCGTTTTCACTACTAAGGCCCTGTTCCTGAATCAATTGCTTAAATGCTTCAGCCTCAGAAACCCCTTTTGGGGTAATTCGACCAGAGTAGCCACTAAAAATAAAAGGTAGATTTGAGTGCTTTCGTATCAGTTCAAATGCTTTAGTGACCCTTTCAGCAGCTGAATAGATTGAAATTTCACCCCGGTCAACGGCGATTTCACCACCATCAATTGCGCCGCCCAAAATAATAATGCCGCCCAATTCATTTGCTGACAACTTAGCGATCTCTGTTTTTACTATGGTATTTTCTAGTGCACGCAGAAAAATT
Organism: Polynucleobacter necessarius; assembly: GCF_900095185.1. NCBI lineage: Bacteria > Pseudomonadati > Pseudomonadota > Betaproteobacteria > Burkholderiales > Burkholderiaceae > Polynucleobacter > Polynucleobacter necessarius. Next base: position 877,952 of record NZ_LT606948.1, on the reverse strand, counting down.
TCTGATGTCGGAAGCCAGCCTACTAGCGCAAGATCTACTAAGGCAATGATTAGAAAACGCTTACAAAGGTGCAACTTTCGCAAAGACAAGAAGAGTAGTGCCAATAGAATAAAAATTGGCAGCCAATTTAGCGGCTCTAAACAAAATTGCACTACTTTCGAGAGAATAAAAAAGATCGTATCCATCATTACATTGAATCTTAACCTGACAGACTAGGCTTTGCCCCTGCATTTCTTCTCAAGAAGCCCTAATATAGGGGTTATGCAAAAAGCTCTAGTATGGCTTCGCCGTGATCTCCGTCTCTACGACAATGCCGCCTTTCACCACGCCCTCAAGACGAATCAACAGGTCTGGCTGACCTTTATCTTTGATACCGAGATTCTGAAACCATTGCTGAAGGGTGAATTAAATGCAAATGGCTTAAAAGATGATCGACGTGTGGATTTTATTTGGCAAGGCTTAAAGCAAATTGATGATGAGCTTCGCAAACATGGTAGTGGTCTGCTTGTTCGAGTCGGCCAGCCAACTGAATGTATTCCTGTGCTTGCTAAAGAGTTAGGTGTTGAGGCGGTATTTACCAACCATGATTACGAGCCTACAGCTATTAAAAGAGATGCGACAGTCAAAGCATTGCTAGAAAGAATTAGTATTGATTTTGCGAGTTTTAAAGATCACGTGATTTTTGAAAAAAAAGAAATTCTCACCAACTCAAACACCGTTTTTTCAATCTTTACACCATACAAAAATAATTGGCTGAAGTCCCTTCAAGAGAAAGACCTTGCTGCTTATGAATGCAATCCCAAGCCAGGACAATTGGCAGCCATTCCTAAAAAATTGGACCAGTCATTTCCTTTTTTAGCATCTATGGGCTTTTGTGCCACTGGGATCGAAAGCTATTTACCACCAGGCTCTCAAGGCGGTCAAGTATTCTTGGAGGACTTTCTATCACGTATTGATCAATATCAAATTGGCAGAGACTTTCCGGCCATTAAAGGCGTAAGCTATCTGTCCACGCATTTACGCTTTGGCATGCTATCCATCAGAGGTTTAGTGAGAGAGGTCCATCGTCGGATGCTGTCTGGCAGCATGGGCGCAACAATTTGGTTAAGCGAGCTCATTTGGCGAGATTTTTATTTCATGATTCTCGCTAATCATCCACGTCTGGCAGATGGTGCATCCTTTAAACCAGACTATGACAATATTGTTTGGGAATCCGGACCCAAGGCGAAGAAATTGTTTACCGCGTGGTGTGAGGGTAAAACTGGCTACCCATTAGTTGACGCAGCAATGCATCAACTGAACCAAAGCGGCTATATGCACAATAGACTACGCATGGTGGTAGCGAGCTTTTTGACCAAGGATTTGGGGATAGATTGGCGTTGGGGTGAGGCCCATTTCGCAGAGCACCTCAATGATTTTGAGCTCTCATCTAATAATGGTGGCTGGCAGTGGGCCTCCTCTTCCGGATGCGATGCACAACCCTATTTTCGCATCTTTCACCCCATTACACAGTCTGAAAAATTTGACCCCGAAGGAAAATTCATACGGTGCTACCTTCCTCAACTCGAGAAACTCTCCAAAAAGACAATCCATGCACCTTGGAAAGCTGGACATGTCGAACTAGAAGCTGCTGGGCTGCAACTTGGACGCGATTATCCAATGCCAATCGTGGATCATGATGAGGCTCGTAAAAATACCTTGATTCGCTACAGCGTAGTCAAGAAGACGATTTAATATAGAGTATGAGCAAGATCTACGCTGTAGGGGATGTACAAGGATGCGCACCCTCTCTTAAAGCCCTCGTTAAAAAACTTCCCAAAAAATCAAAGATGATTTTCTTGGGGGATCTAGTCAATCGTGGACCCGACTCTCTGGGAGTATTGCGCCAACTCAAAGCCCTGCAAGAATCTGGGCGCGCAGAGTGCATTTTAGGCAATCACGACCTTCATCTGTTGGCGATTGATGCTGGACTTAGGAAGCCCAAAAATGTAGATACTATTGAGCCCATACTTTCAGCACCTGATCGTAAGGAATTGATTCATTGGATACGCCATCGCCCGATGGCACTAAGTAATGGCAAGATCCTGACTGTGCACGCTGGCGTTCTGCCACAATGGGACTTACAACAGACGATTGAATGCGCTCAAGAAGTTGAAAAAACTTTGCATAGTAAGTTATACAAAGAATTTTTAGCAAATATGTATGGCAATACTCCAAATACATGGAGCAAGTCACTCAAAGGATATGAACGCTTACGCATCATCACAAATGCACTTACACGCATACGTTTTTGTACACCCTCCGGTAAGATGGAATTCCTGAGCAAAGAAGGTCTAGGACAAGGGCCTAAAGGTTTTATTCCTTGGTTCACAGCCCCAGAAAGAAAAACTCAAGATATTCTGACCTATTTTGGTCACTGGTCTACGCTGGGATTATTGAGAAAGCATAATGTCGTTGGCCTAGACACCGGTTGCGTCTGGGGCGGGAAGCTGACTGCTTTGGAACTATCAAACTCAAACAGGGATTCGAAAAGTCTCGGCCTGATTCAAGTGAGTGGTTATGACCACCCACTCCGAATGTAGCAATTACCTCTGATTCAGAAAATATTTGCTCAAAGCTTTTTAAATGATTTATCAGCAGCAGCAATAATGGCATCGATCACCTCATTGTCATGAGTAATCGAGATAAAACCAGCCTCATAGGCCGAGGGTGCTACGTACACTCCCTCATCCAACATGAGATGAAAGAATTTCTTAAATGCTTCTATATTAGATTTGGTAACAGCCTTATAAGAAATTGGTACTTCATCGGCAAAGTAAATACCAAACATCCCACCAACACTATCAACAGAAAAAGGTATGCTTGCCTTATCTGCAGCCTGCTTTAAGCCTTTCATCAACTTTTCAGTTTGATCTGTTAAGCACTCAAAAAAACCTTCGCGAGAAATAATCTCTAAATTCTTTAGGCCAGCTGCAACAGCTACGGGGTTGCCAGATAAAGTTCCCGCTTGATAGACACTCCCTAAGGGGGCAAGCTTAGACATAATTTCTTTTGTACCGCCAAATGCAGCCATCGGCATGCCACCACCCATCACCTTACCCAAACAAGTCAGATCCGGAATAACACCTTGCAAGGATTGTGCCCCACCCAAGGCAACCCTAAAACCAGTCATTACTTCATCATAGATCAAGACACTACCGTACTTACTGGTGAGTTTACGAATAGTAAACAAAAACTCTTTGGAGGGTTGAAGAAGATTCATATTGCCAGCAATCGGCTCCAAAATTACGGCTGCAATCTGGTTACCCTGCTTTTTAAATACCTCTTCAATAGCTGCTGCATCGTTATAAGGCAGCACTAAAGTATGCTTCACCAAATCTTGCGGAACCCCCCCAGAAGAAGGTGCATTCTGGGTAGCGTCGGCAAATGTCAGTAAGCCAGAGCCCGCTTTTACCAATAAGCTATCGGCATGGCCGTGATAACAGCCTTCAAACTTAATAATTAAGTCACGCCCGGTATAGCCTCGCGCTAAACGCAGTGCACTCATCGTGGCTTCAGTGCCACTAGACACCAGACGCACTTGCTCAACACTTGGCATTAAGGCGCATATACGCTCTGCCAACTCTATCTCACCCTCAGTAGGCGCCCCATAACTAAAACTGGTTTCAGCAGCCTTTTGAACTGCAGCAACTACCTCGGGATTGGCATGGCCCGCAATCATAGGACCCCAAGACATAATTAAGTCAATATAGCGCTGCCCATTTGCATCCCAAAAATATGGGCCGCTAGCTTTTGTGACAAAACGAGGAACTCCTCCCACGTGCCGAAAAGCACGTACCGGAGAATTCACACCCCCAGAAATTGTCTTTTGCGCACGCTCAAACAAGACTTCGTTTTGATCTACTTTTTCCATCATGTATTCCGAATTAAATGGCCATCATTTCAAAATCTTCTTTACGTGCACCACACTCTGGACAAGTCCAATTCATTGGTACATCCTTCCAGAGAGTGCCTGGGGCAATCCCCTCATCAGGTAAACCAGCGGCTTCGTCATATACCCAGCCGCAGATTAAGCACATATACGTTTTAAATTCCATTACTCTGATCTCCGCTTATCTTATCTTATCTTATCTTTAGCCTACATTTTAAGGTTTAATACTCAAGTCAGCCGCTTAGCATGCATCTCAAACTTGAACAAACGGCACTCCAGTGAGCCATTAAACAATGGGGTGCGCTTCGATTCTTTAATGCGCAGTTGACCAGGCAGAGCCATATCTGCGGTAAGAACAAAGATATTCCACCCTCCAAAATTCTCTTTGAGATGCTGGCCAAACTGGCGCAAAAACTCCACAAACTTTGGGTCTTGCTCTGCTTGTGCTTGCAGCTTCTTCAAAGACTCACGACTAGAGCGCTTAGCACTCTGACGACCCGTCTCCAGATTTAGCTCAAAACGGTTATCTAGCACTTCATCATGACGTGCATCTTGAGTAGATACGCGCTCCTGGCCACGACCGCCCTTAATGACCAGACGCTCCCCATAGGGAGGATTCAATAACATTACGCCCTCATTAACTCCTCCTGGAGGATTAGCTGCTAAGGCATCAATTTGACGCACTACTGGCTGTTCTGGCAACTGCGCTCTTTGCCAGTTACACTTAAACATCGACACTAATTTCTCATTAATATCGCCACCAGAAATATTTAAAGTTTGAACGCTTGGATATTGCTTACGCTTTTCTAGCATCTGCGTAAGCGCAGTGTCCTTCAAGCCAACCCAACGCTTTTGTTCGGTAGCCTCATTAAAAGGCTTGAGCCTTTGAAACCCAAAGCCATGAACCGAAGTTACTAGTGGTCGATAAGCTAATCTGCTGGGCTTTGCGTCATCACCATATATTCCTGCACGAATCGCACCAGGCGGAATGGATAAAACCATCTGGGCTGCCTCAATTAGAAAGGTGCCGCTACCGCACATCGGATCAAACAATATTTTTCCAGGCTGCCAAGAGGTGATTGAAAGAATACCTGCCGCCAAATTCTCTTTTAAAGGTGCGTCACCTTTTTCATTTCGCCATCCACGCTTAAATAAGGCTTCACCAGAGGTATCCAAATAAATAGTCACTTGAGTTGCCGTTAAATGTGCTTGCACCCGCACATCTGGAAAAGCAGGATCAATACTTGGACGGTCGCCTGTGACATCACGCAAGCGATCTACAATCGCATCCTTAATTTTGAGCGTAGCAAAATTTAAACTTTTCAAGGGAGAGCGGTGAGCAGTGACATCTACTCTTAGCGTTTGTTTAGAAGTAAACCATTCCTCCCAAGCTAAACCGCTCACTAACTTATAAAGATCCTCTTCTTGTCGATAAGGGGCTTGCGCCATCTGTAACAATATGCGACTCGCAATGCGGGAGTGCAAATTCAGTGCCATAGCCGCCGATATTGGTGCAGCCAGGCCAACCCCACCTGTTGGGCTGATGGGGGTGGGGTCGATGACCCATGCACCTAGAGCCTTGCATGCTGGGCGCCCAGCAATTTCGGCCAGCTCCTGGGCCAGCGGTATTTCTAAACCGCCTGGACAAACAACAAAAAATCTCATGTAGCTAACAATCTATAAGGGTTTAGGTAGTAAAAATAAAACCGCGGCAATCACTTAGCACTAAGGCTTAAATAAAACTAGGGCAACAATAGTGACAAGCAAAATAACGGGCACTTCATTAAACCAACGAAACCAAACCCCTGAACGTTTATTTACACCAGTACGGAATTTCTTAAGCATGCCCAAACAAGCGTGGTGATAACCAATCATTAAGATCACAAAAAATAATTTGGCATGCATCCACACGTCACCACGACCAATTCCAAAATGAAGCCATAGGGCTAAGCCCACCAACACTGCGGGAACCGCCAAAATAGTCATGAAACGATAAAGACGATCAGCCATACCAAGTAAACGAGAATAAGCTTCAGCATTCTTCTCTTCGGCTAAGTTCACAAAAATTCTGGGCAAATAAAATAAACCAGCAAACCATGAAGTAATTAATACGATGTGAAATGTTTTTACCCAAAGGTATGAATTACTCATATGTAGTGCGCTCTATCTATCAATCAAATTATTTCTTAAGTACGAATCTCACCATGACCCATTACGACATATTTCAATGAAGTCAGTCCATCAAGACCAACAGGACCCCGTGCATGTAGCTTGTCATTCGAAATCCCAATTTCAGCGCCGAGCCCATATTCAAAACCATCTGCAAAGCGTGTGCTGGCATTGACCATCACGCTAGCACTATCAACCTCCCGCAAAAAACGCTCAGCATGAGCTTTGTTATTAGTAATGATGGCATCAGTATGTTTGCTGCCATACTGCTCAATATGGTTCATTGCCGCATCAATATTAGCGACAGTCTTGATTGACAAAATTGGTGCTAAGTATTCTGTTTGCCAATCCTCGTCATTCGCCTCTACTAGATTTTGGAAACCATTTGCCTCAAGTGTTTTACGCGTTAAATCATCAACCCGTAGTTCAACACCTTTGTCTTGATAAATTTTGCACAGGATTGGCAATACTTGATTCGCAATCTCTTGATTAACCAAAAGGGTCTCCATTGCATTACATGGTGCATAACGCTGGGTCTTTGCGTTATCACAAACTTTGATGGCCATAGCAACGTCGGCATCAGCATCAATATAGGTATGGCAAATCCCGTCTAAATGCTTAATCATAGGTACACGAGCCTCAGTCATCAAGCGCGCTATCAGACTCTTACCGCCCCTTGGAACGATCACATCGATATATTGTGTCATCGTGACCATCTCACCCACAGCACTACGGTCGGTTGTAGTCACCACTTGTACAGCATCTTTAGGCAAGCCTGCGGCTGCCAAGCCTTCCTGAATAATCTGAGCCAATAAAGTATTAGCAGCAATGGCTTCAGAGCCACCTCTCAAGATGACTGCATTGCCCGACTTTAAACACAAAGCAGCTGCATCAATCGTCACATTCGGACGTGACTCATAAATAATACCAATCACTCCAAGCGGTACACGCATCTGGCCAATCTCAATACCAGAGGCTTGCTTTTGTAAGGCAGAAATTTTTCCGATAGGATCGTCTAAAGAAACAATTTGCTCCAAACCAAGCGCCATGGTTTCAATAGTTTTAGGCATCATAGTTAAGCGATCTACGAAAGCGGCATCCTGCCCATTTGCTTTAGCGCGATCCACATCGAACTGATTCACTTTTTGAATCTCATTAAATTTTTGGCGAATAACCATAGCAACATGTAATAGAGCATGATTCTTTTGCTCGCTTGACACACGCGCCATCGATCGCGATGCAGCGCGTGCACGCTTACCAATGTCTTGCATCATCTCTTGAATAGCTGAACTCATTTTTTTGATCTCTAATTACTTATTTTTTTCTATCTAACGTAATAAATTGCCAACTAAACGCAATCCATCCCATGGGTCTCCAGGCAATTCTGCAGCATGCAACCCTTTAACTTGGCGATCTAATCCAGCGGCAACTTGGATCGCTTTGCGCAATTTTAGAGGCTGAATTCTTCTCAATGCAGCAGGGTATAAACGCTCTTTATTTCCCCAGATACGATTCGCACGCATCAGATTCTGAACAGATTCACCCGCATCACTTGCTGCCTTTAATTTAGATAGTATTCGAAGCTCCTCAGTTACGCTCCACAGAATGAGCACTAACGGCTCACCCTCACCTTTAAGGCCATCGAGCATCCGATTTAACCTGGCTAAATCGCCGGCAAGCATAGCTTCAGTTACTTCAAAGACGTTATAACGCGCCACTTTTAAAATAGAGGTACGAATTTGCTCGTCAGTTAGTTTTCCTGTTGGATACAACAAACCCAACTTTAAAAGTTCTTGGTGGGCAGCAATTAAGTTACCCTCTACTTGATCGGCAATAAACTCAAGTGCGCGCTGACCTTCAGAACCCGTCTCAACCTCTTGATCTTGGCGTTTCAGTCGGTCTGCAATCCATTGCGGCAAATGACCACGATCCAATGAATCAATCTGAATTGCCATCCCCACTTCATCCAAAGCACTAAACCAGGCAGCAGTCTTGGTCTTACCATCCAAACGTGGCAAGATAATACAAACTACTATATCGGGACCTTCAGGTTCTCTTGATTGAGATGCAATTTGTGTAGCAAACTGCTTAAGTGCATCAGCTCCATCGCGACCAGGCTTGCCAGTTGGTATGCGCAACTCTACCCAACGCTTATCACCAAATAATGACATTATTTGGCCAGCATTGAATAGAGCACTCCAATCAAAACCCCGTTCCTGCAGCAATACTTCGCGCTCAGTAAAGTTTTGTTTCTTAGCGGCAGACCTCAATTGATCTATAGCCTCCATCATCAAGAGAGGTTCATCACCACTAAAAATATATAGCGGCAACATAGCACCGCCAGAAGTTACAGACTTCAGGTGTGCCTGCAAGGCATCTACTTTGACCATGCCTCATCTCACCTCTAGAATGCTCTTGCTTGCGGCGCTTTTGCCGCAGCAGCAACACGACGCAAGATCTGAATAGCCAAATCTTTGCGCATCAGAGTTAAGAATTGTTGAATCTGCACATCCGCAGCCAAAACAGTTAAGACTGTAAAGTCTAAATCCCTAGTCATACAGATCTCAGCCTCGGGTACTATCTCAGCCCCCGCTAAATCAAAAGCCCTAAATTCAACACAAATATTGAGTCGATAAGCGGATATCTGATCACTTGAGGTATAAGCTAAGATTTCGCGATCGCTTACATCGTTGGTAATCTCTAAGATCAGATTTGCGTCCTTCGGATTGATCGCAACCTTTGCATCCGTACCCGTCAAGATTGCTGTCTGTAAATCAGCCCTAAACGGAGGAGATGGATTACCAATGATAGCAATAGCCTTGAATGGCAGATCAACCATTCCTCGCAGGCGATAACCGCAAGCAATCAGCCCACTCATAGGTGCGGCAATAATCAATCCCAGTACGACACGACGAAATCGATTTATGCTCATCGTTTTAGTTTCTATAAATGGGTTAGACAACAATGTTGACCAAACGACCAGGGACCACGATCACTTTTTTAGGTGTGCCCCCATTTAAAGCTTTTTGTGCGGGCTCACTTTGTAAAGCTAAAACTTCAATTTGCTCTTTATTTGCATCAGCAGACACCTTAATCTCACCACGCAACTTGCCTTTAATCTGCAACATTAAAGTTATTTCGGTTTGGACTAGAGCTGTTTCATCCACTGAAGGCCAAGGCGCATCGAGCAAGGGACCAAATGTTTTATCATAGCCGAGATCCTGCCACAAAACATGAGTTATATGTGGAACCACTGGATAAAGAATACGCAACAAGATACTAAGAGATTCGCGTAGAACTGACGCATTAATGGCGGTATTTTGATCTAGCTTGATTGGCTCTAGCGTATTGAGCATTTTCATGGCTGCAGAAACAACAGTGTTGTGCTGGCAACGCTGATAATCAAAGTTTGCTTGTTTTAAGATCGCATGAACATCGCGACGGAGTGCTTGCTCGGCATCATTCAAGACATTAGACAAGTCATCAGAGGCTTCACGTAGGGCCCCCGCTTGACTACTGGAGTACATCCAAACGCGCCTCAAGAATCGAGAAGCCCCGTCTACACCGGCGCCAGACCACTCTAACTGTTGCTCTGGAGGCGCTGAAAACATGACAAACACACGAGCAGTATCAGCGCCATATTGATCAATCAGAGCTTGGGGATCAACGCCATTATTCTTGCTCTTGGACATCTTCTCTACGCCACCAATCACTACTGGCGTATTTGTAGCATCACCAATTAACTTAGCACCTTGTGGACGACCTTTTTCATCAAGCTCTAACTCAACATCAAGGGGATTGAGCCAAGTTTTCTTACCAGAAGCATCCTCTGAGTAGTAAGTTTCATTAAGGACCATGCCTTGAGTGAGCAAATTTTGAAATGGCTCATCAAAACTAATGAGATTGAGGTCACGCATGACCTTAGTCCAAAAGCGCGCATAAAGTAAATGCAAAATCGCATGCTCAATACCACCAATGTATTGATCCATTGGCATCCAATACTCATTACGCCCATCAACCATAGTCTTTGCATGCGGACCGGTGTAGCGCATGAAATACCAAGAAGAATCAACGAAGGTATCCATCGTGTCAGTTTCCCGGCGTGCAGGCTTACCGCATTTTGGACACTTCACATTTAAGAAGTCAGCACGTTTATTCAGTGGATTACCACTGCCATCAGGTACGCAATCTTCTGGCAAGACTACTGGTAAATCGGCTTCGGGTACCGGCACAGCACCGCACCCAGGATGACTCTCATCACCACAATGAATAATTGGAATCGGTGTTCCCCAATATCGCTGACGCGAGATACCCCAATCACGCAAGCGATAGGTAGTCTTAATTTCACCAATACCTAACTTCTCTAGTTCCTTTGCGACTGCACTGACTGCCTCTTCATGAGATAAGCCGTCAAACTGTGCACTATTAAAACAAACAACACCTTCTTTTTGGGCATACCAATCTTCCCAACGAGTGGTATTAAACATTGGCGACTCGTCTTTGAATGCAATGACTTGCTTTATTGGCAGGGCATACTTTAGAGCAAAAGCGAAGTCACGCTCATCGTGAGCTGGTACGCCCATTACAGCACCATCACCGTAAGACATTAATACATAATTACCAACCCAGACAGGCACAGGCTCATGTGTCAAAGGATGCGTGACATACAAGCCAGTAAACATACCCTCTTTTTCTTGGGTAACTAAATCAGCTTCAATCACACTACCCGTTTTGCATTTTTCAATAAATGCGGCTAACGCTGGATTATTTGCAGCCGCTTTAGTTGCTAAAGGATGTGCGGCTGCTACCGCACAGAAAGTGACACCCATGATGGTGTCAGCACGTGTAGTGAAAACATACAAAAGACCATCTTGAATAAATTTACCATGTTCATCTTTGATGTCATGTTTAAAAGCAAAACGCACACCACGACTTTTGCCAATCCAATTTTGCTGCATCGTCTTCACACGCTCTGGCCAACCCAATCCATCCAAACCAGACAGTAATTGCTCAGCGTAAGTGGTAATTTTGAAGTAATAACCTGGGATCTCACGTTTTTCGACCAATGCGCCGGAGCGCCAGCCGCGACCATCAATGATTTGCTCATTTGCTAAGACGGTCTGGTCAATCGGATCCCAATTGACTACTTGAGTTTTACGATAGGCAATACTCTTCTCAAGCATCTTCAAGAAGAGCCACTGATTCCAGCGATAGTAATCAGGGCTGCAAGTCGCCACTTCACGCGTCCAATCAATCGCCAAACCCATCGCAGCCATTTGCTTTTTCATATAAGCAATGTTGTCGTAGGTCCATTTTGCAGGAGGTACTTTATTCTGAATCGCTGCATTCTCAGCGGGCATGCCGAAAGCATCCCAACCCATTGGCATTAAAACGTTATAGCCCTGCATCCTTAGCTGGCGCGCCATCACATCATTAATGGTGTAGTTACGAACATGCCCCATGTGCAGCTTGCCAGAAGGGTAAGGCAACATAGAACAGGCATAGTACTTAGGCCTTTGTTTACCCTGTGCATCAACAGCATTCTCTGCCACTTGATAGACTTGCGCAGCCTCCCAATCAGCCTGTGCTGCCGCTTCAATTCTGCGGTAATCGTAATCCTTGCTCATTCTGCAACAACTCTTTTCTTCTATTTTTAATTAATTGACTGATGATTTGCGTAAGCCAAGAACATCCTGCATATCACATAGTCCACTACTTTGGTTTTGCAAGAAACGTGCGGCGCGCAATGATCCTTGAGCATAAGATTGACGGCTCGAGGACTTGTGAATGATTTCAATTCGCTCGCCATCACCAGCAAATAGTACAGTGTGATCGCCAACAATATCACCACCACGAATTGTTGCGAAACCTATCGAACCTTCTTTACGTTCACCAGTATGGCCTTCGCGCGCATAAACTGCTACATCATCCAACTTTTTATTTAGGGCTTCTGCAATCACCTCGCCCATCTTGAGCGCAGTACCCGAGGGAGCATCAATCTTGTGTTTGTGGTGAGTCTCAACGATTTCAATGTCATACCCCTGATTAAGCATCTTGGCAGCAATCTCCAAAAGTTTGAAGGTTGCGTTTACGCCAACACTCATATTCGGCGCAAATACAATCGCTAATTTTGCAGAGGCTTGTTTCAAAACCATTATTTGCTCTGCTGTAAGTCCAGTAGTGCCAATGATCATTTTGGTACCAGTCTTTTCGGCCATAGCCAAATAAGCCATCGTACCGTCAGGCCTTGTGAAATCAATTAAAAACTGCGCATTCGACAAAACTCCTGCAACGTCAGAAGATATCAGTACGCCTGTTTTTTGTCCTAAAAATGCACCAGCATCTTCACCCAAATTTGGACAAGAAGTATGCTCAAGCGCACCAACCAATTGCGCATCAGCTGTATTGAGCACAGCTTCAATCAACATTTTTCCCATACGGCCTGTTGCGCCGGCAATTGCTATCTTCATCATGTGTTTCTTCGCTTCTTAGCTTCTTATTAAGGGTTGCCGAAATCACTCGCATCAGCATCTATATAAAAGTAATCTTTACTTCGCTTCACTAGCCTGTGGAACATTGCGATTGCCTGGTCCGAGCTCAGGCTGGACATCAGGTTCCTTTTTAGATGAACCAAAAAAATCCCAAAATGAACTGCTGGTATTGGCTGGAGGTATGGGAGTGCCAGCCGCTAGATTATCTGTCTTGCTGGGCACCAATACTTCGGGTTGCTGTAAAGGTGTTGTAACTGGCGGCTTATTAGATCCTGTAACAATATCCCAAAATGAGCGTTTAGACTTGGCGTAATTATCAAGCTCAGCGACCATTTCAATTTCGGTTGGCAGAGGATCGCCTTCAAACTTGACAACCTTATCACCATCAAAGAAGACTGTGACACGCCGCTCTTTACTAATAGGTTGACCAGAGCGTTTAAATTCAAAAATATAATCCCAACGATTGGCGTGGAAATAACTTGCCAACAAGGGAGTGCCCAGTATCTGACGCACTTGTTCGCGACTCATACCTAATTGCAATTTGGCATATTGCTCGCTAGAAATAAAATTGCCCTGCACTACGTCAGGAACATACGGCCTGAAAATCTTGTTCATCCATGCCCGCTGAGTTTCATCGACTGCAGAAGTACAACCACCGACCCCTAATAATCCAAATAGGGCGATTGCCGAAATTCCTAGTCGAACATGGGTATTAATACCCTTCAAAAGAGGGTTCATAGTGCGGTTAAAAAGTTCAAGGCAATTTTGCATGGCTGGCCGTATCATTAAGACATTGATTTTAGCCTCCAATGCCATAAATATGCCCCAAATTCCTACCCCCGAAGATTTACACGATATCGGCTTAAAAGCAACTGGGCCACGGATGAAAATTCTGGATTTTTTTCACCAAAATGGTGGTACGCACTTTAGCGCCGAAGATGTCTTTATGGCTCTAGCCAAAGAGGATAAAGAGATTGGACTGGCAACGGTGTACCGAGTCCTCACTCAATTTGAACGGGCTGGGCTGCTGCTACGTAGCCATTTTGAATCCACTAAATGGGATAGCAGGGCGATTTATGAGCTCAATGAGGGCCAACATCACGATCACTTGGTATGTATCGATTGTGGTCACGTTGAAGAGTTTGTAGATGAGGCAATTGAAAAAAGGCAGCGCGATATCGCTAAGAACCTGGGTTTTCAACTCCACGAGCATGCGTTGGCCATGTATGGCCACTGTCAAAAGAAAAATTGCTTTAATAAACAAGCAAAAAAAAGACCTCTAAATGAGGTCTTTTTTACATAATTGCACTAAAAAAACAGATTTAAGCTATTTTTAGCTGCTTTTAACAACTTTTGACTAATTTACCGCCATTAAAGCCTCTGCTGCATTCAACATCTGCACAGAATAGCCCCACTCGTTGTCATACCAGGCCAATACTTTTACCAATTTGCCATCTGCGGAAACCCTCGTTTGGGAGGCATCATAAATACTGGGGCGTGGGTCGTGATTGAAGTCGCTTGATACTAGTGGCAATGTATTGAAACCCAAACTCCCCTTGAGTTCACCCTCGCTTGCAGTCTTAAGAATGGAGTTAACCTCATCCACATTGGTGGCACGACTGGCTGCAAAGGTGAGATCCACAACAGATACGTTAATTACTGGTACACGCATTGCAAAGCCATCAAAACGTCCAGCTAAAGCTGGAAGTACTAGACCCACCGCCTTAGCTGCCCCAGTTTTCGTTGGGATCATGCTAGTCACAGCAGAACGCGCACGACGCATATCCTTGTGATAAACGTCAGTCAAAACTTGATCATTTGTAAATGCATGAATGGTCGTCATTAAACCTGATTCGATACCAATCTTCTCTAAGAGGGGCTTAACTAGTGGTGCTAAACAATTGGTGGTGCAACTGGCATTTGATACCACAACGTCACTTGGCTTCAAAACATGCTGGTTAACGCCATACACAATTGTTGCATCAACATCTTTTTCACCAGGAGCTGAAACTAATACTTTCTTTGCGCCTTGCTGAATATGAATCATCGCTTTTTCTTTAGAGGTGAACTTGCCAGTGCACTCTAAAACCAAATCTACACCCAACTCACCCCATGGGGTTTCTGCAGGTTTACGCGTGCTAAACATCTTAATGCGATCGCCGTTTACCACCATGCAATCGCCATCTACCGAAACCTCAGCAGGAAAGCGACCATGGGCTGAATCGTATTGAGTCAAATGGGCATTGATTGCGATATCACCCATCGCATTAATTGCAACAATCTTGATATCGCGACGCGGCTTTCCATGAACTTGATCTTCATATAAAGCACGCAGAACCATGCGGCCGATACGTCCATAACCATTGATTGCGACACGAATTGTCATTAATTTCCCCTTGCTAATTTTGAATGTATTCGCAGTTCTATTGCTACTTATTTCTCGGCGATGCATTGCTTAACAGTCTTAGCAATTTGATCAACTGTTAGGCCAAAATATTCGTATAACTGAGCAGCTGGCGCAGATTCACCAAAGGTATCCACACCATGAACAGCCGAACAACCATACTTCCACCAGAAATCACTTACTCCAGCCTCTACAGCAATACGTGGAACGCTAACAGGCAATACTTTTGCTTTATAAGAAACATCTTGTTGATCAAAGACAGTGGTTGATGGCATCGAAACCACCCGAATTCCTAAGCCTTCTTTTTGTAATTGCTCTGCTGTCTGCAATGCAAGAGCAATTTCAGATCCGGTCCCAATAATAACTGCATCAATCTTGCCAGATTGTGAGTCACGTAAAACGTAGCCGCCACGAGTAATGTCTTTAATTTGCGCAGTAGTACGAGATACAAAAGGACAAGTTTGGCGACTAAAAATCAAGGCGCTAGGGCCATTTTTACGTTCAATCGCCGCACCCCAAGCAACTGCGCTCTCAGTCGTATCACAAGGACGCCAAACCATAAGATTGGGAATCAATCGCAAACTCGCAACATGCTCTACAGACTGGTGGGTTGGACCATCTTCACCCAACCCAATCGAATCATGGGTAAATACAAAAATACTGCGTAACTTCATCAAAGCAGCCATACGCAATGCATTGCGACTATAATCCGAGAAGGTCAAGAATGTGCCACCAAATGGAATATAGCCGCCATGCAAAGCAATACCATTCATAATCGCGCTCATACCAAATTCGCGCACACCATAATTAATGTGGTTACCCCATTGATCAGCGCGTACCGCTTTACATGCAGACCAATTCGTTAGATTTGATCCCGTTAAGTCTGCAGAGCCCCCCATCATTTCTGGCAATCCTGGGGCTAAAGCCTCTATTGCATTTTGACTTGCCTTACGAGTCGCAATAGTCTCCGCTTTGGTTTGACAACTTTTAAGATATGCGCTCAGTGTCGATGAGAAATCTTTCGAGAGCTCACCTTGCATGCGACGTTGTAATTCAGATGCAAGCTCTGGAAATTTATTTTTGTACTTTTGAAATTCTTTATTCCAGTCATGCTCGGCTGTTTGACCGCGCTTTTTAAAACCCCATGCCGCATAAATATCTTGTGGAATCTCAAAGGGTGCGTAAGGCCAATTCAGAGCAACGCGAGTCGCAGCAATTTCAACAGTACCCAGTGGTGCACCATGGACCTTGTCACTATCTGCCATATTCGGTGAGCCCTGACCAATAGCCGTCTTACAGCAGATCAGAGTAGGTTTATCGCTCCTTTTGGCCTTTGTGATGGCAGCAGATACTGCCTCAGCATCGTGGCCATCAACATCGCGAATGACATTCCAGCCATACGCTTCAAAACGTTTAGGCGTGTCTTCGTTAAACCAGGACACAACTTTTCCGTCTATCGAAATACCATTGTCATCCCATAGTGCAATCAACTTATTTAGCTTGAGAGTGCCGGCTAAAGAACAAACTTCATGGCTAATACCCTCCATCAAACAACCATCACCTAAAAAGACATAGGTGTAGTGATCAATAATGTTGTGCCCAGGACGATTAAATTCTGCTGAGAGTAACTTCTCTGCGAGAGCCATGCCAACCGCGTTAGAAATTCCTTGGCCAAGTGGGCCAGTAGTCGTTTCTACTCCGGAAGTGATTCCATACTCCGGATGGCCTGGAGTTTTACTGTGCAATTGACGGAAGTTTTTTAACTCTTGAATAGGCAAGTCGTAACCAGAAAGATGCAAGAGTGAATACAACAGCATCGAACCGTGGCCGTTAGATAAAACAAAGCGGTCGCGATCTATCCAATGTGGATCAGTTGGGTTATGTTTTAAATGTTCATTCCACAGACCAACTGCAATATCTGCCATCCCCATCGGCATACCAGGATGACCTGAATTTGCCTGCTGTACTGCATCCATGGATAAAGCGCGAATGGCATTGGCCATACGAATTTGAAGGTTTGACATCGTCAAAGTGGTCTCGAAGAAAATAAATTGGCTATATTTCAGTAATGCCTCAATTTTATCTTCCCGGACCATGGCAATCCCAAAAGCCAACTATCCTCACACCTGAGGTTGCCCACCATTTGCGCGTTCGCCGCATCCAACTTGGGGAATTTTTCCCGGTATTTGATGGCAAAGGCCAGGTTGCCAAAGGAGACCTTCTATCTTTGAGCGGCAACACTGGTCAAGTACAGCTGTCTGAAATCCGGATGGATACCCATAGAGAGACTCCTTATGCAATTACATTAGCCCAAGGTTTAGCAGGTGGCGACAAAATGGACTGGATTATTGAAAAAGCGGTAGAAACGGGCGCTCAAAATATTGCCCCCATGCAATGCGAGCGTTCTATCCTGAAACTCACTCGGGCTAGCGATCAAGAGCGTGTCCATAAGCGTCTCAACCATTGGGAGGGCATTATTCAAGCCGCCTGCGAACAATGCGATCGAACCATTTGTGCCAGCCTAGAGTCCATTCAAACATTTGACGCCTATTTGCAGGCAAGCTCAAAGCCCGCTCTCAAACTCTTATTAAGTCCAGACGCTACCAAAAGTATCTACTCAGTACTGCTTGAAAATATTCCTCAAGATCTTGTTCTTATGATTGGCCCAGAGGGGGGTCATTCTCCTGAGGAAGCAAAGCAAGCACAAGCTGCTGGCTATCAACTTGTTTCTTTGGGTGAGCGGGTGCTGAGAACTGAAACTGCCGGTGTTGTTGCCATTACAACAGTGCATAGTGTATGGAATGCTGAAATGCAAAATCGCCTCAAAAGAGGCGATTTATAAGGCTTTTAGTAATTTGCAAATTAGGCAAACGAGTAGAAAACCCGATAGGGGGTTCTGCGCTCAGCCCAAAAATCAACTGCATCACGGAACACATCTAACAGCGTCTCGCGAGCTTCTTTATCAAACTTCTGCGTGCATGGCAAACCTTCAAGCACCACTACAAATCCAGGCTGTGGACCTGCCTTATCTACAGTAGTAGTTAAGGCATCTAACAAAGGATCATAGTTTTTTGCCTGCTGCTTTGTGAATGAATATGCAATTGCAATGGATTCTAAAACTTCACCTTTAGTCATTGCATTTGCGCAGTGAGCGTAAATGAAATTTTGACCCAATTCAGTTGCCGCCTCCTGTAAATCAGGCGTACGGAAAGCGCGAATAGATTGCACGATATTAGGGCGCACACTGCGCAACATTGCCGGCGGTCCGGCATCGCGAACGGCCAAAGCGGCACGCCAAGAAGCTGTCACTTTTTTCCCGAAACTTGATTTGCTGCATAGGTTTGTAAACGAGATAAGCCGCCTTCTGCATACATGTTGGCGGCGGATGACTCTGTTGCGAGTCGATCACTGCTATCCCAACTTTCAGCGCGGCTATGTTCGTCGAAGCTGGCTGTATTGCTGTTTTCAGAGCGATTATTCATGATGGGTGTTAGGTTACCCTTAACATGCCATCAAATCAAGTCCAAATATAGTACTTTTTATGTAAAGTACTGATTTATATAAGAATAATTTATTTCAGTTATCGCTAACTTACATAAATACTCGTCATTTAACTAATAGCTCTAGCATTGCTTGCGGCCTCAACTACGGCCAAAGTTGTCACATTCACGATCCTACGAACAGTAGGTGCTGGCGTCAGAATATGAATCGGTTTAGCGACTCCAAGCAACAATGGACCAATTGCAATACCGTTTCCAGCTGCTGTCTTTAGCACGTTGTAGGAAATATTGGCTGCATCAATATTTGGGAGAACCAGAAGATTAACCTCGCCTTTTAATGGTGAAGATGTCACTGCCCTCGCACGAATACCAACGCGCTATCGCCATGCATTTCACCATCAACCTCTAAAGCAAGATCTGCTTTCTGAATGAAAGCCAACACTTCGCACATTCTAATAGCAGACGGCGCATTGCTCGAGCCAAAGTTGGAATGAGAGAGCAGCGCGACTTTTGGAACGAGACCTAATTTACGCATTTCACTTGTTGCCATCAATGTCAGTTCAGCTAACTCACAAGCACTTGGATCAACATTGATATGAGTATCCAACAAGAATACTTGGCGACCCGGCAAGATTAATCGAGACATTGCACCATAAACATTGGCACCAGCCTCACGACCCACAACTTCATCAATGTACTTACGGTGAGTTGCGGAGCTACCTACTGTTCCACAAATCATGCCGTCAGCCATGACTTTAACGATCATGATGGAACCAATCAAACTATTTCGGCGGGGCATCTCCAACTTGGCAAAGGACGCATTGACGCCTTTGCGCTCTGTCAGGCCGAGATAGGTTTGCCAGAAGTCCCGGAAACGTGGATCGCGTTCGGGATTAACGACCTCAAAATCATCACCCGCTTTCATACGTAAACCAAACCTCTCAATACGATGCTCAATCACAGCAGGGCCTCCAATCAAGATTGGAGTGGCTAAATACTCATCAATGATGATCTGCACTACGGGCAATACGCGTTCATCTTCACCCTCAGCAAACACAATTCGTTTTTGATTTTCTGGTACGCGCTTGGCAATACTAAAGAGTGGCTGCTGCAGCTGGTTTCGGTAGGCATCAAAATCTTTAATTGGTCATAAAGCCACCCCATCATCCATCGCAGCCTTGGCAATCGCTGGAGAAATCACAGCAATCAATCGGGGGTCAAACGGTTTTGGTATTAAATACTCTGGTCCAAAAGACAGATTCTCAATACCGTAAACCGATGCAACCACCTCGCTTTATTCGGCCCGAGCCAACTCCGCCACCGCCTTAACTGCCGCTACTTCCATACCGCGAGTAATTGTAGTCGCACCCATATCTAATTCACCTCTGAAGATGAATGGGAAACACAAAACATTGTTAACTTGATTTGGACAGTCCGTACGACCTGTGGCCATCACTGCATCTGGGCGAACCGCCTTCATCTCCTCAGGCAAGATTACCGGGGTTGGATTAGCCAGAGCAAATACCAATGGCTTTGGAGCCATCTTCTTGACCATGGCTTGTTTTAGAACACCGCCTGCAGACAAGCCTAAGAGAATCTCCGCACCCTCAATCGCTTGATCTAGTGTACGCAGATCTGTTGCTTGGCAGCAAGGCTCCTGCTCTAGATCCATTAATTCTTTGCGCCCCTTGTAAGTAACACCTGCCAGGTCAGTTACCCAAATGTTTTTGCGTTGAATACCCAGATCAACCAATAAATCTAAGCAAGCCAAGGCAGCTGCACCTGCCCCAGAAGTCACCAGCTTTACATCTTCCACTTTTTTGCCGACTACCTTTAAGCCATTGAGGATTGCCGCAGCCACAACAATTTCAGTACCGTGTTGATCATCCTGAAAGACTGGAATTTTCATGCGTGCTTGCAACTTCTGCTCAACTACGCAACAGTCAGGCGCTTTAATGTCTTCTAAGTTAATACCACCAAATGTTCGCTCGAATGCTGCAATGATTGCAACTAATTTATCTGGATCGTTTTCGTTCACTTCGATATCAAACACATCGATGCCAGCCAATTTCTTAAAGGGAACTGCCTTACCTTCCATTACTGGCTTACTGGTCAGCGGTCCAATATTTCCTAAGCCAAGCACCGCCGTACCATTCGTAATCACACCAACTAAGTTTCCACGAGCTGTGTATTTAAATGCATTCGCTGGATCTTTCACGATCTCTTCGCAAGGCGCTGCGACACCTGGCGTGTAGGCTAGTGCCAAATCTCGTTGATTGGTCAGCTACTTGGTGGGCGCAATTTCAATCTTGCCTGGAGTCGGAAACTCATGGTACTGAAGGGCTGCCTCTCTTAAGGCTACAATTTGTTGCTCTTTGTTATTTTCTTTGCTCACCCACTCACTCGCTAAGTTCCGTCTTATCTTCATTTTATCTAAGGCCGTTAAGAGCTTCATTCTATTCCTCTCGGGCATTTGCCTCCCAACAGCCATAAAATGAGGCATGTCTTCTCATTCCAAGCCCATCGGTGAATTTGACCTCATTGAACGCTTTTTTAAAGCGGGTGCTCAATTCTTGTGCACCCGATCCAATCAAACCATTACGCTTGGTATTGGAGATGACTGCGCCATACTGAAACCACAAAATAATGAAGAAATCGCAGTTACCAGCGATATGCTGGTCGAAGGAAGACACTTTTTTGCCAATGCTAATCCTGAGCTATTGGGCCACAAAGCCCTAGCAGTTAACCTTTCAGACCTAGCTGCCATAGGCGCAAAACCGCTAGCATTCACCCTAGCAATCGCCTTACCTAAAGTGAATGAGGCCTGGCTAAAAGCATTTTCTAAAGACCTATTTTCTATTTCTGAGCAGTATTTCTGCCCACTAATCGGTGGTGATACCACTGCGGGCCCATTAACTATCTCTATCACCGCCCTAGGAACCATTGCATCCGGAAAAGCCATCCGGCCGATCAGGGGCAAAAGCTGGCGACGACATTTGGGTTTCCAGCACTGTGGGTGATGCAAGACTCGCTCTTGCTGCGCTGCGTCATGAGATCCATCTTCCTAGCGAAGAGTTAAAGCAAGTTGAGCAGTATATGCATCAACCAACCCCAAGAATTGCACTGGGTCTGCAATTAAGAGGTATTGCAACAGCGGCATTAGATGTATCTGATGGATTGCTGAACGCCTTGCGCCACATTATGAGTCAGTCACAATTAGATGCAGAGATTCAATTAGACCAACTGCCACAATCTACTACGCTCCAAAAACAAGAAATGTCAATTCAAAATCAATTTGCTGCATGTGGTGGTGCTGACTATGAAATTTGCTTTACTACATTGGTCAATCATCGCGACCAGGTTGCTGAAATTGGTAACTCCCTCAATCCACCCCTAACCTTGATCGGCAAGACGCTTCCCAGAAGAGGGATTGAAGCCAAAATAGATTTACTCAATAGCTCGGAGGAGTTATTGAGCGATGCAGAAGCAGCAACTTTTCTCAACTCATTCGATCACTTTGCATCATGACGAATCGTCAGACTTCATCCGAAGTGCAGCCGAATTTGAAGTGGGTTTTTCAAACTGCTAGTCGTACTATCGCCTTTGGCTTTGGAAGTGGCTTAAGCCCTATAGCTCCTGGTACTGCTGGCACTCTCTGGGCATGGGCTACTTTTTTAGTAGGTGAATATTTCCTCAGTACGGCAGACTTTCTTTGGCTGATCGGTGGTGGTATTTTGTTTGGCTTTTGGATCTGCGGTCATGTCAGCGAAGAGCTTGGTAAAAAAGATTTTGGCGGAATAGTATGGGATGAGATCGTCGCTTTTTGGCTTGTACTCATCATCATGCCAACAAATATTTGGATGCAAGTTATTGCTTTTGCATTATTCCGATTTTTTGATGCCGTGAAACCAGGACCAATTGGCGCAATAGATCACCACTTTAAAAGTTTTGTCAGCGACAATTTTCAGCATTCAACTTTTCTAGAGCTTATTTGGCGAGGCTTTGGAATCGTGATTGATGACCTTGCTGCTGCATTTTGCACTCTGCTAGCAATCGCGTTAATACAGCTCCTCATCTAACCATGCACATAGTCGACCTCACCAAAACCTTAGCCCAAATTTTGCTTTCTAGAAATTGGGCATTGTCTCTTGCAGAGTCTTGTACTGGCGGTCTTATATGTGCCAACCTTGTTGATTTAGCAGGCTCAAGTGAATGGTTTGAGCGTGGCTATATTACCTATAGCAATGCAGCTAAAACTGAATGCCTTGACGTGCCAGAGCAAGTTATTGAGATCTATGGGGCTGTAAGCGAAGAAGTTGCAAAAGCCATGGCTGATGGGGCCCGTGTGAACTCCGGAAGTAATGTAGCCATCTCGATAACAGGAATTACTGGCCCAAGCGGGGGATCGATAGAAAAACCCGTTGGAACAGTTTGCTTTGGCTGGTCTACAGAAAATCAGACTTCAACTAAAACAATGCATTTTGACGGCGATCGTCAAAACATAAGACAACAAGCAACAGAATTTGCACTATCCGAGTTGATTGCTCTACTCAGAAACTAGATGCACCTCCCAGTTACTTCATCCAACCTTTGCTGTGGAAATATCCAAGCGGAATAATTGCAGAAACCACCATTGCAGCAATTGCCATTGGATAACCCCAAGTCGCATCTAACTCGGGCATGTGTTTATAATTCATACCCCAAACGCTAGCTAGTAAGGTTGGAGGCATTAAGGCTACCGATACCACCGAGAAGATTTTAATAATTTTCGATTGGTTCAAATTAATGAAACCGACAGTAGCATCCATCAAGAAGTTAATCTTCTCGAATAAGAAAGCCGTGTGGTTTTCCAAGGAATCAATATCACGCAAAATTTGACGTGCTTCTTCTTGCTGCTCATCAGAGAGTAGCTTGCTACGCATTAGGAAAGATAAGGCTCTGCGGGTATCCATTACATTCCGGCGAATACGACCGTTGGTATCTTCCTCTTTAGCAATAGTTTCCAATACTTCAGCCGCATCGGCATCATTGATACTGTCAGAAAGCACTCGTTTACCAGCCTGTTCAAGGTTTTCGTAAACCTCCTCCAAAGCATCGGCAGAGTATTCAGCATCAGTTGAGTACAAATCCAGTAACACATCTTTGGCATTACTCACTGATCCGGGACGTAAACGTGCACGCAAGCGAACCAAGCGGAACACTGGCAAATCTTCATCATGAATCGAGAACAATACTTGCTTGGTAAGAACAAACGCAACTCGAACGTTTCGAGAGGTTTCCTCTTCATCTAATAAGAAATCAGTTCGGATGTGCAGATGGCCATCATCTGCTTCAAAATAACGTGCAGATGCCTCCAAGTCGCCCAAGTCATCTAACTCAGGCAATAGAACGCCAAATGCCTCTTTAATCCAGATTAATTCCTCTTCTTCTGGATCAACAACGTCAATCCAGATAGGATTGGTATATTGCAACAATTCATTGCGATCTTCGACTTGCTCTTGAGAGAGGCGGCCATTTTGCAGGACGAACAAGTTGATCATAGTGAACTCCTAAGGAATGTGCGCTAGTTTATCTTATAGAACATGACAGTTTCACTAAAATCAGCCAAATTCAATGAACTCTCGCTCATATACCTTTAACCAGCAACTCCAGTCTGCGTGGGCTTTACAAGGCAGCATGCTATGCGTTGGTTTTGACCCTGACCCCAAGCGCTTACCCCCTTCCCTACAAGGGAGACCCGAGGGCATTTATGAGTTCTGCCGTGAAATCGCTGATGCAACCGCGGATCTGGTCTGCGCCTTTAAGCCTCAGTTTGCTTACTTTGCCGCCCCAAGAGCGGAAGCACAATTAGAAAAACTGATCAAGCATCTCAAAGATAAGTATCCTCATATTCCCGTAATTCTAGATTCCAAGCGAGGAGATATTGGAAGCACTGCAGATCACTATGCTTTAGAGGCTTTTGACCGATATGGAGCCGATGCCGTGACTGTGAACCCCTACATGGGATTTGACACACTCGAGCCTTATCTCAAATATGCCGGTAAGGGGGTCATTGTCTTATGTCGCACCTCTAACCCTGGTGGCTCTGATTTACAGTTTCTCAATATTGCCCCCAATGATGAGCCCTTATATTTGCATGTAGCCAAGCTTGCTACACAAGAATGGAATAGCTCGGGTCAGATCAGTTTGGTAGTTGGTGCCACATTTCCAGAAGAGATCGGTAAAGTCCGATCCATCGTTGGTGAGATGCCTTTATTGATTCCAGGGATTGGTGCGCAAGGTGGGGATATTGATGCCACGGTCAACGCTGGGAAGATTGCTAGTAAGCCAGGAACCGGGATGATCATTAATTCCTCTCGGGCTATCCTGTATGCGAGCTCAGGATTTGATTTTGCTCAGGCCGCTAGAGACGTAGCTTTGAGCACACGCAACGCTCTAAGGTCTGCTGTAGTTCAATAAATCAGCAGATCAATTACTTGCCAGGTGTGCTTTTAGGATTAGGGGTCAAGGCCACCCGACCCATATTCTCCAGAATAAATTTTTGCCGGGCCGAATAGTTAATCCTTCCTCGACGGCAATACTGCTGTTTATCAAAGCATTTGGGCGCGGGTAGCGCAGAGGCTAAGGCCGCACAGCCTGCTCACGATCTCAACTAACTGAACTAGTAGCGTAATAGTGCTGAGAGGCAGCACCAATTCCAAAGATACCCTCAACCCCATTCGACAGAATTGAGATAAATTTCAAACAATCTCTGCTTAGAAAGCGTTAACTCTAAAAGACCAGTAATGATGAGCTCCTGACCTTTTACGTAAATAGTTTTGCTCTGAGGATAAAAATAAATTTTTTGCTAATTGCTGGGTAATAGTAGAGCCACCTCGTAAGACAGTTTTTGTTTGATTGCCAACCTGAATTTTTTGTTGATTTGTCTGCCAGACCTTTTGCATATCTTCAATCCGCACACCTTTGTGCTGAAAAAGATATTGTCTTCACTTACTAAAACTGCTCGCTTCAGATTGTTCAAAATCTTGTCATAAGGAACCCATTTAGACTGGACAGAACAAGACCAGTGCCAAGAACATAATCGTCACAAATCCTACTAGCAAACATTTCTCTGGATAGAGAAGCCAGCGCATTATAGCAAACTAACTACGTAACTCTGCCAGAACTGCGCGAGGGTTGATGATTGTCGCAAGCTGTGCACCGCGCCATAGTAAAAAAGCATCAGCTGCTTGCTCAACCAACATGCCAAGACCGTCGCTGACACGAGCACCGCGTTGTAATGCTTGTTGCATGAAAGCAGTCGACTTACCATAAACCATGTCATAGGCAAATGAGCTGGGCACAAAAATGTTAGCAACCACTTTTAAACTTATAGGGGACTCATCGATTAATCCTGCGGCTGTGGCATTAATAACTACATCAAATGGATATTGAGTTTTTTCAGTATCCTCTAGATCGACCAAGCTTCTCGACTCTAGCGCGACTTCTTTAGAGGCTGCTAGGCCAGCAAATAGCCTCACCAACTCATCTGCTTTAGTGCTCGAGCGATTAGCGATAACGAGAAATTTAGGTGCCTGTTCGAGTAATGGTCCAATGACCCCGCGCGCAGCACCACCCACCCCAATCAAGAGAATGCGAGCACTATGCAGCGCTATTCCTTGTGCCAGTAAATCACGCACAAGACCTGCGCCGTCGGTATTATCACCAAAAATTTTGCCCTCAGTCATCCATAAGGTGTTCACCGCACCTGCCAATTGAGCACGAGGTGTTAATACGTCTGCAAAGTTTTGAGCCTCAAGTTTAAAAGGCACGGTGACATTTATGCCTTTGCCACCTGCAGCAAAAAAAGCTTTTGCTGACTGAACAAATGAATCGAGATCTGGTTGCAAACGACCGTAGTGCATCCGCTGGCTGGCCTGCTCAGCAAAGCGCTGATGTATTAGTGGTGATTTGCTGTGAGATATCGGATTACCTGCCACAGCATAGACCTCCAAGCCAGGGAAAAGGCTCGGATCAGTATCTAGATTGGTTAAATGTGCAGAACTCATGATAAATAGAGAATAAGCGAATTTCTAATTCTCTTGATGGCTTGATTGGCGTCGTAGCTCGAGACGATCTATGCCATCTCGAGTGAACTCAAAGGTAGAGATCCAATCCAATACATCGATTTGATTACGCATTTCTGGAGGAAAGGGGCCAAACGGCGCAGAAGCTCTGACAATAGCGAGGGCTTGCCGATCTAACTCTGGATTATCCGAACTACAGCCTATTGAGAGCCCATCTTTGCCTTGAGCATTCGCTGTAATTCTGCCTTGGTTATCTACGCTAATAACAATGATCAGACTGCCATATAAAGGGCGCCCATATACCCTTGGGAAAAATGCACTGCCGTAGGTTTCAATCTTTTGACACATGGCATCGTAGTAGTGAGCAAAAGTTACTGCCTTGATGTTAGCGCCAGTCAGGACTTTACGCCTAGGTTCTTTGCCCTCTGATTGGAGTCGTTTAGCTAACTCAGCTTCCAATGAATTCAGTTGAGGGGTAATTTTTTGCTCATCACCACTTTTTCGACCTCCAGAGTGATTGCGCCGCTCGTCTAATTTTGCGAGCATCTGCTTTTGTTGCTTCTCCAACATCTCAAGGCGGGCTTCAGCGCCTAAGCGAGCACGGTGTAATGCAGTAGCTTCTTGCAAATCTGCTTGTGACAGCTTATTTGCATTTTGTGGCGGAATCTTATTACTGGCATTTACTAGCACCACACTTAATGGTGTGTTTACTCTACGGTGTTGAATCTCCCCAAGCCCCCAGTGAAAAGATAGAAAAAACATGAATCAAAATAGATATGCAAAGTGCAAAACGAAATGGGTAACGTTTCCATGCACTATGAAGATAGCGGAACACTGCTCCAAGCCACTCAGGACACGGTATTTCCAACGCTTTACTCTGGACTAGCATCTTCTTCGGGACGTTCTGCTACTGCCAAAGTGCCGGGACTAACTGACGCCTCACACTCAAGAGGCTGTTCGGGGAAATCCTGCTTTGACTCAATTTCTATCACTCGCACACCTGCGCTCAATTGCAATAAATCGACGTCTGCAATTAGCACTTCAGCTCGAGTCATACGAGGATGACTTGCAAGCTCAGGAATAGGCAAATGTAGAGGTACTAATTCCAAGCGAGACATACCTGCTTTTAAGTGGCGAACATGAAAGGATTTAGGTTCCCCATTCTGCACAGCCCAACGTAGACACCAATACTTTTCCAAACGATCCTGGAACTCACCATAGGTCTGATAACAAGATTCAAAGTCTGCTGCAATACCCATCAAACTTGCATCCCGAGGTGAAAATGGGGCAACCATCTTTGCAGTAACTCCATGCTTTACGAGAGCGATTAATTGCCATTGATTCACTAAATCTGAATACCGACGCAGTGGAGAGGTGCACCAAGCGTAATAATCGAGACCTAGACCTTCGTGGGGCCCAGGGGTAGTTTGCATACGAGTGCGTAATGGACCCCAGCCTTTCTGAGTTCTAAATAGCCCAGGCAAGCCATAGTCCGCAAGCAACTGCCCTGCGGCGCTATTACAAAAAATCATCCATTCAGCGACGATCGTATCCAGGATAGACCCTCGTTGACGCGGCACAATATCGACGCGCTGAACGCCAGCCACCTCCTGAATCTGAAAATGAAAATCTCTTGCTAGCGCATTTGAATCTATTAAGCCCAATTGCTCGGCACGTAATCCATTTGCAATACGCTTTTCTTGGCGAGCAGCATAAAGCAATTTAGCAGCTTGCCATAAGATCGCTAATTCATTGCGATAGGGATATCCAGAACTCTCATCAAGAAAGCTCTCTTCGGTTACGAGATGCTCGATATCCTCTAGACGGAGGTTAGATGTCATTGGCACCATCTCCGTACGCATCTGAAGGGTATCTCGATTTGCAACGCCTTGCGCATCAATATCGACATAAATCGATAATGCAGGTCTTGGCCCACCTTCATCCAGTGAAAATTGCTCAATCACTGATTCTGGCAACATCGTAATTTTGTCGCCGGGAAAATAAACTGTCGACATGCGATTACGAGCCACCTTAGCCAATGGATCATCTTTGGAGATCGCCAAACCTGGGGCAGCAATATGAATTCCCACCCGATGTCCACCGTCAATTACCGTAACTGATAACGCATCATCTATTTCAGTGGTGTCAGAATCATCAATCGAGAAGGCTTGTACTTGGGCAAACGGCAGCTCTGCGACTGCAGCGGCATAAGCCGCTTTATCAATGCCAATATCACTTTGATGAGCTGCACCATTTGGAAAACGCGTCTTAAGAAACAAGCCCTGGTGATATGCCAATGGCGAATCAATAGCGCCACATCGAATCATGAGTTGCGCAGGCGATTCTCCAGTCTCAGCACAAGCAGCAATCAATGCCTTATAGGCCGAAGTATGTTTATCGGGAGCAAACAATAGTTGCTTGGCGGAAGATTTCAGCGATTCAGGAACATATCCTGAGACTAGCTCTTGTTGCCACAACGATTGCTGTTCGAGTTCTTTTTGCTTGCGCTCTAATGCAGCCAAGCCAGCCTGCAATTGCTCCAGCGGAGCTCTTTGAAAACGGCCACGCCCTTTACGACGAAAAAATACGGGGACACCTTGCAAAGCAATCGCTAACGCAACTTGCTGTGGAACACTTGCTTGTGAACCAAAGTACTCCTTAGCCACATCGACCAAACCAAACTCTTCGTCTGATGCACAATCCCAAAGAAACTGTAAATCAATATCTGCAGTGAGCTTACCCGCTTCATCCATGGCCGCTTGAGCCTCTGGCTTTTCAAAACGCAACCAAACCTCTTTGGCCTTGAGCTTAATTTTTTTTCCAGAAAGGCTTGTAGCCTGCCAAGACTCCGCATCCCCTGTGCCCGATGCAGATTGAGCTGTGGCAATCTTGATGTCACCACCCTCTTCGTATAAAAGATTCATACTTAGAGCGAAATTCCGCCGCTTGCCTCTAGAGCTACGCCATTGACATAGCTCGCTTCATCGCTAGCCAAGAATAAATACACATTAGCCATTTCAGTAGGTGTACCACGGCGCCCAAGCCAGCTCCGCCTTTCAATATCTTGCAAAATATTTTCTGGCATAGCTTTCACCATTTCTGTAGCGATAAAACCAGGGCAGACCGCATTGACCCGCATTCCCTTAGGACCCAGCTCTCGGGCCCAAGTTTTGGTAAATCCAATCACGCCAAATTTAGTAGCCGAATAGTTGGTTGGACCAAAGTTGTCATAAATTCCAACAACGCTTGACGCATTAACAATCGCACTAGCACCCGCTCCCAGCATATGGGAGACAACCAGTTGCGTGCAATTAAATACGCCCTTCAAATTAACATCAACGACAGTATCAAACTGCGCTTCACTCATCTTAATTAGGCGCGCATCCTGGGTGATGCCGGCGTTATTAATTAAAATATCAATTCGTCCATGCTTTTGCATAACTTGGTCTACCACCACTTGAATGCTGGCGCGATCGGTGACATTCATTTCATAACTCTCGGCATTAGGCGTTTGTGCTGCAGCCCCATTCACAGCATCCTGATTAATGTCTGTAATGATGATTTTCGCGCCTGCTTGCGAGAAACGCTGAGTAGTAGCAAAACCAATCCCCTTAGCAGCGCCAGTCATGATGGCTACTTTGCCTTGCAATCTTTTGCCCATTTTTTGCTTTCTGTAACTAGATCTTTACTGCGATTATTTTGAATCAGTCTGTTTTTTTACTGCTTTGATAAAGCTTTTAATATTGTCTAATGAACGCCGCAGAATCCACCGTTACTCATCACCAAGATCTAATCGCCTAGATTAGCTTCTAGAATGACTGCATCACCCAAAACCTCTAGGTCATCAAACGCCCTAGCTTTATCTTGGTTGTTTACATTCAGCGGGGATAGGACCTCTGCTAAGTCCCAACCCAATGATTCCTTTCCTGTACTAGCGCCATAGGCAAATACCTTATCTGCCGCTTGTAAGCTTCCAGGTAGCTGGGCCTTCATCACGCCGAGCTTCATCGTGTTAGAACGTGGCTCGAGCACAGCTAAGATACACGCCTTGCCCACACGACGACGAAGACCATCAACGGTTGTAGTAATCGCAGTTGGATGATGCGCAAAGTCATCATAAATTGTGATGTCATTGTCAACGCCAATTGTTTCCAAACGACGCTTAACATTCTTAAACTCAGCCAATGCATGAGTTGAGTCCGCCGGCGAAATGCCAATATGGTTTGCAGAAGCGATAGCAGCAAGTGCATTGAATTGATTATGACGCCCCTATCACACCAGAATCAGGCGACCACTGCACAGTTGCAACCTCCTTGCCAGACTTGCGCATAATAAAACCATCGATTTCTTGTGAAATCAAACACCATTCGTTGGTAGACTCCTGGTCAAAACGTTCAACAGGAGCCCAAGCCCCCCTCGAAATTACACTGGCTAAGGCAGGCTCCTCACCATTGGCTACCAATAAGCCATCCCCGGGAACGGTCCGCACCAAATGATGAAACTGTGTTTTTATTGCTGCAAGCTCAAAAAAAATCTCAGCGTGATCAAACTCTAAGTTATTGAGCAATGCTGTACGTGGGCGATAGTGGACAAACTTACTGCGCTTATCAAAAAATGCCATGTCGTACTCGTCGGCTTCGATGACACAATATTTACTCTCGCTCAATTGCGCAGAGACAGTGAAATTCAGTGGTACACCACCAATCAGGTAGTCTGGTTTATAGCCATTAAATTCTAAAATCCAAGTGAGCATGGCTGAGGTAGTAGTTTTACCGTGTGTTCCAGCTACTGCAAGAACGCGCCTTCCATACAAAACTTGCTCGCCCAACCATTGCGGTCCAGAAATATAAGGCAAGCCTTGATTAAGAATCGCCTCCATCAAAGGGTTGCCGCGAGAAACCACATTACCAATCACAAATAAATCAGGCATGGTCTCAAACTGAGATAATTGATGCAGCGAGAACCCCTCAATTAGTTCGATGCCTTGAGCCTCAAGGTGCGTACTCATGGGTGGATACACATTGGCATCACAACCAGCAACACGATGTCCAGCCTGTCTCGCAATTGCGGCAATGCCGCCCATGAAAGTACCGCAAATGCCCAAAATATGTATATGCATTAGCGAATTTTAGCGAAGGAGTTCCAATGAACCGCAAACAATGGATGATCATCGTCACAATTAGTCTTTTAGCACTCCTTGCCGGCGTCCTCACTTCGCAGTGGATCCTATAAAACTGGTTTAGCAAACGCTCCTCCTGTAAAAGCCTTTTTAGGCAATTCTTGGCAAACTCCGGATGGAAAAGCAGTTGAAATTCAAAAATGGCAAGGGAAAGTGCTTGTGGTCAACTTTTGGTCATCTTGGTGCCCCCTTGCGTCGAGGAAATGCCTACATTAGATAAGCTTCAACAAGATTTTTTACAAAAAAATGTCTTATTTGTTGGCATTGGTATCGCTTCATCCTCTAATATTCGTGATTTTCTTTCAGAAACTCCAGTTTCCGATCCAATTGTGATAGGCGGATTGGAAGGTAGCAGCCTTTCCAAACAATTAGGAAGCTCCCAAGGAGCCTTACCCTATACCATCATCATCAGTGCAAAGGGAAAAGCAACCTATAGCAAATTAGGCAAGATAAGCGAAGATGAACTAAGAAGTGCTATTAAAAACGCTTTATAGAGAATTTATTAGAGTTGACTCCATCAATAAGAAATATGCTCTGCATAAAAATTAAGCAATCAAGAGGCTATTTTTCAATATCTGCATCTAAAAGCTCAGAAAATTCTAATTTTTTAGGGGACTTTTTTCACCTTTCGAGAAGTTTAAAAAGGTATACTTTGCTCATTAGCAATCAAGCATGTAGTTGTACGAAGGGCCCAAAGCCTAATCCATCAATGAACGCTTAACTGCCTCTAAAAACAGGGATCTATGTCGAAAACAGCTTCAATTCTCGTAATACAGGGCCCAAACCTCAATCTTTTAGGTACTCGCGAACCCGCTATTTATGGGAAAACTACACTAGAAGATATTCATCAAACACTGAGCGAACTGGCAAAAGCACAGTCGATTGATTTAAACAATTTTCAAAGCAATCATGAAGGTGAGTTAATCGACCGCATTCAAAAAGCTAAACAAGATGGGGTTGATTTCATCATTATTAATCCAGGTGCCTTTGCTCACACTAGTGTTGCCTTGCGGGATGTATTGGCAGGCGTAGCGATCCCATTTATTGAAGTTCACTTATCCAATATTCGCCAGCGCGAAGAATTCCGTAAGCATTCCTATTTGTCAGATATCGCAACGGGCGTGATTTGTGGCCTTGGCGCTATTGGCTATGAAGTAGCGCTACAAGCAGCCATAACTCGTTTACAAAAGTAAGTCTATTTAAAGAATCGCAAGAGAGGAAATACTCGTATGGATCTGAGAAAACTAAAAACCTTGATCGACCTAGTCTCTGAGTCTGGTATTTCAGAATTAGAAGTAAACGAGGGTGAAGATCGCGTTCGCATCGTCAACGCTGGATCACCAGCCCCCTCTGGCCAAGTGGTTTATACCAATCCAGCCCCTGCGCAACCGACTCAAGCTGCACCAGCGGCCAGCGCAACGCCTGCTACGTCAGCTCCTGCTGCTGAAGCAGGCTTTGTGGCGCGCTCACCAATGGTGGGAACTTTCTATCGCGCCCCAAATCCAGAGTCTCCAAACTTCGTCAATATCGGCGATACCGTCAAGGTGGGTCAGACCCTTTGCATTATCGAAGCGATGAAGCTGCTCAATGAGATCGAATCTGAAAACGCTGGTGTGATTAAAGAAATTCTTTGTGAAAACGGTCAAGGTGTTGAGTTTGACCAGCCACTTTTCATCATCGCTTAGTGAGTCATCTTTGATTATTTTTCGATTCACTCCAATTCACCATCATCTACCTCAGAGCCGACATGTTCGATAAGATTCTGATTGCCAATCGCGGAGAGATCGCTCTCCGTATCCAACGCGCATGCCGCGAGTTGGGAATTAAAACTGTAGTGGTCTATTCCACAGCCGATAAAGAGGCGAAGTATGTAAAGCTTGCTGATGAAGCAGTTTGCATCGGACCAGCACCGTCTCCACTCAGTTACCTCAATATGCCAGCGATTATTTCGGCGGCGGAAGTAACCGATGCCGAAGCTATTCATCCAGGCTACGGCTTCCTCTCTGAAAATGCAGACTTTGCAGAACGCGTTGAGAAGTCAGGATTCGCATTTATCGGCCCTACTGCAGCATCTATACGTCTTATGGGCGATAAGGTATCAGCCAAACGAGCCATGATTAACGCAGGTGTCCCTTGCGTATCTAGTTCGGAGGGCGCACTTCCCGATGACCCAAAAGAAATTATTGCAATTGCCAAAAAAATTGGTTACCCAGTCATTATTAAAGCTGCAGGTGGTGGTGGTGGTCGTGGTATGCGCGTCGTACATACTGAAGCGCACTTAATGAACGCTGTCAATATGACTCGCGAAGAAGCAGGTCGCGCATTCGGTAACCCAGAGGTTTATATGGAGAAGTTTTTAGAAAAACCTCGCCATGTAGAGATTCAGATTCTCGCAGATACCCACGGTAATGCAATCTGGCTAGGCGAACGAGATTGCTCTATGCAGCGTCGTCATCAAAAGGTCATCGAGGAAGCCCCTGCCCCAGGCATTGATCGTTATTTAATCGCCAAACTTGGTGAGCGTTGCGCTGAAGCCTGCCGCAAAATTGGCTACCGAGGGGCTGGTACATTCGAGTTCCTCGATGAGGATGGTGAATTCTTTTTTATTGAGATGAATACTCGTGTTCAGGTAGAGCATCCGGTTACCGAGATGATTACCGGCGTAGATATTGTTCAAGAACAAATTCGTATAGCGGCCGGCCTGAGATTAAGCTATCGCCAAAAGGATATTGTTTTCCGTGGTCATGCGATCGAGTGTCGTTTAAATGCGGAAGATCCATTTAAGTTCACTCCAAGTCCTGGTCGCATCGGCTCATTCCATATGCCAGGTGGTCCTGGTATTCGTGTTGACTCTCATGCTTACAGCGGATATGTAGTGCCTGCAAACTACGATTCCATGATTGGTAAGTTGATTTCTTACGGCAATACCCGCGAGCAAGCCATTCGTCGTATGCAAATCGCACTTTCAGAAATAGTCATTGACGGAATCACAACCAACGTACCATTGCACCGTGAATTGATGTTGGATCCTAACTTCATTGAAGGTGGAACCAGCATCCACTACTTAGAGAATCGTCTCGAAAAGCAGGCTGCAAGCCGCGACAAGCCCTAATGCTTTGATGCGAGCGACCCATGACTTATCGTGAGCTGATCTTCACGGTAGCTGCTGAAACTGCAGAGCCATTGGGCGATGTACTGTTGGAGCTGGGTGCCCTTTCGGTCACCATTGAAGATGCTGCTGCTGGTGGATACGATGAAAACCCACTTTATGGTGAGCCTGGACTTCATCCAGAAGTACAAGCTTGGGATAGATCAGCTGTCACCGCTCTATTTAACCCTGAAATTGATTTTTCTGATAGCGCAGAATTTATCCCCGAACTCCTAGTTTCGCTCAAAGAGGCTGGCTTTCATTTAGACCCTCCTCAAGAAAAAATGGTGGAAGAACAAGATTGGGTGAGGCTCACCCAAAGTCAATTTGCACCAATTCAGATTGGTGAGCGTGTTTGGGTGGTACCCTCTTGGCATGACGCACCAAACGATCCCAACGCCATTTGTCTTGCGGTTGATCCAGGGCTTGCATTTGGTGCTGGTAGCCACCCAACTACGCATTTATGCCTTCTATGGCTTGAACAACAGAGTAATTTACAAAATCAACGCCTCCTCGATTATGGTTGCGGCTCAGGTATTTTGGCAATTGCTGCTGCAAAACTGGGCTGCAATCCAGTTATCGGCACAGATATTGATCCTCAAGCAATGGTTGCTGCTCGCAGCAATTCCGAGATCAATCACACTTCGATCCGTTTTGTACTCCCCAACGAAGATGCACCAGAGTTGGCTGCCGAAACCAAATATGACATCGTTATGGCCAATATCTTAGCCAATCCACTGCAAGTTCTTGCCCCAGCCTTAGTAAACAAAATGAAAGTGGGTGGTCACATTGTTTTATCTGGCGTGCTCGCCCGCCAAGCAGAAGAAGTGATTGCTACCTATAGTCAATGGCTCAAACTCTCCGTTTGGAAAGAGAATGAAGGCTGGATATGTCTGCACGGAACCCTTGGCTCAGAAAAGCAGGTCACGGAAGCAGCTTCCTTAACCGCACCCGCTCAAAAAAAAAGTTTTAAGCTAACCCTATTAGCTACTTTATTTCTATTGCTGCTGATTTTTGGAGAGCATCTTTCTAGAAATTCTTTGCTCCCAACATTAGCGCCACGAGTGGACGGATCATCCAATTCATTTTCAGTTGGTGCATTTCAATTATTACAACGTATCGATACGAAACTTTGTCAGGCACTAGGCTGCATAGAACGCACTGTGAGTGATTTTGCAGCATGGCAAATCACTTCATCAGCCACACTCTCACCTGAAAACTCACGAGACGGGCTTAAAAGCCTCAAAAATCAATCTCTATTGCAAGTGGAGATACAAAATCGTCTTGCTATTGCTGTTTTACCGCCAACTTTAGAAATTTCCTTGACCGATGCTGAAGAGTCAGATATCAAATCGCTGCAATTTACACCTCAAGAGTGGTTACCCAGCTCTTGGCAAGAGCAGCATGCTGATTTT
Organism: Polynucleobacter necessarius; assembly: GCF_900095185.1. NCBI lineage: Bacteria > Pseudomonadati > Pseudomonadota > Betaproteobacteria > Burkholderiales > Burkholderiaceae > Polynucleobacter > Polynucleobacter necessarius. The sequence continues at coordinate 841,649 of NZ_LT606948.1, read as the reverse complement.
TTAAAAACCGGGGTTCCCTCTGGCGAAATCCTCCAAGTTGAATTACCGATTACGTTGCCTATAAGTGCCGCGGGCTATCGTGTTCGCGTTTTGTATCCCTACTCTCCTTCCTCATTTCATTATTCACCTTTTATTCTTATAAGAAAGTAACTATGGCTAGCTTGATCTGCGGTTCTATCGCTTACGACACCATTATGAACTTTGAAGGCAAATTTGCTGATCAAATACTACCAGAGCAGATTCACATTCTGAATGTTGCCTTTTTGGTACCAACAATGCGCCGAGAGTTTGGCGGTTGCGCAGGAAATATTGCTTATAACCTCAATCTTTTGGGTGGCGATACCATCATCATGGCTACTGTTGGTGGCGATGCATCACCTTATATGCGCCGCCTTGAACAACTCAAGATCGATGCGACCCATATTCGTCAAATCGAACATGCCTTCACTGCTCAAGCCATGATCACCACGGATCAGGCCAATAATCAGATAACCGCTTTTCATCCAGGCGCCATGGGTAAGTCCCATTTAAATCAGGTTTCGGAAGTTGTTGCAGAACGTAGTAAAAACGCTAAGAACCCAGCTAAATTCGGAATCGTTGCGCCCGATGGTCGCCAAGGAATGTGGGAGCACTGCCATCAGTTGGCCGATGCCAATATTCCATTTATCTTCGATCCAGGCCAAGGCTTGCCCATGTTTAATGGTCCAGAGCTTTTAGAGTTGGTTGAAATTGCCAGTTACTTAGCGGTAAATGACTATGAAGGTGAAATGCTTGCCCAAAGAACCGGCTTAAGCCTGGCAAAAGTAGCCGAACGAGTGAAAGCAATGATTGTTACCAAAGGGGCAGAAGGCGCTGATATTTACTTTGAGGGTACATGCATTGCAATTCCCCCCGTACCACCAGCAAAAGTGGTTGATCCAACAGGCTGTGGCGATGCCTTTCGCGGCGGATTATTGTTCGGACTGGAAAACGACATGGACTGGGAAACAACCGGCCGATTAGCCAGCCTGATGGGTGCAATCAAAATTACCCACCAAGGACCGCAAAACCACCAATTACGCAAAGATGAGATTGCCGAACAATTTAAAAGAGCATTTGGCTTTAGCCTCTAGGCTTATTGGTTTGTACTTAGACTCAGAGTTGGATCATTGCGGTTTTAGGAAATAAAAAAAGGGTCTCATAAGAGACCCTTTTTAGCAAAACCCGTCTAAAGCCGAAGCTCAAGGACGTGTGCCAGTTGGGAAGGGCCAAGCAGCGGCAGGATTCAACGCACTAGTCGCTGGTGCAGCTTTTTTAGCCACGGGCTTTTTTACAACAGCGTCCGCTTTCTTCGCAGCAGGCTTACTTACTTTTTTTTGCTACACGCTTTTTTGCAGCTTTTTTAGCGGCTGGCTTTTTAGCAGTAACTTTTTTAGCAGTAACTTTTTTAGCGGCTGGCTTTTTAGCGGCTGGCTTTTTAGCGGCTGGCTTTTTAGCAGTAACTTTTTTAGCAGCTGGTTTCTTTGCAGCAGGTTTCTTTGCAGCAGGTTTTTTCTTGGCAGTTGCCATAGTATTACTCCTTCACGTGAGGATTAGTATAAACTACATTAAGAAGACCCGACCACTCATTTCCGCCAGGTTTTGCAACCTATTGGGTCTGACGAGCGAGCCATTCATCGGCGCACGGCTTGATGCTAAGTGCTGCACGCTAATGAATCCTAGAAAAAAAGCCGCGGCCCCGAAGGACAACGGCTTCTGAAATGTGCTGAAAAAAATAGAGAGAATAGCCCTGGCACCCTTGAGGAAGGGTTTTCGGATTTGAGTCTGGTTTTGCTGACTACTACAACTATCCAACCGTCTAATCTCCTATTTAGCCAGTTGTGCGCCTTATTACAGTCTTACTACTCCCAACTAAGCGCACCACCGGTTTGATACTCAATAACGCGTGTCTCAAAAAAGTTTCGTTCTTTTTTCAGATCAATCATTTCTGACATCCATGGAAATGGATTCTCTTCATTTGGGAACAGCGCGTCAAGTCCTATTTGCAAACATCTGCGATTACAAATGTATCTTAGATACCCTTTGAACATCGGAGCGTTCAATCCGAGCACTCCGCGAGACATCGTATCTTCGGCATAACGGTACTCTAATTCAACCGCCTTTTCAAAGATGGATTTGATCTCATCTTTGAACGCAGCAGTCCATAACTGCGGGTTCTCCAGCTTGATTTGGTTAATCAAATCAATACCAAAATTACAGTGCATTGACTCATCGCGAAGGATGTATTGATACTGCTCAGCAGCACCCGTCATTTTGTTCTGACGACCCATCGCAAGTATTTGCGTAAAACCAACATAAAAGAACAATCCTTCCATCACGCAAGCGAAAACGATGAGCGAACAAAGCAAAGTTTGATCAGCTTCTAATGTGCCAGTCTTGAAATTGGGGTTGGTCAGCACATCAATATATGGAATTAAGAACTCATCTTTAGCGCGAATAGACTCTATCTCATGATACGCATTGAAGATTTCGGACTGATCTAAACCCAAAGATTCCACAATATATTGGTATGCGTGGGTGTGAATTGCCTCTTCGAAAGCTTGGCGCAATAGGTATTGGCGACACTCTGGAGCGGTAATGTGACGATAGGTACCCAAAACAATGTTGTTTGCAGCCAAAGAATCAGCAGTTGTAAAGAAACCAAGATTACGTTTAATAATGCGACGCTCGTCTTCCGTCAGGCCGTTTGGATCTTTCCAAAGCGCGATATCGCGGTTCATATTGATCTCTTGAGGCATCCAATGGTTTGCACAACCAGCCAAATACTTTTCCCAAGCCCACTTGTATTTAAATGGAACCAGCTGATTTACATCAGTCTTAGCATTGATCACTCGCTTATCAGCAGCATTTACACGCAAGGATGCACCACCAGATAAATTTGCAGCGGGGATTGGCTCTGGTGCAGCAGTTTGTAGCGCAATTGCTACTTGATCTAACTGTGGGCGTTGTGGCTCCACTACAACCGACTCCGGGGCAAGACCAGCTTTCGCTAGTGCTGGAGCAACTTCCTCTTCCCAGTTCAACATAACTGTCTCCTAATTATTCTCTTTATAGTCAATAAGCAACTAGCTTATTGGCATGCTTCACATTCTTCGAACACAGCATCACCGGGGCGCATTGTACAAACCGGGCCATCCGCTGCTTCAACGCCTCCAGCAGCGCTTGATGCAGCAACATCGGTGCCGTTAACGCCACCACCGCTGGAAACAGAATTCAGCTGGTCACTAGTAACGGTTGATTTCTCAACGTGGGTTGCAGCCATAGTGCGGAGATAGTAAGTTGTTTTCAAACCGCGCAACCATGCCAATTTATAAGTGTCATCCAGCTTCTTACCAGAGGCACCAGCCATATAAATATTGAGTGACTGGGCTTGATCAATCCATTTTTGTCGACGGGAAGCTGCCTCTACTAACCAGCTCGGCTCAACCTCGAAGGCTGTGGCATATAGATCACGCAAATCTTGTGGAATGCGGTCGATCTTAGACAAGGTGCCGTCAAAGTATTTCAAGTCAGCAATCATCACCTCATCCCAGAGATCGCGATCCTTCAAATCACGAACTAAATACTCGTTTACTACGGTGAATTCGCCAGAAAGGTTAGATTTCACAAATAAATTTTGGAATGTAGGCTCAATACAAGCTGAAACACCTATGATGTTTGAAATCGTTGCTGTTGGTGCAATTGCCACACAATTAGAGTTGCGCATACCGTGCTGCTTAATACGTGCACGCAAACCACTCCAATCCATCGTGGATGAGCTATCTACTTCTACATAGCCGCCACGTTCAGCCGCCAACATTGCCACTGAATCCTGTGGCAGGATGCTACGATCCCATAAAGAACCTTTATAGGTGCTGTAAACGCCGCGCTCCTCTGCCAACTCATTGGAAGCCTGATACGCGTAGTAGCAAACCGCTTCCATAGAAGAGTCAGCAAACTTTACAGCATCTTCGCTAGCGTAAGGAATGCGTTGCATATGCAAACAATCCTGGAAGCCCATGATGCCCATTCCAACTGGACGATGCTTCAAATTGGAATTACGCGCTTTAGCTACTGCGTAGTAGTTGATGTCAATCACGTTATCCAACATACGCATTGCCGTACGCACTGTTTTTTGGAGCTTCTCGTGATCCAAAATCATCTTGCCATTAGCGTCGGTAGTCATGTGAGCCGTCAAGTTCACGGAACCTAGGTTACAAACTGCAATCTCACTCTCATGTGTATTGAGAGTAATCTCAGTACAAAGATTAGATGAGTGAATTACGCCAATATGCTGCTGCGGGCTACGAATATTGCATGGATCTTTGAAAGTGATCCATGGATGACCAGTTTCAAACAGCATACCAAGCATCTTGCGCCATAGTTGCTGCGCTGGAATGCGACGGAATGACTTCAATTCGCCGCGATCTGCCTTTTGCTCATATGCAACATAGGCCTCTTCAAACGCCTTACCGTATTTGTCATGCAAATCTGGAGTATTTGATGGGGAAAATAATGTCCAATCTCCGTTTTCCATGACTCGCTTCATGAACAAGTCAGGAATCCAGTTAGAAGTGTTCATATCGTGGGTACGGCGACGATCGTCACCAGTGTTTTTACGCAACTCCAAGAATTCTTCAATGTCTAAGTGCCATGTTTCCAAATAGGCACAAACAGCGCCCTTACGCTTACCACCTTGATTCACAGCAACAGCTGTGTCGTTTACCACCTTGAGGAATGGAACAACACCCTGTGATTTGCCGTTAGTGCCCTTAATGTGACTTCCTAATGCACGCACATTAGTCCAGTCATTACCCAAGCCACCAGCAAATTTAGATAACAAAGCATTTGCTTTAAGCACTTCGTAAATACCATCTAAGTCATCATCCACAGTCGTTAAGTAGCAGCTAGAGAGCTGTGGACGTGTGGTTGCTGAGTTAAATAAGGTTGGAGTACTGGACATGAAATCAAAAGTGGAGAGGATTTCATAAAACTCGATTGCACGACGCTCACGATCCAACTCATTTAGTGCCAAGCCCATTGCTACGCGCATAAAGAAAGCTTGTGGCATTTCAATGCGACGTTCTTCAATATGCAAGAAATAACGGTCATATAAAGTCTGCAAGCCGAGGTAGTTAAATTGTAGATCACGGCTAGCGTTCAAAGCGCCGGCCAAGCGCGGCAAATCGAATTCACGCATACGTGGATCTAGCAATTCTGCAGAAATACCTTCGTTGATGTACTTAGCAAAATAGGTGCTGTACTCAGCTTGCATATCACCCTGCAACACTTCTTTACCAAGAATTTCTTTACGAATTACATGCATCAAAATACGTGCTGTCACTTGACTGTATGCGGGATCTTGTTCAATCAAGGTACGGGAAGCCAAGATGGCAGCGTCGTAGACTTGCGCCATTGGTACGCCATCGTACAAATTCTTAATCATCTCCGTGATGATTGGAGTGGTGTCGATGCGGGTGCCTAAACCTTCGCAAGCAGCTTCAATGACTGTACGCAAAGCGGCCATATCAAGCCATTTTTCAACACCGTTATCGGTTACCTTGATGTCAGTCTCACCAGCTTGGTTGGCTGCTTGAGACTCTTGTGAAACTTCTTGCTGAACAGCACGTTCTTGATTGCGCTTCTCACGATAAAGAACATAGGCGCGGGCAACGTTATGCTCACCGCTCCGCATCAAGGCCAACTCAACTTGGTCCTGGATATCCTCAATGTGAAAAGTTCCGCCGTTTGGTCGGCTACGGAGTAATGCTCGCACAACTGAGTGCGTTAACTGCTCAACTTGCTCACGAACACGTACAGATGCGGCACCCTGCCCACCATTGACGGCCAAAAATGCTTTAGTTACTGCGATCGCAATTTTAGATGGCTCAAAAGCAACAACTGATCCATTGCGGCGAATGATTTTGTAATCAGACAATTGAGTTGCCTGAGTACCCCCAACGCCACCAGCCACAAAGCCGGCAGAAGGGGTCTGACTTACAGCACCAACAGAGCTCATTCCAGGATTATTTGTTCCAGCTGGTTGGCCGGCTGTCTGTGGGTTGGCGTATGTCATGTTGCTCCTGCGTTCATATATAGTGATTCGGACAAAATATCGTTAAAAAACAATAAGGTATTGCTAGATTCAAAACACTACATCTAGTGTTTTGAAGTGCATTAGGCACTAAGTATATGGAAATATTTGATATTTGGTAAGCTTTTTCTAACAAATACTTATTAGTATTTTTACTAATTTTTCGACTAACTCTGGGGTCATTTTGGTGCGGAGTTTTTTTGCCCTTTTTATATAAAGGCTAAAAAAGTAAGCGTACGCTTACATACAATAAAACTTATCGAGGCTCTAGGCCAAAAGGCATTTTTTCTGTCGAAATTTGCGTATCTTTTCGGAACTTTTCCCAATCAAAATAAATTCCGGGATCAGTTTTGCGATCGGGTGCAATATCGCTATGCCCTGCGAATTGCAGATGAGGATAGTCGCTCTCTAATTTTTGAATAAGTTGTACTAACGCTTGGTATTGAACATCCTCAAATGGCGCATCACCATCACCTTCTAACTCAATTCCAATAGAAAAGTCATTGCACATTTCTCTACCAAGAAATGATGAAACACCCGCATGCCAGGCCTTGTTATGGGTTGACACAAACTGGAACAACTCACCAGATCGATTTATCAGAAAATGACTTGATACCTTTTGATCGGCAATCTCCGCAAAGTACGGATGTGCATTTGGGTCCAGCTTATTGTGAAAAAGATCTACTATGCAATGACTAAAGTTGCGATTACGGAACTCGCTTGGTGGAAGACTGATGTGATGAATAACAACCAAATCAGGCTGGGTGTTTTCTGGTCTGAGGTCTTGATTTGGAGATACACGCCAAAAAGCATTGCCAATCCACCCCTCAGAATCCAAGGTATCGCGATGTTTTTTTGAACAATAAAAACGCCTTTCATGACTAAGTGCATTTGATTGAGGCAAATACACTTTACAGGCTTGACATTGCACCATTGCTTCCGGCTCGCCAACCCGCTTGGCCTTATTATCATTCGATACTTTCGATTCCTCTGACCTGAGTTTGGCCTGCTTTTGCTTCTTCACCCAGAAGTAAACACAACCTATACCGAGGAATAGTAAAAACCACTTCAGCAATTATGAAGATCTCTGAAGAATCACTTCAACGACAAAACGACTACCGACATAAGCCAACAATAAGGCGGTATAAGCACTTAGGACCCAGCGAATTGCGGCTCTACCACGTAAACCTACCTGCCAACGAGCCAAAAGCAATCCTGCAAACAAAAACCACGAGATCACAGCAAAAATAGTTTTGTGATCAAACACGAGAGGCTTCCCAAACAACGTTTGGGAAAAAAGTAAACCCGAGAAGACTGTCAAACTAAGCAATGCAAAGCCAACGTATAACAAGTTAAACAGGATACGTTCCATTGTCATCAAAGGCGGAAGCTCTTCCAGCCAATGCACAAAACGGCTGTTGGGAATAATAGCCAGCTGTCGGTGTAAAGCGCGATCTTGAACACTCATCAACATGGCATGCATGGCCGCCAAACTCAGCAATCCAACCGCCACTGTTGCTACAAAAAAGTGCCCCTTAAACCAAGGATCTGCAACGGCTTTAGGAGAAATTAAAACTCCTGGAAAAAGACTAGGAAGAAATGCGCAAACCATTGCGAACATCACAGCCATCCAGCGCAAACTGGAGATTGGCAAAAACCATGACTGAAACCAATAAAATGCCAACCCAACCCAGGCTATTAGGGATAAATCTTGAGCAAAATCAAAAACAAAACCCTCTGAAGTGAAAACAGAATCATGAAGTTGCATCCCCTGGATCACCAGGATGACAAAAATCGCCGCCTGTACCAGAGAAGACGACAGGCCAGACTCCACGCCAGCCTTGGTTTTTATGCTTAAGACTAGCAAAAGAACTAAATAAAGTACGGAAGGAAGCCATCCGTAACTGAGGTAACCTAAAATATCCATCTGGAAATTTTAATCGATAAATGCTAAAAAACCTCACCGACCGCCTATCTCGCGTTGTGAAAACGATGCGTGGCCAAGCCCGCCTTACTGAGGCGAACACCGCAGAAATGCTGCGAGAAATCCGTCTGGCCTTGTTGGAGGCTGACGTAGCGCTTCCAGTGGTGAAGTCTTTACTCAAGCAAATTAAATTTAAAGCCCTTGGTGAGGAAGTGGTTGGAAGTCTGAGCCCTGGCCAAGCGCTGGTAGGTGTAGTCCAAGGGGAACTCGCTCAAGTAATGCGCGGTGATACCAATCAAAGTGGCGAGCTCAATTTAGCCACGCAGCCCCCAGCAGTAATCTTGATGGCTGGTTTACAGGGTGCTGGTAAAACCACATCTGTTGGTAAGCTGGCCAAATGGCTTCAAGAAAAGAAGAAAAAGAAGGTACTAACAGTTTCTTGTGACGTCTATCGTCCTGCAGCTATTGAGCAATTAGAAACGGTTACCAAGCAGGTTGCTGCTGAATTTTTCCCAAGCAATGTTCATCAAAAGCCCAATGACATTGCACTTGCGGCTTTAGATTGGGCAAAACGCCATTATTTTGATGTTGTCTTAGTCGATACGGCAGGTCGCCTTGGTATCGATGAAGCGCTGATGCAAGAAATTAAAACCTTGCATGCTAGCCTAAACCCAATCGAGACCTTATTTGTTGTCGACGCCATGCTGGGTCAAGATGCCGTCAACACAGCGAAGGCTTTCCATGAGGCTCTACCACTCACAGGCGTCATTCTGACCAAACTTGATGGAGACTCTCGTGGCGGTGCTGCGCTTTCTGTTCGTCAAGTGACTGGTGTGCCACTCAAATTTATCGGCGTTGCCGAAAAAATGGATGGTCTTGAAGCCTTTGATGCTGAACGCATGGCCAATCGTATCTTGGGTATGGGCGATATTCTGGCTTTGATTGAACAAGCCCAACAACACGTTGACGTCGCTAAAGCAGAAAAGTTAGCGACGAAGATTTCTAAGGGCGGGTTTGATCTGGAGGACTTTCGCGATCAGCTCATGCAGATGCAAAAGATGGGTGGCATGGCCAGCTTAATGGATAGGCTACCAAGCCAAATGGGGCAAGCAGCCTCTAAAACCAATCTCAGCAATGCCGATCAACAGACCATCCGAATGCGCGGCATTATTGACAGCATGACACCTCAGGAACGAAGAAAGCCTGAATTGTTAAAGGCCAGTCGCAAACGTCGTATTGCTGCAGGTTCAGGCGTAGAAGTGCAAGAAGTCAATCGTCTGCTAGCTCAATTTGAGCAAATGCAAACGATGATGAAGCAATTTAAGGGCGGCAAAATGGCTCGCACCATGGCAAGTATGGCTGCAAAAGGAGCCGCTAAAGGTCTAGGCGGCCTCTTGAAAAAATAATTAGCCCACCAAGTTCTTTGCTGCTTGAATCGCAGAAATCACTTTCTCTTTGATTTGCGCCAACGGAATATTTTGAGCGTCAGCATCAGTGCGACCCTTAAATTCGACTTGAGAATCTGCCAAACCACGATCGCCAATCACCACCCGGAATGGTGCTCCGACTAATTCCCAATCAGCAAACATCGCTCCTGGACGTTCATTACGATCATCTAAAATGACGTCAATACCCGCATTCAATAACTCTTCATGCAATTGATCGCATGCAGCTCTGACAGCCTCTGACTTGTCATAACCCATTGGGCAAATCACGACCTCAAAAGGCGCCATGGAAATTGGCCAAATAATGCCTTTCTCATCATGCCCTTGCTCAATTGCTGCGCCAAGTAAACGCGTCACGCCAACACCGTAACAGCCCATTACCATTAGCTGGGCTTTCCCCTGTTGATCCAAATAAGTGCAACACATTGCCTCTGAGTAGCGTGTTCCTAATTGGAACACGTGACCCACTTCTATTCCACGACAAATATCCACAACACCTTTTCCGTCAGGCGAAGGGTCACCAATCACTGCATTTCGGATATCCATTACCAATGGCTCAGGCAAATCTCGACCCCAATTCACCCCAGTCAAATGATGATCTGCATCATTTGCACCGCAAACAAAATCAGCCATATTGGCTACGGTACGATCAGCAACAACAGTTACATCAGCACTTATACCAACTGGTCCCAAATAACCAGCTATTGCATTACAAGCTTGCTTGATTTCTGCTTCGGTAGCAAAACGGGACTCCGCCATTCCAGGAATCTTACCTGCTTTCACTTCATTAAGCTCATGATCTCCGCGAACCAATAACATAAAGAGTTTTGCTGGCCCATTTTCTTGATCAACTGCAAACAATAGCGATTTCACCGTTGATTGAAGAGGAATATTCAAGAACTGAGCAACATCTGCACAGTTTGTTTTCTCTGGTGTTGGCACCTTGGTCATTGCACAAGAGGCTGTGGCACGAGATGCATTCAGTGCTAAAGATTCAGCGGCCTCTAAATTGGCGGCATAATCAGAATTGGGGCAATACACAATTGCATCTTCTCCAGTATCTGCAATCACATGAAACTCTTGGCTACCAGAGCCGCCAATAGCGCCATTATCTGCAGTCACGGCACGAAACTTTAACCCCATACGCTTGAAGATCCGTGTATAGGCATCAAGCATAATTTGATAAGACTTCTTAAGTCCCTCGGCATCACGATCAAATGAGTACGCATCTTTCATACTAAATTCACGACCACGCATGATGCCAAAACGAGGGCGACGCTCGTCACGGAACTTCGTCTGAATTTGATAAAAATTGACGGGCAACTGTTTGTAGCTCTTAAGTTCATTGCGCACTAAATCAGTAATGACTTCTTCAGAAGTCGGCTGAATTAAAAAATCGCGATCATGACGATCCTTGATGCGAAGTAACTCTGGACCCATCTTTTCCCAACGCCCAGTCTCTTGCCACAATTCAGCAGGCTGAATCATCGGCATCAATAACTCAATCGCGCCAGCACGGTTCATCTCTTCGCGAATAATGTTTTCCACCTTACGGATGACCTTTAAACCGAGAGGTAGGTAGTTGTAGACGCCCGCACTAAGTTTGCGAATGAGTCCTGCACGCACCATCAGTTTGTGCGAAACCACCTCAGCATCGGAGGGAGTTTCTTTTAGCGTAGCGAGAAATGATTGTGAGGCTTTCATGTATGGATATAATCAAATCGTTGATTTTAAAGGATTTGAGGCACGATCATGCTTGACCGTGAGGGGTATCGCCCGAATGTCGGCATTGTCCTCCTTAACAGCCGTAACGAGATTTTCTGGGGAAAACGCGTTGGGCAGCATTCGTGGCAGTTCCCACAGGGTGGGATTCAGCATGGTGAGAGCCCTGAACAGGCTATGTACCGCGAATTGCAAGAGGAGGTTGGCTTACTGCCGGAGCATGTCCAAATTATTGGACGCACTAGGGATTGGCTTCGCTACGATGTCCCTGAGGAATACTTGCGCCGCCAAAACTCTACTCGTGTACATCGGGCAGCTTATCGTGGACAAAAGCAAATATGGTTTCTGCTTCGTCTGGCTGGGTTAGACAGCGATATCCAATTACGCGCTTCAGAACATCCCGAATTTGATGCTTGGCGTTGGGTCCCATTTTGGATTCCATTAGATTCAGTAATTGGCTTCAAGCGTGAAGTTTATCAATTGGCGCTATCAGAGTTAGCGCGCTATCTTGCTCGAGGCATCAGGAGGCAACAACTTGCCTGGGGAACACCTCTTAATCTCATTCAATCTTTTTACGGCAACTCTCAAGAGCGCTCTAAAGAAGAAAACCCAAAAGTCAAATCTCAATGACTAATTCATTCCAGCGGACTTACTCCTACATTGGCGCCGCCATCATGGGCGCAGGATTAGCTGTATGCACAGGCGATCTCCTGCAAAGCGGACTAGATCCTTTTACGCCAATGATATTCAAGGAGGGCACAACCACTATGCCCCTCAACCCACCCAACCAAGCTACCTTAGTGCCTTTTTATATTTCCCAGCATACTATTTTCAAATTTGCGGTAGATACAGTCTCTCTATTGCGGTAGAGACGGACTCTATACAGATCGGCGCAGATGGCGTTACGCGCGCTATATTGTGGTGATGACAAATCCAAGCGGAAGCGCGCACGCAAGCGCAATATGAAGGTATTCGCTGTGATTCATTTCAATGGCGCCTTGATGGCATCTTTGACAATAGTCCTTGGAGGGAGAATCCATTATCCAGCTGGAAAACAATACAAAGCAATATCCCCAATCGCTATCAAGCCGCTCTAGCGCAGGGTGCTTTTTGCAATTTCAATTTACAAGAAAAAAATATCAAAACAATTCTGCAATCACGCAACCCAAATGGATTTACTGGCGGCACTAAGCCAAGCCATTCATATAGCATCATTCACTAACTACCCTCAATAGAGGTGGGGGCTAGGAAAGTCCCAATCCGCTCCCCGGCAATTAAGCGAGTAAGGACATTCGGTTCGCGTCCAGAGGCAATTACAGTGGCTGCACCCGTTTTCACTGCAATCTTGGCAGCCAAAACTTTCGTTAACATACCTCCCTTACTCAATTCACTCGCAGCTCCGCCTGCCATTTTTTCCAAAGCAGGGTCACCTGCTATTGCATCAATCAGCAATGTGGCATTTGGGTTTTGACGAGGATCGGAGGTAAAAAGGCCACCTTGATCTGTCAATATCGCTAATAAATCCGCATGAATCAAATTCGTTACTAAGGCAGCCAGGCTATCGTTATCGCCAAACTTAATCTCATCCGTTACAACCGTATCATTCTCATTAATAATCGGAACAACACCCATCTTCAGCAAGGTGTCCAGAGTCGCTCTTGCATTAGCATTGCGCTCTGCATCAGCTAAGTCGGTATTGGTTAATAAAATCTGGGCACTGCGTAAATTAAAACGCGCAAAACAACTCTCGTAAACTTGAACCAAGCCCATTTGCCCAACTGCAGCTGCTGCTTGCAGTTGATGAATCTCTTGAGGGCGCTTGGTCCAACCTAAGCGTTTCATACCTTCGGCAATAGCGCCCGAGCTCACCATCAATACCTCATGACCAGCCTTTAATAGGCCTGCCATTTGTTCGGCCCACAGCGCGATTGCAGCATAGTCTAAGCCCTCACCATTATTCGTGACGAGGCTCGAACCTACTTTGACAACAATCCGTTGGGGGGTTTTAACACTCATAGCAATAAATAAATCGATATTTAATCTGGTTTTTTATCCTCTGCAGCGTCTTGATACCGAGGATCTTGAGCGCGCTCATCAGCATCATCTCGATCACGACGTACAGAGTCTAAGTAATCCTGCAAAGAGTAGCAGAGCTTATCGCAGCCCATACCAGTTAAAGCGGAAATCTCAAAAACAGGCCCCTTCCACTTAAACTTTTTAACAAAGTCGGCAACCACTTTTTTACGATCTTCCTCTGGGATCATGTCGACTTTATTGAACACCAACCATCGTGGCTTCTCAACCAAAGCCTCATCATACTTACGCAACTCATTGACGATGGCATTAGCATCCGCTACTGGATCTACTTTCTCATCAAAAGGGGCAATCTCAACCAAATGCAGCAAGACACCTGTACGTTGCAAGTGGCGCAAAAAACGATGACCTAAACCAGCACCCTCAGCTGCACCCTCAATCAACCCCGGTATGTCCGCAATCACAAAGCTACGCTCATTACCAACACGAACAACACCCAAGTTTGGATGCAAAGTAGTGAATGGGTAATCCGCAATCTTTGGTCGGGCATTAGAAACCGCAGTGATCAAGGTAGATTTGCCAGCATTTGGCATGCCCAATAAACCTACGTCAGCCAATACCTTAAGTTCCAATTTCAACTTACGGCGTTCACCAGGCTTGCCATTAGTCTTCTGGCGCGGAGCCCGATTAGTACTACTCTTAAAGTGAATATTGCCCCAACCACCAACACCACCTTGCGCTAGACACAAACGTTCACCATGCGTAGTTAAGTCAGCAATAGGCTCACCTGTTTCATAGTCAGAAATGATGGTGCCAACCGACATGCGCAATTCAATATCATCGCCAGCGCGTCCGTAACAGTCAGCTCCACGACCCGGCTCACCATTTTTTGCAATATGTGTTTTTGCGTAACGATAATCAATCAAAGTGTTGATATTGCGATCGGCAATAGCCCAGACACTTCCGCCTTTGCCACCATCGCCACCATCAGGACCACCAAATTCAATGAACTTTTCACGGCGCATAGAGGCACTTCCGGCACCACCTTGCCCGGCAATTACTTCAATACGTGCTTCGTCTATAAATTTCATGAATAAACAAGGCCTCGCTTAGCGAGGCCTGTTCCTAAGAGTTAAATTCGGAATAAATCTGAATCAAACGTTTCTCAGTCAGGCAGGCGCCTTATGCACGAGGGAAGACTGAAACTTGGGCCTTCTTTAAAGCACCCTTAGCGCCGAATTCCACTTGTCCGTCAATCAAAGCAAACAAAGTGTGATCTTTGCCAATACCAACGTTAGCACCTGGATGTACACGTGTGCCTCGTTGACGAACGATGATGCTGCCAGCATGAATATGCTCGCCGCCAAACACCTTAACGCCTAAGCGTTTCGCTTCTGAGTCACGGCCATTTCGTGTTGAGCCGCCGCCTTTTTTCTGTGCCATATCTTTCTCCTACCCTGAATTAGGCTTTAATCGTGTTGATCAAAATTTCAGTGAAATTTTGACGATGGCCTTGGTGCTTTTGATAATGCTTGCGACGGCGCATCTTAAAGATTGTCACTTTATCGTGTCGTCCTTGGGAGACGACAGTGGCCATCACAGCTGCACCATTAACCAATGGATCACCTAATTTCAGTGAAGCGCCCTCGCCAACGGCGAGGACTTGGCCAAGAGTGATTTCGCTGCCGATTTCCGCTGGTATCTGTTCTATTTTCAATTTTTCGCCTGCAGCAACTTTATACTGTTTGCCACCGGTTTTTATGACCGCGTACATGGTTTGAAACCTCAATTAATATCTACATTTAAGCTAATCCAGCCTGGATAAGCTAAGCCTATCATTATATCTTGCATGACGAGCACTGTCAAAATCAATGCCTTAAGCCAAATTCTGGCCCCAATCGCCTTAGATTTCAAGGCCTTAGACGAGGTTATGCGTCAGCGTTTGACCTCAAAAGTTGCCTTAATCGATCAAATCTCAACTTATATTATCCAAGCGGGTGGCAAACGGGTTAGACCCGCCCTATTGATGCTTGTAGCCAAAGCTTTGGCCAATGGCCAGGAAACGCCCCACACATTGGAAATGTCTGCTGTCGTGGAATTCATTCATACAGCCACCCTGCTTCATGATGATGTCGTCGACGAATCCACTCTCAGAAGAGGACGTGAGACAGCAAATGCCGCATTCGGCAATGCGGCCAGCGTCTTAGTGGGCGATTTCTTATATTCCCGAGCCTTTCAGATGATGGTGAGGCCTAATGACCTGCGAGTCATGCAAATTCTGTCAGATGCAACCAATACGATTGCTGAAGGTGAGGTACTACAACTCCTCAATATGAATGATCCGGAAGTCGATGAAGCCAGCTACCTTCAAGTGATTCGCTACAAAACTGCCAAACTATTCGAGGCCTCTACCGAACTTGGGGCCATTCTCGCCAACGCTTCAGATACTCAACGCGAGCGGGCAGCAGCATTCGGGCGTCATATCGGCACCGCTTTTCAGTTAATGGATGATCTACTAGATTACACCGCTAACGCAGCTCAAATGGGGAAAAATGCTGGTGATGATTTACGCGAAGGTAAGCCCACATTACCGCTGATTTATTTGCTTGAAAATGGCAGCAATGAAGAGCGCTTATTGGTCCGCGCAACAATTAAACAAAATCAAGACTTACCAGATGATGTGTTTATCAAAATCCTCTCTGCAGTTCAAAGCTCGGGCGCTCTCGATTACACACAAGCAGCCGCTAAACGTGAAGCAGACCTAGCGCTTTCCTGCCTTAAAGACTTCCCAGCAAACCAAGCTAGTAAAGCTCTTCAGGAGCTTTGCACCTACTCTCTGACAAGGCAAACTTAAGCTCCTAGGCTACTAACTCGGAGCTCACGTGCAGTAATGCGTGCCAATTCAGATTCTTCACGTAAGCGTGCAATTTCTCCACTGGATAGTTTGGCTAAATTTGAATAATCCAATTTCCAAGAAGGGTCCTCAGACCAAATTAATGGAGATTGAACGGGTAGTGCGGCAGATTGGAGCTAATTCGAGCAGCCGTAAAGCTAAGTCAAGATTAATATCTTGCGATGCTAAGTCATTCGGTTTTGCAGCGGCATTGCCCAGCGGAAAATCACTAAATAAGAAACGGGGTACTCCGCAATATTCCACGATGTCTTTGGCCGCGCCCATCAATACAGTGGAAATACCCGCTGACTCCAAATATCGCGCTAACAAACTTTGGCTCTGATGACATATTGGGCAGTTTGGAATTAATACCGCCACATCCACACCATCTGCTTTTAGCATTTCTAACACGAGATGGGCATCTGTCTCTAATGTATGTCGCTGCCTCCAATTAGTCGGTAGACCATAAACATTCGAAGAAATCGCTTTTACTCTGCCAGCGCTAACCGTTCTGTCTGCAGTTTCCAGAGGAAACCAATACTTGCTATCTTTCATATCGGCGTTTTTACGTTCAACGCCAACATGTACAATTCGTAGATCGCTCTTACCGCCCACAGATTGACTGTATGGTTGATAAAACTTAGCGGCGGCGTTGTATGGCGCATCCTGACCCTGAGGACCTTTATCCGGATCATAGGGAGCTGCCGTCGTAATTATTCCCAATTCAGACTCTGAAAGTGGCTTTTTCAGAGGAGAAAAAAGGGGACGTTCACGAAATGGGCCCATACTTAGGGATTTTCGTATCCTAAGCCTAAATAATAGCTTCGGGTGCGCTCCAACATAGCATGCCGGCTGATCTTGTTCTGGTGCAAATGTAAGCTCAGAAGACTTTGACATCAATCTATCCCTGTAAGATATTACATATCAAATATTTAACCTTATATGATCACCTTATGGCTCAGTGGCTCAAATTTCAACATCAAGGAAAAAGTGCTTTAGGACAAACAAGTACAGGGAGATCAAATTGCCACTTACGATGGCGGCCTATTTAACGGACCTAAGGCAACTGGCGAGACCATTAAATTATCTGATGTAACAATTGATATCCCATGCACCCCGTCCAAAATGGTTGATAACTTTCATGCATTGGTCACTAAGCTTGAGCATGCAGTTCCTGCTGAGCCGCTTTACTTTTTAAAAGGACACAATTCCTTTTTGGCAGCAAACCAAGTTATTCACACCCCCAAATCCTATTCAGGAAAAGTCGTTGATGAAGGCGAGTTGGGTATTGTAATCGGCAAGCATTGTCATGCAGTCAATGAAGCAGAGGCGGCTAAAGCAATTGTTGGTTATACCTGCATTAATGATGTCACAGCCATCGAAATCTTAAATCGTGATCCTGGGTATGCTCAGTGGACTCGCGCCAAGAGTTTTAAGACCTTTGGCGTCTTTGGTCTCTACATCACGACCGATGTAGACCCAAATAAGCTGACTATCAAAACCATTCTTAATGATCAAGAGCGTCAAAACTACCTAATTGCAGATATGATCTGCCCGCCGGCAAAACTGGTAAGCCCGATCTCTCAGAATGTGCCACTTGAAGCTGGCGATATCATTGCTTGTGGCACGTCCGTTGGCGTTGGACCTATGAGACAGCAACTGAGGGTGCCAATAAGGTAGCACTGGCACAGCTCTTGATAGCAGAAAGAAGGGCACCCCACCGAGCAAAGCCGCCTGCACCGCAGTATTCACATTCTTAGATGATGTTAAGCGCTGAAATATATCTTGCTGAGGTATCGATCCCAGCATCATGGTGCATAAAGCTGCCACAAAACCCAGGATAGAAGCCAGATTCATATCGGGCCAAAAATTACCAAACTGACCTGCCGCTGCTGTATGCTCGATCATCACACCAACGCCACCAGTCTGCGCCGTCATTTCACCGCCAATGTACAGCATCCCAATCCAACAATGATGATAATCAGTAATAGCTACTGACCACATTCCACCAAACAAGGTGTAAATCAAAACGCTCCCCGCGCCAATCAACATCCCACCAGTTTGTGCGAAATACTTCCTTCAGATACAACATTAAATACGAGACCCAGTGCTTTAATTTGAGCAGCCACCCAACCGAAATAAGACACCACAATACGGAGTGGTACTAAGACTTCTACCGTACGACCATACTTCTCACGAAAGAAGTCACCAATCGTTAACATGCGACGGTTATAGAAGTGGCGAGCAAAAAAGAGACCTACCAAAATCAAACAAAGAGAGGATCCAAAGCGATCGGAAACTACACCCCCTAAACCTTCCTTCAAAAAGGTGGCAGGAATACCCAGGACGGTTTCGGAGCCAAACCAAGTAGCAAAAACTGTGGCGGTAACAATCGGTAAAGGCTGACTATGCCCCGCTGCGGCGAAGTCAGCGGTATTTTTAACGCGTAGGGCAGCCCACAAGCCAATGCCCACTGAAATTACCCAGTAAATGATGACGAACCAAATGAGCACGCCTAAAGCCGCCTTCTGAAATTGATGAAATCATATGGCCTTGTCACTTTTGACAGATAGCAGAATTACCCATCGGGAGTGCCGCATAAAAGATGATGCTCTGAGATAATTGACCCGTGAAAGCATCCATGCAAGCCCCCAATTTAAATCCGTCTGCAGATCTGGCTTACCAAAAAGCCATTCTGAGTTCTGTATCACGGACTTTTGCCCTCACGATCCCGCTTTTACCGCCCAATATTGAAAAGGTAGTGGGCAACACCTACCTTCTCTGCCGCATTATCGACACCATTGAAGATGCAGCCGATATCAGCGCAGAGACTAAACAATCACTTTCAGCGCTCTTTTTAAATGCAGTTCTAGAAAAAGCACCTGTTGAAATATTTGTGCAAGCCTGTCTAGAGACCTTAAAAAATTACGGCAATCAGGACGAGCTAGATCTCATTTCTCACACACCTACCGTTTTGCGGATTTTGCATACTTGCTCACAGAGTGATCAGAAAGCAGTAAGTCGTTGTGTTTCCATCATGTCTGAAGGAATGTCTTATTTCCATGCAAAGCAAAATCGTGAAGGCCTGAACGGCCTTGCAGAGTTTGAAAAATATTGTTATGTAGTTGCTGGAGTCGTGGGCGAACTTCTAACTACTATTTTTGGTAATCATTCTCGTGCCTGTGAAAGAAAGTTTATCGGTCATGAAAAGTTAGCCATTGCTTTCGGACAAGCTTTGCAAATGACCAATATTTTGAAAGATGCGCCCGAAGATAAGACGCGCGGAGTATCCTGGAAACCGGTCAACGTCAGTCAGACAGAGCTTTTGAATATTGCATACCAAAAGCTAGAAGACTCCATGACCTATATTCTATTAATTCCCAAGCGGGAGCGAGGCATGAGACGTTTTTGCTTTTTAACCTTTGGCTTGGCAGTAATGACTCTTTCTAGGATTGCTAATCGGACAGAATTTCATGATAAAAATGAAGTGAAGCTCTCTAAAAATACAGTAATGAAGTTTTATGCATTCACAAACATTGCCGTTACAAGTGATCTTCTTATGAAAGCTTTCTTTTATTTCAATAGCAGACTGTTGGCAAAGTAAGCAATTACATAAGCAATTTCAAATTGCCCCTTCATGCCTAAGCAACCACATCTTAATTTGGCGATATAAACCTGGGGAGTTTTCTTTCATAAACCCCCCAAGTCCCTGAGCAGAAACGACTCGATGACAGGGAGCAATTAATGGATAGGGATTGGCACCACATGCCGTCCCGACTGCCCGCGCCCCACTCTTAATTTGCTTGGCTACCTCTCCATAAGTTTTGGTTTTGCCAACCGGTATATTTTGAATGCTAGCCCACACTTTTTTTTGGTGCTCCGTACCAGCAGGCTTAATCGGTAGATCAAATTGGCAACTAGGGTCCTTAAAATAGGCCCTGCACTGTTTTGCAACTTCTTTGGCCAGTTGATTTTGCGGGGCAATCAAGGCTACGCCTGCTGGTAAGTAGTCGATTTTTGTCAGCATCAAACTACCATCCACTAGCTCAGTCAAAATTCCCAGTCGGCCAAAAGGCGCTGCAACAACATAGTAGTTAGGACTATTCGCGCTTATTTGCTTTTCAGATGGCTTCATAAGGATTCATTCTCACACAATTAAGCAGGGAAGCGGACGGCTCTTTCTTCTCTGTCCCTAGCTTGTCAAATGGCACTTTGCTATATTGACTCATCCTTACTTTTTTTAGGCAGAATGTATGGACGCCTTTTTTGACGATTAGCCGTTTTATCGTCAAGTTGCTCTAGTCCTATTGTTACGCGCACTATCGGGATTTTTCTCGATGGCTGAAACCAGTATGCTCTCCTCCAATCGCCATCGCCTCCGTGCTATGGCAAATGGTAGTAACGCTGGGGCAACACTGCCGAAAGACTACTTAAGCGCATTGATTCCTTGCTATCAGTGCTACTGATTTCTAATAATCTCATCAATACCATATGACCAATTCCGGTCACTGGAATCGCGCTACATATTTTCGGTGATAGTGGCTTAGTACTCTCAATTGCAACACTCATAGTTGCGCTACTCATCATCATCTTTAGCAAAATTACCCCAAAAGTAATAGGTGCCGCATTTCCTAAAAAGATTGCCGCCAATGTTGGTTGGTTGATTTTGCCTCGCATATTTGTATTGAAACCATTACTTTGGTTTATTAAGAGCTTTTTTTCGGGTCTTATGAGGGTACTGGGTCTGCAGTCCTCTTCTGATAGCAGAGCTATGAGCAAAGAAAAATTGCGTAGCCTTTCAAACCGATTTGCCTCTAATCATCACCGCAACATTCTGTTAAACCTATTTAATCTAGAGAGCATCACTGTAAATGACGTCATGACCCATAGGTCCAAGATTGAGGCGCTCGACCTCTCAAGACCGATTGACGAGGTAGTTCAACAACTAGAAACCTGCTATCACAACAAATTACCCGTCTGCGATGGTGACTCCGAAAGGATCGTGCGGATCCTTTCGGTTAAAAAGACCTTGTCATTACTGGGTGATGCTGACTTAAAGCACCAAGACTTTCGTTCTTTACTAAATGAACCTTACTTTATTCCAAGTGGCACCCCAGTATTACCACAAATGCAATTTTTTCAAGACAACCAACAACGCCTGAGGTTGGTTGTAAATGAATATGGTGAAGCGCTAGGTCTGGTAACTTTTGAAGATATCGTCAAAGAGCGTATTGATGAATACACTACCTCATTCTCTAACCTTTCGACCGATCCACGCTGGCTTGCAGATGCTATGTATTTACCATCTGGTGGCGAATCTTTACGGGATCTGCATCGATTGCTCACCCTCAATCTTCCATGCAATGGACCGCGGACATTAAATGGTCTCATCCTCGAAAAACTCGAGGCCATCCCAGCTCACGATGTGAGCATTCGTATTGCCGGAATTGTCATGGAAATAGTGCAGTTTGATGAGCATGGTGTAAAAACGGTCAAGCTCTATCGCCCCATAATAGTTCAAGCACAAGATTGAGTATTGCACCAGATGATTCGCTCATTATTCGCACTTGGTATGAAATCGCTACACATGCCCTTAATGCCAGAGCGAGCGATATCCACATCGAGGCAGGCTCTCAAGCCACGCTAGTCCGCTTCCGTGTAGATAGCCTACTTGCACCCCTATTGAAGATCACGATCGTCTGATTACCCGTATCAAGGTATTGGCCCGATTAAATATCGCAGAGAAGCGCCTTCCTCAGGATGGACGCCTCTCAATAGGTCACAACTTCTCCAAGCCCAATATAGATTGTCGCGTGTCCATACTTCCAACCCTTTATGGAGAAAAGGCAGGCATCAGAATTTTGCCTAGCCGCATTGAAGACCTTCAATTGGAGGAGCTTAGCCTACTTACTGAGCAACTTGAAATTATTTAAAAAGCTCTAGCCCAACCACATAGTCTTTTTCTTGTAACGGGACCAACAGGTAGCGGAAAAACTCGCACCCTCTATAGTTGCCTGAGATACCTAAATCAACTACATCGTAATCTTTGCTCTATCGAGGATCCTATTGAAATTTGTTTAGCAGGAGTCAATCAAGTGGCCTATCACCCGCGTGCAGGCCTAGACTTCCCAACCATTATTCTTGCCCTTCTTAGACAAGACCATGATGTCATGATGATCGGAGAAATACGAGACGCTCCCACAGCACAACTAGCAATTCAAGCAGCCCAAACAGGGCATCTGGTTTTGAGTACTCTACATACGCGCAGCGCTCATGGGGCACTGTCTAGACTTAAAAATTTAAGGATAGATCATGAATCTCTTGAATCCTACCTTTTGAGTGTAAGCTCACAACGCTTAATCCGCAGGACTTGCCCGCAGCAGCGCCTTGAAACTAACAATTCATCGACAGGTCCCAGCTGCAAGGGAAGCGGCTACTTTGGGCGTATTGGCGCTCACGAAGTCTTAAGCAGAGATCATCTATTTGGGTCAGCGCTTTCTCAACTCAACATGTACAAGGCTGGATTGACTCATATACAAGCGGGCCTCATCAATCAAGCATCCCTGAACCCTGAAGTTGGGGAATGGCATTAATACTTAGTAAGCAAGATCAACTGCATTTTCCAGAACAACTCTTAACTCTTTTAGAGTCAGGCTTACCACTTCTATGGCTCAAGTTTTCAAGGTTACAAAGATTCTGCGATCGATTGAGCTGCTCCATACCAGCCCTTGGTCAGCTCCTCAGGTTCGCGTCTCTTACTTACTGCAGGACATTAGGTCACCTTCTGAAATCTGGATTGCCACTCCCAGATGCCCTGAAAGTCACCGCCCAATCATCTAACCACTGGCTTATCTAACCACTAGCTTAGTCATGATTTCAGTGCAGAAATATTTAAGCACCTAACCCGAGGCTCATCACTGGAGGATGCAATCTATAAGGCCGATTCAAAACAACTGCTTTTTAATCTGGAAACTCTGCAGCTTTTAAGAATCGCCCCTGAGAGTGGCGCCCTTGCTGAGATGTTAAAAAGACGATCCTCGATCCTAGGTTCCCAACTAAGCAATCGACTGAGCCATTTAAGTCAACGCTTGGAGCCCCTATTGATAATCATCGTTGGACTCATCATTGGAAGTCTAGTCATAATCCTATATCTTCCTATCTTTAACCTAGGGCAGATTATTTAATGGGTACCATTGCTTTTTTGGATTGGGTCAGCATTTTCTTAATAGCCTCGTTAATCTATTTGGCTTATATTGATTTGCGCACTTTCCGATTACCAGACGCCATTACCCTACCGCTCATTTTCTTTGGACTACTGTTTAACGGTCTTATCAGTCAGGGATTTGCCGCCTTTAAGGACGCAGTTATTGGAATGATTCTGGGCTACGTGAGTCTTTGGGCTGTCAATTGTCTTTATCGAACTTTTAAAAAACAGGATGGTATCGGTATGGGTGACGCCAAACTATTAGCAGCATTAGGTACATGGTTCGGCTGGTCTGCATTACCCAGCATTCTGTTTATAGCATCTATAACAGGGCTAATTGGGGGTTTTATTTGGTTGCAACAGAAGAAACACAATCATTATTCAGTCTTTCCATTTGGACCATTTCTTGCCATTGCTGGCATCATTGAGTTGTTATGGCCACAGATCCTGCAAACTCCCTCCATCAACAACCCAGCTTAGATTCATTAAAGGGGGGCGCCCCTTTCATTGGCCTTACAGGAGGGGTTGGCTCAGGCAAAACCGCTGTCAGTGACATGCTCGCTCAATTTGGGGCGGGTGTAGTCGATACCGACCAGATTGCTCACCAGATTACCTCTCCCAATGGAGTCGCAGTACCCTTGATTAAAAAGCAGTTTGGCTCAGACTTTCTTGACCCCGTTGGGGCTCTAGATAGAAGCAAAATGCGGCACTTAGTGTTTGCCAACCCTGAAGCTAGAAAACGATTAGAGGCTATCACTCACCCCTTGATTCGGATAGAATCTGCCCGACAAGCCCAGAGACTGCTTCGAAAGCATGTCCCTTATGTAGTTTTTGCCGTTCCCTTATTGATTGAATCGGGTAATTGGAGGCAATTGATTGATTACTTAGTTGTAGTAGACTGCCTAAAGGAGACTCAGATTGAGCGGGTGATGCACCGCAGCAATTTACCCCGAAATGAGGTGGAAAAAATTCTAGAAGCCCAAGCCAACAGAAATGAGCGCCTGAAGAGTGCAGATTTCATCATTGAAAACCAGGGAACTCTTCAACAGTTGCAGGCAGAAGCACCCCAGTTGCACCAAAAATTCTTACAGATTGGCAAAGATCGCCTCAGTTCGTCATAGAATATGGGCTTGTGATTGTCTACGAATACCCTTTCAATGAATTAGTTCGAAGCATGCTTCGACTAGAGTATTTGTTCGCCCGTTTCAATCACTTTGTTCGCTCGGATGATCCCGAGTTACATCACAATGCTATTTCCATTTTGTTTGATCTTGGAGATATTGGTGCTCGCGGTGATATCAAGTCGTTGCTTCTAAAAGAATTTGAACGTCAAAAATATGCGCTAAACGGATTAAAGTCGTCGCAAAAAGTAGACCAAGAGGCGCTCTCACAAACCCTTTCTGAAATTGATACTGTTGCAAGCAGCATCAATCAGTCTGCAGGCAGACCAAATGCTGTCTTTACTGAAAACGAGTGGCTAAATGCAATTCGTACTCGCCTAAATATTCCAGGTGGAACGAGCCCTATTGATTTACCAAGCTATCACGCATGGAAAAGTAGCCCCACGTCAGAGCGTCGCGAGCTACTGGAAAAATATATCAGACCACTCTTGCCATGGCATGAAGCATCTCAATTATTTTTACACCTACTTCGCCAGTCTGGTGAAGCTAAAGATGTCGTTGCGCACAACGGATCTTTTCAGCAAGCACCGTCTGGTAAGGTATATCAACTCATGCGAATAGCCGTTGAAGATGACACCTTATTTTCAGAAATTAGTGCCAACAAGTATTTGTTATCTGTTCGCTTCTTAAAGTCAGAGCGCGACAAAAAAGCACAGCTAGTAAATGCCGATGTGCCATTCAAATTAACTCTCTGCCAGCTTTAAGATAAAGCCCTTCTGAGGCGCTCCAGCATTGGCCAGGCAGCCGGGGCCAATAAAGGTTCAACACTTGGTGATTCAGCGGCAATATCCTCCCAAGATAATGCTTGCCCTTCGCAACCCGTTGGAGTTCCAGACCAATCTCGAATGATGCTGACATAAAGACGCACAAATGCATGGGGGTAAGCGTGCTCTAGAACCGTTAACTCTTCACTTGAGTGAAGATCAATACCGAGTTCTTCTTGTAATTCGCGGTGCAGGGCCTGAAAAACGGCCTCCCCTTTTTCAACTTTTCCATCAGGCACTTCGCAGTAGCCTCCATAAGGCTTACCTTCAGATCTTTACCCTAAAAGATATCGCCCTTCAGAATCAATCAATATTCCAGCAGCATCAACAGTGATTGGACGCTGGGTTTCAATCATGCAAAGATAGTGTAAGCATGCGATCCAGCCCAATGTTTAGCAAATTGCCAGGCAACACGTCCAGAGCGTGAGCCGCGCTCTAATGCCCAAACCAATGCCTCTGAGCGTGCTGCCTCAATTTGCTGGGTGTTTAAACCAAAGTGTTGCAACCAATGGGCGACGATTGCTAAATATTCATCCTGCTTAGGAGGATAAAAAGACAACCAAAGACCAAAGCGCTCGGATAAAGAAATTTTTTCTTCAACTACTTCACCTGGATGAATTTCACCATCATCACTATGAATATAACTCTCGTTATCTTTCATGTATTCAGGTAACAAATGACGTCGGTTGGAGGTGGCATAAATCAAAATATTCTCCACTTGGGCAGAAACAGAGCCATCTAAAGCTGATTTCATGGCTTTATAGCCTGATTCACCCTCCTCAAATGAAAGGTCATCGCAAAAAATAATGAAACGCTCTGGCCTCTCAGCCACAAGCTCAGTAATGTCGGCTAAATCTGCCAAATGCTCTTTTTCAACCTCAATCAAACGTAATCCCTGGCCAGCAAATTCATGCAAGCTCGCCTTCATCAAAGAGGATTTTCCTGTTCCCCTAGCACCAGTTAACAAGATATTATTTGCTGGCTTTTTAAGGATAAAGTTTTTGGTGTTGCCACGAATCGCATCACGCTGGCGATCAATGTTTTGCAGATCATCAAACGATATATCAGAAACGTGCTTTACTGGTTGCAAAAAACCAATGCTGCCAAAAATACCATCGCGACGACGCCACCTAAATGCAGTTGAGGATTTCCATTGAGCTTCAGTTATGGGTTTCGGTAAAAAAGTATCGAGATGGTCTAAAAGACGGTCTAGTTTTTCATTCATATTCGGGACAATCTTTTAAGAGCGGTAATCTGCATTAATAGATACATAGTCGTGAGATAGATCACAGGTCCACATAGTTTGTGCCGCGTTGCCGCGACCCAACTCAATCTTTACGGTGATTTCAGATGCCTGCATCACGCACTGACCATCTGACTCCTTGTAGTCTGGGTTGCGACCACCATCTTTGGCGACCCAAACGTCCCCCAACCACATCTGGACACGATTTACATCTAAATCAGCTATACCAGCATAACCAATTGCTGCAAGAATACGACCCAAATTAGGGTCACTAGCAAAAAATGCTGTCTTGACTAAAGGGGAATGAGCGACAGCCTTAGCGACTAAGCGACACTCTTCAGCATTTTTTCCGCCAAGCACCTCAATCGTCATAAACTTAGTTGCGCCTTCACCATCGCGCACAATCATCTGTGCTAACTTTCTAGCCAACGAAATGAATGCATCACGCAAAATTCCATAGTTAGGATCATTGACAGATTTAATCTGCACTGGCGACTGACCTGTCGCCATGATGATGAAAGAGTCATTTGTAGAGGTATCTCCATCAATCGTGATGGCATTAAACGAGAGATCAGCAACCTCTTGAGTCAGCTTACCCAACAGACCGGGAGCGAATTCAGCATCGGTTGCAATGAAGCCCAGCATCGTTGCCATATTCGGATGAATCATGCCGGCACCTTTACAGATCCCAGTGATCGTCACAGACCCTTCGACAGCTTGAACAGTCATCGAGGTAGCCTTAGGCTGAGTATCCGTAGTCATGATTGCCTCAGCCGCATCAAACCAATGATCTTCGCCTAGGTTAGCAATCGCCTTTGGCAAGGCGCTAATAATTTTTTCAATCGGAAGGGACTCTAGAATGACTCCCGTTGAAAATGGCAAGATTTGCTCTGACTTAATTTTCAACTCCTTTGCCAAGGCCGCACATGTTTCTAAGGCATGCTTCATACCAGTTTCGCCTGTGCCAGCATTTGCATTGCCGGTATTTACTACTAGAGCCCGAATTTCTTCATGACGGCCGTCCTGCGACAAATGCTCACGACAAATCTGGACAGGAGCAGCACAAAAACGATTTAGGGTAAAAACCCCGGCAACCTGAGAACCAGGCACTAGAGTCATCACGAGCAAGTCCTTGCGATTCGCCTTCTTAATTCCAGCTTCGGCGATACCCATCTCAAAACCTTTTACTGGTTTGAGTGCGGCTTTTTGGGGAATGGGTAAGTTCACTGTCATATATGACATCAAAAAATAAGTTAGGGGCCATGGTTAGCCGCCACCCCTACAAGTATAAAGATCAAATCGATTTAAAACAGCCAGACAGTCAGCACTAGTCCAGCCCGACGAAAACTCAAGCCTCACTCCAAGCACTGGAATCTCTAAAAGAGCAATTTTTCATACAGACCGCTCAAACGCTTCAATTTGTAGCTGTGAATTTTCTGCTATTAAATAGGCCATGCCATCTATTACCAGACTGGTATGTAAATAGAGGTCGCCAAGAGCTAGTAGCAACCACCGTAACAAATCTTGACTGGTGCAGCCCATCTTTCTCTCAAATTGCAGCATTTAAAAGACTGGAATAATTATCCGCCCAGCGACTGGAGGACAAATTGCAAGGGCGTCGCTAGGTTTGAGAACATATTGATCGCATTCTTGAAGTTTAATATAAACCCCATTTACCATCACCAAATGCGCTGATTTGCGAGGAATTTTATAAAGAAGAATGATGTCACCCATTGTGCTGTCATCGGCAAGTTCGCTTTCTGCTTCAATACTATTTTTTTAATGTGTGGTAAATAGTTTGCCAAACTGGCAAACAACTTTAAAATAATTTGCATTGCTACAGCTTAATTCATCCAAGTAGATTGCGCTTGACCAGCACCTAAAGGCATCTTTCCTTGAATTAACCCTCTTAATACACCTATATGTTCAGTACTACCAACACAAGTAGCGCCGACCAGAACATCCTCGAAAAATTCTAGCCGCAAATACTTATATTGCTCTAAATCAACCAATTCCACGTGATCACCACCCTTTGCTCCAGACCATAAGCCAAAAGAGGATGAGATTCAACCCAATGTATCAAGTACATTAATTTGTAGCGCGCCTAAACTCTCAATTTTTCCACCGGTCATAGCAATAGCAGCTATCCGAGCCTGCTCAGCAGCATTTGGTTGAATCGCATTCACAATACGCTCACCGATTGAGAAATCAAGACTCTCCGTCACATCTCCTGCGGCATAAATATCTTGGTGAGAAGTCTACATCCTTTCGTTGACCAATATTCCAATTTTCGTGTCTAGTCCAGATGTTTTTAAATTAGCAATATTGAGCTTAACACCTGTTGCAGAGATCACTAAATCGACCTCTAGAGATTGTCCATTTGATAAGGCAACCAATAGTCCAGATTGAGATTGAGTAATAGCATCCACTTTAGTGTTGGTATGCACTTGCATACCCTTTTCCTCAATTCATTTTTAATCATGCCTCCAGCCACAGAGGTCATCATTCTTGGGACCATGCGGTCGCCCATCTGCAAGACACGGGAACCTGGTTTTGCTAACTTTGTAATCGCACGCGAATCCTCTAAAGTCCAGCAGAGATGGACACCAGGCAAATCGATTCCCGGAATGGGTGGTTGAACCGGAATAGAGCCTGTCGCAATCAGCAACTTGTCAAACTGAACTAACTGACCATCTCCTAACTCTGAATTCTTTGCTTTTGCATTAACCGCTAACGCTTTTCCATGAATCTGTTCAATTTTCAGTGTTTCGAAATGATTGGGTTCCTTGCGTAAATAGGTCCCCGACTCTGAAATATTACCCATGAGTAAATAAGGGATCGCCATCCGAGAATACGGCGCCTCAGATCCAATCATCACGATCTGATCTTGCGAAGCACGCTTTCGTATGATTTTGGCTGCAATAACACCTGCTGGCCCATTGCCCAAGATGACATGCTTCATATATGCCTTTACTAGTTCCGGCTTACCTTTAGTCTCAGAGAGTTCGGTCTTGACCGGAATCCCCAATGCTTCAGAGGCAATCGTATAACCGCGTACATGACAAGCACCCCGATTTGATGTTGCATAAGCCAAACTAATTCCTTAAATCACACGTCCATCGTAAGCAGGAAACTCTTGACCCTTCACTCTCATAGAGAGGTCTGGGTAACCATACTGTTCAGTAAAACGCGCAAAACCAAGACCAATCTCTTTCCCGAACCCAGTTCCTTCAGTGGTAATTTCGGCTAAGTAGCAGAGTGCCTTTGCTGAACCAAATGGAGCCTCTATGCCAATACTCCTTCGTCAATACCGTCCTCACTCCATGACAGCCCCGATAGTGGCTCCAAAAGGAAATTGGATCTAAACCCTATTCATTACACAATTGATTAGCATATTGCAAAGCCTCCAAATCATTGACGCCATTCGCGGCACTCAAGGCCCAAGCAGCCTCATACTCAAGACCGCCTGAGGCATGCATATGCTGTGGCTGATTCTCAATAGAGAAGTGAGTGTCATCAATTTTTGAAATCCGGCCACAAGCAATGGTGCATGCAAAACAGGCTTGATTTGTCGCTAAGTGAGCCTTGCCCTCGCTTTCGCGAGGTGCTGCCACAGCTTCCATAAATGCTTTTGGATTTTTTTAAGTTACCAACTCCTTTAGTATCACGCACGGCAATTACTTTTAAATTTTTACTACCCATTACCGCCCTAACACCCGAACGACCTGCAGCACGGTGTAAATCATTCACAATCGCTGCATATAGAACTTAGTTTTCTCCCGCACGCCCACAATACAAGAAACACGAATCTGTGGATCTTGGTGTTTAATTTTGATACTTGGCTCTGTCTCCCAAACAGATCTTCCCCACAAGTCAGAGGCATCGATCAATTCAGCCTTATCGTTTTCAATGTAAAGATAACCTGGCTTAGGTGATTTACCCTCAAATATCACCATATCCCAACCGGCCATCTTTAACTCTGCACCCCAATACCCGCCCGAGTGAGAACATGCAATTGCCCCCGTCAATGGTCCTTTTGTAACGACGGTATAACGACCACCCGTGGATGCAGTAGTTCCCGTGAGAGGGCCAGTAGCCCAAATAATTTTATTATCGGGAGATAGTGGCTCTATCTTTGGATCTACCTCTTCTACAAAATACTTTGTAGCCAAACCTCGTGAACCTAAAGAGGCCTTAGCTGAGAGGTTCAGATTGGCAAGTGCCCTTACTTAAGTTAACGCGAAGCAATTTTCCAGCCGATGACATGATATTTTTTCCTATACTTTTTAGTTGGCGCTGCTATCTTGGTTACCGAGCTTATCGGCCCATGCGCGCATTCTGTCTCAACCAGTACAATCAGCATCCACATAGGTAATTGCCTCGGTTGGGCATGCTGCAGCACAGGCTGGGTCTCCACCACATAAATCGCATTTTTGTACTTTTTGCCCGTATCTTGGACATAGTTAATCGTTCCGACGGGACAAGAAATGGTGCATACCTTACATCCAACACAGGTATCCTCAGATGCTACCTTTACGTCAGCGACCAAATCTACCCGAACAGCATTCACCGGACAAGCCTGAAGACACCACGCCTCATCACATTGCGTGCAGGTATAAGGCACTTTCTTACCAGTTTTATGAAACTCAAAAACCTTAATGCGAGACTTTGATGGCTTAAAACACCATAGTACTCATAACTACAGGCCATCTCGCATTGAAGACACCCAATTTGTCTGCATTGATGAGTAAAGACTTTTGCATGACGATTCCTTTTGCCAATAAATGTAATTCTTTGCATATGAGGTCTCATAATCATCGAAATTTATTTACCTAGATAGCTAGGGAAAGCCCTGAACACGGCCATGCAGACTCAAAAAATAGGGGTCTAAAGCCCCTACTAATCCATCTCGCTATGAATGGAATAGGCTTATGCTAAAGCACCGCAGCAATTTTTGTACTGCTTACCACTGCCGCAGCTACATGAATCATTACGGCCGACCTTTGGTCCATGACGAAGTGACGCTGGCTGAATTGCAATTGCAATACCTCGATCACCAGTTGAACCAGCTACCTCTAGATCAGCATCAGCATCAGCATCAGCATCAGCATGTTGATATTGAACATCAGAAAGTTTGGCCAAATCATCATTCATTGCTTCAGAAGCTTGATCTAATTCGCTTGCACTACGGATTTGAACAGTCATGATGCTTTTCACTACATTGCTCTTAATCACATTAAGCAGTTCGCCGTAAAGCTCAAATGCTTCACGACGATATTCTTGCTTAGGATCTTTTTGGGCATATCCACGCAAATGGATACCTTGACGCAAATGATCCAAGGCAGCTAAGTGTTCGCGCCAATGACTATCCAAGCTATATAAGAGAACGGACCGCTCAAATCCAGCAAAGGACTCGCGACCAGAAAGATTGACTTTGGCATCATAAGCATCTTGGGCCGCTTGCAGAACACGATCAACGATTTCTGCATCGTCAACAGTCTCGACACCATCAACCCAACTCTTCAGGTCAATAGTAAGACCCCACTCACTTGCCAGAATATTTTCAAGTCCGACAATGTCCCACTGCTCTTCCATAGACTCAACCGGCACATAGGCAGAGCAAATAGAACGCAATACGTCTTCACGCAAGTTGGCAATCAAGGCGCCAATATCGGCGCTCTCAAGAACCTCATTTCTGAGGCGATAAGTCTCTTTGCGTTGATCATTAGCAATGTCATCATACTCTAATAGCTGTTTACGGATATCAAAGTTACGGCCTTCAACCTTCCCCTGGGCTGACTCAATGGAGCGCGTCACCATCCCTGCTTCAATGGGCTCACCATCTGGCATCTTCAAACGCTCCATAACGGCACGCAAACGATCGCCAGCAAAAATACGTAATAACGGATCCTCCAAAGAGAGGAAGAAACGTGATGATCCTGGATCACCTTGACGACCCGAACGACCCCTTAATTGGTTGTCGATACGACGACTTTCATGACGCTCAGTACCGATGATATGTAAACCGCCAGCAGCTAAAACTTGATCATGGATATTCTGCCACTCATCGTGCAACTGCTTGATTCTAGCTGCCTTCTCTGCATCAGAAAGCGCACTATCAGCCTCAATTAAAGAAGCTTGCTTACCCACATTGCCACCCAAAACAATATCCGTGCCTCGCCCCGCCATATTAGTAGCAATGGTGATCATTTTTGAACGACCTGCTTGAGCAATAATTTCAGCTTCACGAGCATGCTGCTTCGCATTCAAGACTTGATGTGGCAATTTTCGTTGATCAAGTAATTTAGCAATCAATTCCGAATTTTCAATAGAGGTAGTACCCACCAATGCTGGTTGGCCACGCTCATAGCAATCCTCAATCTCCTTAATGACAGCGTCGTAGCGCTCGCGAGAAGATTTAAAGATTTGGTCTTGTTTATCTATTCTTTGACTAATTCGATTAGGGGGAATTACAACGGTCTCTAAGTTGTAGATTTCCTTAAATTCATAAGCTTCAGTGTCAGCGGTACCAGTCATACCGGCCAACTTACCGTACATACGGAAATAATTTTGGAAGGTAATGGTAGCTAGTGTCTGATTCTCATTCTGAATCTGTACACCCTCTTTCGCTTCCACAGCTTGATGCAGTCCATCTGACCAGCGACGACCTTGCATCAAACGGCCAGTGAACTCATCTACGATGATCACTTCACCGTTCTGAACCACATAATGCTGGTCGCGGTTATACAAAGAATGTGCCCGCAGAGCTGCGTATACGTGGTGCATCAAGGTTATATTTTGTGGAGCATAGAGAGAGTCGCCATCATTCAGGGCTCCTAGCTGAACCAATATAGCTTCAGCCTTATCGTGGCCTTGTTCCGTTAGATATGCCTGTTGAGACTTCTCATCAACCCAATAATCTCCAGGCTTTTCAACGCCAGCTCCATCAGCTTTCTCTTCGCCAATTTGACGCTCAAGATGGAACGGGAGCGCATTGATTTTGATGTAGAGATCAGTATGGTCTTCAGCCTGACCAGAGATAATCAGTGGAGTGCGAGCCTCATCAATCAAAATAGAGTCTACTTCGTCAACAATGGCATAAGCTAAACCACGTTGCACTCGTTGACTCAGATCCTGCACCATGTTGTCGCGCAAATAGTCAAATCCAAACTCGTTGTTAGTGCCGTATGTAATATCTGCTGCATAGGCCTCTTGCTTGGTGGTGTGATCCATTTGAGATAAATTCACACCGACCTTTATGCCCAAGAAGTTGTATAACTTGGACATCCATTCAGCATCGCGCTGCGCCAAATAATCATTTACGGTGACTACGTGCACACCTTTGCCTGTCAGTGCATTTAAATAGACCGGAAGAGTAGCGGTAAGCGTCTTTCCTTCACCAGTACCCATCTCAGCAATCTTGCCTTGATGTAAGGCCAAGCCGCCGAGAATCTGCGCATCGAAATGGCGCATCTTCATCACGCGAACGCTGGCCTCACGAACGACCGCAAATGCCTCTGCAGAAATATCATCTAATGACTCACCAGCGGATAAGCGGGACTTGAATTCCGCTGTTTTTGCGGCAAGAGCCTCGTCATCCAAAGATTGCAAGGCAGCCTCAAATGCACCAACCTTGGCCACGACTTTGCGATACTGTTTTAAGAGGCGGTCGTTACGACTGCCGACCAGGGTTTTAAGAAGACCAATTACCATGGGATTTTGAAGAAAATGAAGTCCTTGAGTTTATCACCCACAACCTCATTTTTTATGAACTTTAACCCTAAACCATCCCGCAAGCATTCAGCTCATGACTGGATAGATTACCTACGTGAATCGGATGGTCTTGGAGAAATTTTGGCTAAAACAGAAGATCTAGCCAAACTGAAGATTATTTTGAATGCAGCCCTCATAAAACTCGAGTTAGGTCATCTAGGCCCAAAAATTGAAGCAGGATGGCGCTCCGGCACAAAAGAGGAGCTTTTTTTACTAGTTAATAGCGCCAGCGTTGCTAGTCGCTTACAACAAATTTTACCTAGTCTAATCAATGCGTTATCAAAATCTGGCTTACTCTGCAAGACGATAAAAGTACGCGTAAAACCCGCTCCCCCCTCTTGGGCAGTTAAGCCCCGTGCAAATACCCAAAGGGAGCGACCTCAGGGCCTTAACGCGGTAGCCAAAAAATCTTGGGAGTCTCTTTTAGAAAAATTAGAGCCCAACTCAGGCTTGCGCTCCCCTATTGAGAAGCTCCTCAAAACTAAACCGAAATAACAGAAAATTGTACATAGCCCCTTAGAAGAAGAGGGGTTGGTTTTCTTGAGAATAAGCCTCTGGAGCTTTGTTTTCGGAAAAAGTACTGATTTCGTAAGAATCGGGATCTTCCAAAAGCTTACGTAAGAGTGCGTTGTTCAGAGCGTGGCCAGATTTTTCAGCAATATATGCGCCAACGATAGGATGGCCAATGAGATACAAATCACCGATTGCATCCAAAATTTTGTGGCGCACGAATTCATCTTCGTAACGAAGTTCTTCGTTATTCAAAATCCGGTGCTCGTCTAAAACAATCGCGTTGTCCAAACTACCGCCGCGTGCTAAACCCGTTTCACGTAGCGCTTCCACTTCATGAGCAAATCCAAAAGTGCGGGCTCGGCCAATTTCACTACGATAAGCATGCTTAGCAAAATCGACTATAAAGCGCTGCCCTGTTTTATCAACAGCTGGGTGCTTAAAGTCAATGGTGCAATCCAACTTAAACCCAAAAAATGCCTCAAGTCGAGCAAGCTTGTCGTCGTCACGAACCTCTACTGGTTTTTTGATCACCACAAACTGGCGCGGCGCTTCTTGTTCAGAAATTCCAGCCGATTCAATCAAAAATAAGAATGAAGCAGCACTACCATCCATGATGGGCACTTCTTCCCCATCTAACTCGATGAATAAATTGTCCAGACCAAGTCCGGCGCAGGCTGATAAAAGATGCTCTACCGTAGAAACACGTACTCCATCCTTCTGAATTACAGAGGCCAATCTGGTATCGCATACGGCCAAAGCAGTTGCGGGAATGACTGACTCCTGCGCAGTGTCCACTCGAACAAACTGAATCCCTGAATTGATTGGCGCAGGCTTAATCGCAATCGTCACTTTGCGACCAGAGTGCAAGCCAATTCCGACGGTTTTTACAGGAGTGGCGATAGTGCGTTGCTTCATCATTTGGCGATATTTAAATTCAGGGGATGCGATTTACTTAATTAATTGGATTACAACTTTTTAAGAACTGAAGCAGCATCACTTACCTCAAACTTACCAGGAGCTTCACGATCGAGTGATTTAACTACACCATCCTCAATAATCATAGCGTAACGGTCTGAACGAACACCTAAACCGCGTGCGGTTAAATCCAACTCTAAGCCCAACTTTTTAGTGAACTCACAACTACCGTCACCAAACATACGAATCTTGTTACTAACTTTTTGATCACGTCCCCATGCGCCCATGACAAATGGGTCGTTTACGGAAAGACACCAAATTTCATCAATACCTTTAACCTTAATCGCATCATGGTGCTCAACATAACCAGGCACCTGCTTAGCAGAGCAGATAGGAGCAAATGCTCCAGGCAGCGCAAACATGACAATCTTTTTACCAGCAACCAGTTTCTCAACTTCAAAGGCATTTGGCCCTAAGAAGCAACCTTCGTTCTCTTCATTAATGAACTCATAAATAGTAGCGTTTGGTAACTTTTGTCCGACAGCAATCATGACGTCTCCAATAAATAATTGTTAGTGAGCATGCCAACGCAAGCGCGGGATTCATCGTCCGGAGGGGCGCTGCGCTGGCATTCTGCAATTACCTATTGTATTGAGCAGTTAATTAATCTGCTTGCTTATATAAAAAGGCAGGAATTTCACAGTAATCAGCCCCTTTATCCAGCATGGATTTAGCCTGAGGAGAACTATCAGCGCCTACTGTAGGCGCAGGAGTAGCGTCACGAGAGCTACGAAAGACTCTAGGTAAATCATATTGACTATAGTCAACGCCTGAGCTCGTTGGTTGCGCTGTCATGGCTGGCGCACCTCCACCAACACCAGTCATGGCTAAACCTACACTGCTACTTAATGCAGAATCTAAGTTCACCTTACTAATAGCTGCTGATGCACTTGCAGGGGTAAAGCTATTGAGATCAGCCATTGTGGGCATTACATCATGTGTACCAGTAGCTTGCCTCCAAACGACTTCTGGCTGGTTATTTTTACGTGCTTGAGGGTTATTCAAGCCAGTAGCCACAACAGTCACACGTAAGGCATCACCCAAACTTTCGTCGTATACCGTACCAAAAATTACAGTTGCATCATCAGCAGCATATCCACGAATTGCAGCCATTACCTCGCGTGTTTCAGATAACTTGAGTGAGCGGCTAGCTGTGATATTGACCAATACGCCACGTGCACCAAATAAGTCAACACCATCGAGTAGCGGTGAAGCAACAGCTGCTTCAGCAGCCAAACGGGCACGGTCCATACCTGAGACGGTTGCCGTTCCCATCATGGCTTTACCTTGCTCGCCCATGACTGTCTTAACATCCTCAAAGTCAACATTAATCAACCCTTGAACATTGATGATTTCCGCAATGCCAGATACGGCGTTATGCAATACATCATCAGCACATGCAAATGCTTTATCAAACTCAGCATCTTCACCCATCACTTCAAAGAGTTTTTCATTGAGCACAACAATTAGTGAATCTACATAAGATTCAAGTTCAGTCGCGCCATTCTCTGCAACCTTCAAACGCTTCACGCCCTCAAAATCAAATGGTTTGCTAATCACGCCAACTGTGAGGATACCCATCTCTTTGGCAACTTGAGCAACAATCGGAGCAGCTCCAGTTCCAGTACCTCCACCCATACCAGCAGTAATAAATACCATGTGGGCACCCTGCATTGCATCAGCAATACGAGCACGGGCTTCCTCTGCTGAGGCTGCTCCAATTTCCGGCTTCGCACCTGCACCTAATCCACTAGAGCCCAGTTGCAAATTCACAGATGCCTTAGAACGCTGTAAAGCGCCAGCATCGGTGTTCATGCAAATGAACTCTACGCCATTAACACCACGACGGATCATGTGCTGGACCGCATTACCACCAGCCCCACCGACTCCAACCACTTTGATAATGGTCTGGCCAGCTGTTTCTTGATCTAACATTTCAAATTCCATATACCCTCCTAGGTAACAAAACTTACTACATTGACGACGACGAAAAACTTAAAAATTTCCTGCAAACCATTCCTTCATGCGCGATACAACACCCTGTAATGCGCCTGACTGAGAAACACGACGACCACGCAATAACTGGGCTTGACCTTCCTTAAGCAATCCAATGCTGGTGGCATATCTTGGACTTCGTAAAACTTCATATAGATGACCACGATATTCGGGCGTACCTATGCGTGCCGGTCTTAAGAAGACTTGTTCAGCCAACTCCACCATGCCGGGCATTAATGCGGTACCGCCAGTTAAAACAATTCCAGAAGAAACCATATCCTCGTAACGTGAGTCACGAACTACACCCCTAACTAAGGTAAATAGCTCTTCGACCCGCGGCTCAATAACAGCCGCTAAAGCTTGTTTAGACATTGGGCGCGGCTCCCGATCTCCAACGCCTGGGACGTCAATCATGGCAGTTGGATCAGCCATCTCTTGACGTGCAATACCATGAGCAATTTTGAGATCTTCAGCGTCAAGTGTTGGCGTACGCAATGCCATTGCAATGTCATTGGTAATTTGATCGCCTGCGATTGGAATCACAGCAGTATGGCGTATCGATCCCTGACAATAAATAGCAATATCAGTCGTACCACCGCCAATATCCACTAAGACCACACCAAGCTCTTTTTCATCCTCAGCGAGTACCGCCAAACTTGAGGCCAATGGCTGCAAAATTAAATCATTTACTTCAAGACCGCACCGACGCACACACTTCACAATATTTTGAGCAGCACTCACAGCCCCCGTAACAATATGCACCTTAACCCCAAGACGCAAACCACTCATACCAATTGGCTCTCGAACATCTTCCTGCCCATCAATAATGAATTCCTGAACAAGGATGTGCAGTATCTGTTGATCGGTTGGGATATTGATTGCTTTTGCAGTTTCCAGAACACGCTCTACATCCCCAGAGCCCACCTCCTTATCGCGAATGGCGACCATACCGCTAGAGTTAAAACTCACGATGTGATTTCCAGCAATGCCTGTAAAGACCTGAATAATCTGGCGATCCGCCATGACCTCAGCCTCTTCAAGGGCCTTCTGGATTGACTGAACAGTAGCCTCAATATTGACAACTACACCTTTCTTTAAGCCCTTAGATGCAGTTTGTCCAACACCCACAACGTTGAATTGACCATCGGGAGCTAATTCTGCAACCAAGGCAACCACCTTGGAAGTTCCAATGTCTAAACCCACCAAAATATCGCGACTGTCTTTACTCATTAACATTCCTCATTGCTTCAGCTCACTTTTTTTTGCCATCTACTGCATTCTTTTTCAAACCTGCAGAGGCAAGATGAACTGCAAAACCATTTGCATAGCGCAAATCGACTGCATCTATACGATTGGGCCGCTTTTCTTGGACTTGAGGCCAATACTTAAATAAGCGTGCAACACGCTCTTCGGTTAAATTCTTATCGGAGCTTTCTTCGTCACGACCAAACTCTACTTTCATCCCGTTCGAAAGTTTGACATGCCATGCATAGCGCTCAGTGAGTGCAAGACTTATCACTTCTGCACCCCATGGCTTAAACCAGTTGTTTGCTTTTTCATACAAGCTCATCACCTCTTTACCAGCATCTGCTGGGCCTGAGAAATCCACCAAATGAATATCATCACTTACCTCAGACACACGGCCAGTAAAGAGTTCGCCGTGAGTATTCATAAGGGTATGACTTTCAACTCCACCCCAAGCGCCAAAAGGCTTTTGCTCTTCGATGCTGACCACCAAACCATTCGGCCAAACTCGCCGCACATTTGCGTGCCGCACCCATGGCATGTTTTCAAAGCCACGCTTCACATCCTCCAAGCGCACACTAAAAAAATTTCCCTGAACTGTTTCTAAAACCTGCTGCTTCACGATGGGCTTTTTAATGTGTTTCAGCGTTTGACCTGCAACAGGCTCGATTTGAATTTGCTTCATGGCAAATACAGGACGTTGGCTTAGCCAGACCAAAATATCTATCACTAGCATCACGACAAAGCAACGCATTAAGAAACGGCTTAATTTCTCCATACACCCCGAATGAT
Source organism: Polynucleobacter necessarius (assembly GCF_900095185.1). Taxonomy (NCBI): domain Bacteria; kingdom Pseudomonadati; phylum Pseudomonadota; class Betaproteobacteria; order Burkholderiales; family Burkholderiaceae; genus Polynucleobacter; species Polynucleobacter necessarius. Next base: position 801,834 of record NZ_LT606948.1, on the reverse strand, counting down.
TCCAAATAGGAGCCATCAGCATGGAGAAAATTTCTCCGAAGCGATCCATGAAGTTACTCATGCAGAAGCACCCTCTCTTTGACCTAAGGTTTGGTTTAACAACCAAAGCACCAAATCTGCATATTCGATACCAGCAGCCTCGGCAGCCATTGGTACTAATGAGTGAGAAGTCATACCGGGAGAAGTATTCATTTCTAACAAATAAGGTTTGCCCGTTTTTTGATCCAACATCACATCAGCACGACCCCATGTGCGACAACCTAGAGCTTTATAAGCAGCTAAAGCTAATTCTTGGACAGCCGCATTGACCTCAGGAGCCAATCCAGTTGGGCATAAGTACCTCGTTTCATCAGAAAAATACTTATTATGAAAATCGTAATTCGCTTGCGGAGGAATAATTTTGATCACCGGCAAAGCTTCAGCTGTATTACCTTGGCCCACCAATGGGCAGGTCAACTCATCACCAAGAATGCAGGTCTCAGCAATCACCTTCTTATCTAATTTAGCTGCCAGCTTGTAAGCTGCTGGTAACTCATCAATCGATTTCACTTTGGTTAAACCCAATGAAGAACCTTCATGCGCAGGCTTGACAATTAATGGCAAACCCAAATGCTCTACAACCGCATTCCAATCGCTTGTTGCCGTAAGTTTTTCATACCGAGGAGTGGCAAGTCCGTTACTAATCCAAACTTGCTTAGTGACAATCTTATCGATAGCTAATGCAGAGGCTAAGACACCACTTCCAGTATAGGGCAAATCCAATAACTCTAGCAAACCTTGAATAGTGCCATCTTCTCCAAAGCGACCATGCAAGGATATAAATATTCGATCAAATTTTTCCTGATCTAACTCGGTAGGAGAACGTAAGCCAGTATCAAAAGCGTGAGCATCTACACCTTTTGAGCGTAGAGCCTCTAATACACCGTTACCTGACATCAAAGAAATTTCTCTCTCGCCAAATTTACCGCCAAGTAGCACACCGACCCGCCCCAATGACTGGATATCTAAACCCGCTAAGCTAGACTTAACTCGATCACCCCAAGAGTTCAAATTTGCACCTATCTTAGACCTGTTTTGCCTCAGCTAGGGTATGCGGCAAAGCGGCAATTGAACCTGCACCCATAGTGATTAGTACGTCCCCATTTTTTAAAATTTGACTTAACTTTTCTGGCATTTCAGCAATATTTGCCGCATAAGCAACTGCAGCAGAATTTAGTAAAGCTTTTGAATTTTTGTTTTCTGTGATGGCGGCCTTCATTAAGCTTTTTCCATCAGCCCCTGGAATTTTTGCCTCACCCGCTGGATATACGTCAGTCAATACCAAGGCATCAAAACTCCTGAGAACCTGTACGAATTCGCCAAAGCAATCTCGAGTTCTAGTAAAGCGATGTGGCTGAAATGCCAACACCAAACGACGATCTGGATAAGCGCCTCTAGCTGCAGCTAAAGTTGCCGCCATCTCTACGGGGTGATGTCCATAGTCATCAATCAAGGTAAAGCTTCCACCTGAAACTAGCGGAATTTCTCCATAACGCTGGAAGCGACGTCCTACGCCACTAAATTCAGCAAGGGCTTTGATAATTGCTTCATCACCTACACCCAACTCAGTTGCAATGCCAATGGCAGCCAATGCATTACGTACGTTATGTAATCCTGGTAGATTAAGGGTTACGTTTAGCGGTCCAGGTTTATTGCCATGCCTACGCACAGCGCGACGGTCAACCATAAAATGCATTCGCGTACTATCAGCCTGAATGTTACTTGCACGAATATCCGCATCTTCCGAGAGGCCGTAACGAAGAATAGGTTGCGATACAAATGGAATGATGTCTCGTACATTAGCGTCATCAATACAAAGCACTGCGACACCATAAAACGGCATCCGCTGAATAAACTGAACAAAGGCCTGCTTTAAGCGGGCCATATCATGCTGATAGGTATCCATATGATCAGCATCAATATTGGTAACCACTTCCATTGCTGGGAATAATTGCAAGAAAGAGGCGTCTGACTCATCTGCCTCAACAACGATAAAATCGCCACGACCTAGACGTGCATTAGCACCCGCTGAATTGAGCTTGCCACCAATCACAAAAGTAGGATCTAAGCCTTCTTCAGCTAAAACAGATGCCACCAGACTAGTTGTGGTTGTTTTGCCATGTGTGCCAGCAATTGCAATACCCTGTTTTACGCGCATTAGCTCACTCAACATCACCGCACGCTGAATGACTGGAATTTTTGCAGCTCGGGCAACTAATACTTCAGGATTATTTCCAGCGACTGCTGTAGAAATGACCACTGCTTCAGCAGTCCCAATATTTTTAGGATCATGGCCGATGTGGATAACGGCTCCTAGCTCTCTCAGACGCTTAGTAACTGCACCATCAGCCAAGTCAGAACCAGAAACTTGATAGCCTAAATTCAGCAATACTTCGGCAATGCCACTCATACCGGCGCCGCCAATACCAATGAAATGAATTTGCTGAACAATATGTTTCATATGCTTACTCCCGCACATTCAGCACATACTTCAGCCACCCGCTGTGTAGCTTGGGGCTTTGCTAATGCATGTGCACGCAATGCCATTTCCTTTAAGTCATTGCGATTAAAGTTCTGAATCATTAACGCCAAATCTTGCGGATTTAAAAGTGGTTGTGGCAATAAAACTGTCGCATCAGCATTTGATAAAAATTGTGCATTAGCCGTTTGATGATCGTCGATTGCAAATGGAAATGGAATCAAACAAGATGCAACTCCACAAGCAACTATTTCAGAAACCGTCATTGCTCCTGAACGACAAATAACTAAATCTGCTTGTGAGTATGCAGTCGGCATATCGTCAATAAAAGGTCGAATCTCGACAGATATCCCTAAGTCAGCGTATCGCTTTTGCAAATCCGCTAGATGTTTATCGCCTGCCTGGTGAATCACCTGAGGCCGTAATTCTGAGGGGATTAAGGCTAGTGCTGCAGGAATATTCTCGTTAAGCGCTGCCGCACCTAAACTTCCACCTACCACCAAAATCGAGAGCGGCCCTTGACGTTGCTGATATCGCGCAGCTGGGGCAAGCATATGATCAAACTCTTCGCGAATGGGGTTACCTACCCACTCAGCCTTAGGCATTGTATTTGGGAATCCAGTCAAAGTTCGCATGGCAATTTTGCTTAGTGCGAGATTGGCGCTACCTGCAACTGAATTCGCTTCATGCAACACTAAGGGGCGCTTTAACAACTTTGCAACTAAGCCACCGGGGAATGTAATGTAACCCCCCGTACCCAATACAACATTGGGCTTAAGGCGACGCATAATCTTCCAACTTTGGAGGCATGCCCGTATCAAATTAATTGGTAACATGATTTTGGTCATTAGACCCTTGCCACGTAAGCCGCCAAAATCAACCGTCTCAAATGGAAAATCACACGCCTTCACCAGGCGATACTCCATGCCTGACTGGTTCCCTAACCAAGAGACCTTCCACCCACAAATCCGTAAGTATTCGGCAACAGACAACCCTGGGAATATATGCCCACCAGTTCCACCAGCCATTACCAAGATTGAAGGTTTAGTCAAAGCTTCCCTCCACGCATCAGAATACGGTTTTCATAATCAATACGTAAGAGCATTGCCATCGCAACAGCATTCATCAAAATTCCAGATCCGCCATAACTCACCAGAGGTAAGGTCAATCCTTTTGTTGGAAGTAGCCCGAGGTTCACGCCCATATTGATGAAGGCCTGCCAACCAATCCAGATCGCAACCCCTTGAGCTGCGAGGCCGGCAAAACTACGGTCCAATTGCAAAGCAGTTCGGCCAATTAAGAAGGCGCGACGTACGATCCAGTAGAACAAAAAGATCATGACAACTACACCAACAAATCCTAACTCTTCACCGATGACCGCCATGATGAAATCGGTATGCGCTTCAGGTAAGTAATGTAATTTCTCTACACTTCCTCCCAGCCCAGTTCCAAACCATTCACCACGTCCAAATGCCATTAGTGAATGTGTTAGTTGATAACCTTTATTCGCAGCGTTATCAACCTGCCATGGATCCATAAAAGCAAGCATACGACCACGACGGAATGGTGAGAGTGCAATCATCGTAGCGGCACTCAATAAACCAACTGCAATCAAACCACCAAATAATTTGGCGTTGATGCCGCCTAAAAAGAGTATGCCAAAGGCAATTAAAGCCACAACCACAAACGCACCCATGTCTGGCTCAGCCATTAATAGACCACCAACCAAGGCTACCGCGATACCCATTGGCAGCATGCCTTTCACAAATGAGTGGAGATACTCCTGACGCTGTACGGTATAGCTTGCAGCAAAAATTACAGCGGCAAACTTCATCAATTCGGACGGCTGAAAATTCATCAAACCCAAAGGGATCCAACGTTTAGCTCCATTCACACCCTTACCAACCCCTGGAGTTAATACGGCGATCAGCAATAAAATAGTAAATCCAAACATGACTGGCGAATAGCGATCCCATACCTTTGTAGGAATCTTGAAAACCCATATTCCCACCCCAATGGCAATTGCCAAAGAAATCATGTGGCGGATCAAGAAATAATTACTGCTGTAATTTGCGTACTTAGGTCCATCCGCTAATGCGATGGAAGCAGAGTAGACCATCACTAAACCGATCAACATAAGAGAGAGAATTGCCCAAACAAGCAACTGGTCATACTCCATCATCCGTGAGCGAGTCTGCTCCACTCCAGAAACCGCATCACGCAAGCCAGTTCGAAAGTTATCAATTCCACCTCTAGAAAAATTCCAGAAGCGATTCAGTCCAAGATGATTTTCAGGGAAAAATTTATCGTTCAAATTCATGCCTGAACTCCTTCAAATTGCATTCCCAGCTCTTCAACTTCTGAAGCAAACACTTGTGCACGTTCAAGATAGTCACGAAATTGGTCAAAACTGGCACAAGCTGGGGAGAGCAACACTATATCTCCGGATACGGCCTGACCGGCAGCAGCCTTAACAGCAGACCTCAGATCAATACAATTTGTAATAGGAATGCCAGTACCTAAAGCTTCGCCAATTGCTGCACCATCTTTTCCAATCAAGAAGGCGCCCTTCACAAAACGTAAGGCTGGTTCACGAAGTGGGCTAAAGTCTTGCCCTTTGCCATCGCCACCGACAATTAACCAAATACGTTTACCCGCTTCATTGCTGCCTAAGCCATTTAATGCGGCAACTGTTGCACCGACATTGGTGCCTTTACTATCATCTACATACTCAACGTCTCTAACGATTGCAATACTTTGTACACGATGCGGTTCACCATGGTAGTCCCGTAAACCATGCAAGAGCACGTTCAATGGCAATTTAGCAGCTCGAGCTAATGCCAATGCAGCTAAGGCATTTAGAGCATTATGTCGACCGCGGATTCTTAATGCATCTGCTGGGATCAAACGCTTTAATCGTAGTGACTCATCTTCTTGTAATGCTGCAGACTTACGACGACGTTTAGGTTGAGGCTCAACCTCTTCATCTACTTCAGCCCAAACTAGCCAATCAATTCCACCCGCTCGCAAGTCATGCTCGATACCAAAGGCGTCTTGCTCATCTGGACGATTTGACCCGAAGGTAACGATGGATTTCTCTGTCGTTTGTTTTTCAGAGAGCAATCCCATTGCGAGGGGATCATCACGATTTAGAACGCAAACTGTGTCATCGCCAAATATCTTTGATTTAGCAGTTGTATAAGCCTGCATATCACCATGCCAATCTAGATGGTCTTGAGTAATATTCAGAACTGTTGCCGCAGTTGCATTGAATGTATGGGTATAGACAAGCTGGAAACTCGAGAGTTCTATCACCCATACCTCTGGCATATCCACAATTTGATCTGCGCCATCTAAACAACTCATCAACTTTTCTAAGGCCGCAGGACTAATATTTCCAGCCACGGCGACCTTCTTGCCAGCACGCTCACACAGCTGACCCGTTAATGCCGTGGTAGTTGTTTTGCCATTAGTTCCAGTAATCGCCAATACTGCTGATGCATAGCTTGTTTCCTGAGCAAGCGCCATACGACTGATAGCGGATAAGGCCCGTGCAAAAAACTCAATTTCACTCCAGACATCAATTTCAGCAGCCTCAGCTCTAGCCAACAAAGATTGGATAGGCTCTTGCAATGGAGATAGACCAGGACCAATACCAATCACGTCAATATCTTTTAGCAACTCATCGCCTACAGGTCCGAAGCAAATATCTTTTAGTCCAGCAATTTGTAATTCTTGTAACCATGCATGTTGGCGCGCACTAAAAGATGATTGATCACGGGTATCTGCAAAGCGCACTTTAGCCCCATTCCGCAAGCACCACTTCGCCATCGCTACACCAGTCTCACCGAGACCCAGAATCAAAAATCGAAATGGTGCTTGGTAGCTTTCATTAGCCATAAAAGCAGAGTTTGCAAAAGTGTTTTCTAAGAGCAACATTTATTTAGTTCACCGCAATTTCAGACTTGATAAGCCAATTAAGACTAGAAGAATGGTGATAATCCAGAATCGCACAACCACTTGTGTTTCTTTCCAGCCACCCAATTCAAAATGATGATGCAATGGCGCCATCCGGAAAATTCGTCGGCCTTCGCCAAAATGTTTTTTAGTAAACTTAAACCAAAATACTTGCAACATTACAGAAACAGTTTCCGCAACAAAGATGCCACCCATTACAAAGAGCACAATCTCTTGACGAACAATCACGGCGATAGTTCCGAGTGCACCACCCAAAGCTAGTGCGCCGACATCACCCATAAATACTTGTGCTGGATGCGCGTTGTACCAAAGGAGCGCTAACCCTGCTCCACCCATCGCACCGCAGAAAATCAATAATTCTCCAGCACCAGGAATGTATGGAAAAAGTAGATACTTTGCATAAATTGCATTACCCATGACATAGGCAAATGCACCTAAAGCAGCACCCACTAGGATGACTGGCATGATGACCAAGCCATCCAAACCATCGGTTAGATTCACGGCATTACTACTGCCAACAATTACTAAGTAACTCAAGATGATGAATCCCATCATTCCCAATGGATAGCTAACCTCTTTCATAAATGGCAGAAGCAAGTCCGTTTTAGCCGGTAGATCTAATGCAAATCCACTTCTGACCCACTCATAAAATAATTGCAAAACCTTGAGGTTACTGACCTCAGAAATGGAGAACGCTAGATAAATAGCGGCAAACAAACCAATCAAGGTTTGCCAGAAGAACTTCTCTTTTGATGCCATCCCTTTTGGATCTTTGTAGACAACCTTGCGATAATCATCTACCCATCCTACAAGACCAAAACCAAAGGTCACTATCATCACAATCCAAATAAATCGATTACTGAGATCGGCCCACAACATACACGAGATAAATATGCCGATCAAAATTAATACGCCACCCATAGTGGGCGTACCAGACTTAACTAAATGGGTTTGCGGGCCATCGGTACGAACAGCTTGGCCCATCTTTAACGCAGTTAGCTTGCCAATCACCCAAGGTCCTGCCGCCAAACCCATTAACAGAGCAGTAACCGTCGCCATCACCGCCCTAAAAGTAATGTAGTTAAATACGCGCAAGAATCCAAAATCATCCTGTAGTAATTGAGCTAGGATTAAGAGCATGCTTTAGCCTCCTCTACTAAGGCTTGCACTACACGCTCCATGCGCATAAACCGTGAACCTTTTACCAAAATATTTAAATGCTGATTACTGCCAATAGACTGAGCATGCAATGCGTTTTTTAACTGCGCTATTAAGCTATCCATATCAGTAAAATGAGTTTCACTAGGGATAGTTGAACCATTTTTGCCAACATCATTAAATCCCTCCAGGGTAAATTTGCATTGTTCGCCCAATACAAATAGCTTTGATACACCCTGTTCTGCAGCATAAGCACCGACTTCTCGGTGAAACTCGGGCCCTTGATTGCCAACCTCGCCCATATCACCCAATATCAACCAAAATAAATTACCTGATTGCTTTAAAGCATCAATTGCTGCTCTTACTGAATCCGGATTAGCGTTATAGCTATCGTCAATTAAAGTACGATTCGAATCAAGTGCCTTTGCTTGCATGCGACCGTTTGCTGGGTAAAAAGATTCAAGACCTTGCTTAATCTTTTCTAAACTGACTGCAGCCGCAATACCAACAGCAGTTGCTGCTAATGCGTTGCGCACATTATGACTACCCAAGGTGTTTAATTGAACCTCTATAGACCCTAGCTCCGTTTGAATTTGTACTTGGCCATTACTTAAGAGGCTGCCACTGACTGCAGCTGTTGTCTTGTTCTGGCCAGATGACATAACAAAGTCAACGACTTTTCGCCCGCTAGCAGCAGCGCGCCAAACACTTGCAAATTCTGAGTCCGCTGGAAATACTGCAATACCATCATCTGGTAAAGCGCGAATAGCGTCAGAGTGTTCTTCTGCAACCGCTGCAACAGAAGCCATAAACTCCTGATGCTCACGTTGGGCGTTATTAATTAATGCAATGTTTGCTTGAGCAATTGCAGCTAACTGAGCAGTTTCACCCGGATGATTCATGCCTAACTCAATCACGGCCAATTGATCAGTCGACCGCAGTTTTAAAAGCGTTAATGGTAAACCAATGTCGTTATTGAGATTACCTTTAGTTACCAAAGTATGTTGCGCCCCAACTGCAGCTTTAAAAATGGAAGCAATCATTTCCTTAACAGTAGTCTTACCATTGCTACCTGTAATTAAGACTAAGGGAATCTGATGATTGGCACGCCATGCTTTTGCTAAATTGCCCAAACCAATACGTGTATTTGAAATACGGATCGCAGGTAAATCGCCTGGACAATGATCCTGGCTACTAATTAAGGCAGCGCTTGCGCCTGACTTGGCGACATCCGATAAAAAATCATGGGCATCAAAACGCTCGCCCACGAGTGCTACAAATAATTCATTTTGGTCAATTTGACGGCTGTCTGTACCCACTCGAGAAATCGGAGTTTTTTGAGCAATCTCTATTGAAGTATTAATCAATGTACTCCCAGGGAGCATAGCTTGTGCTTGCGCAAGAGTTGTCATATCTGACATCAGATGCCCCCGCCTGCAGCTAAACGAATATGTTCTTGGTCCGAAAATTCAAACTTCTGACCATTGAGCTCTTGAGTTGTTTCATGGCCCTTACCAGCAACTAAAACAATGTCGCGAGGATCTGCATGACGAATTGCCGCCATAATTGCGGCTGCACGATCCACAATCATTTGAATATTTTTTGCATCAGCACTCATACCAGAACGAATCATCTGCATAATGGCTTGTGGATCTTCTGAGCGAGGATTGTCACTCGTAATCAACACATGATCGGAGTTGCGTTCAGCAATATTTCCCATCAACGATCGTTTGCCAATATCACGATCACCACCACAGCCAAATACACACCAAATTTTTCCGCCACGTTGAGTGGCCATAGGACGCAATGCTTGTAATGCTTTTACTAATGCATCTGGCGTATGTGCGTAATCTACAACCGCTAATAAGCTATCCGCTTTTTGAGACTTACTCAAACGAATGAGCTCCATACGACCAACTACGGGGGTTAAATGACTGATTTTACGGGCGGCAGACTCACAACTAATGCCTTGGGAAACTAATACTGCCCATACTGCAAGAGCATTACTAAGATTAAATTCACCTAACAATGGAATGTGTAATTCAGCACTGCCCACATCATTGCAAATAAAATTTGAGTTGTAACCGGTACCGCTCAATACAGTATCTCTTGCATAAATACGCTGCAATCGATTGCCAAATTTTTCAAATCCACTAAAAACTGACTCCGATAAGGCATAAGCCCATACTTTTAAATTCTCCTTGGCCAATAAGTTCATAGCTAACTCACGACCAAAAGTATCATCTAAATTAATGATTGCATGCTTGAGTCCAGGTTGCTGAAATAATTTTGCTTTCGCTTCACCGTAATCAACCATGCTACCGTGGTAGTCCAAGTGATCTTGAGTTAGGTTGGTGAATACTGCGCAATCGAATTTAGTACCGGAGATTCGCTCTTGATGCAAAGCATGCGAAGACACTTCCATCGTCACTTGTTGAGCACCTGCATTGCGCAACTCTACGAGCTGAGTTTGCAATTTAGGGGCATCCGGGGTTGTGTAGCCGGTTGTTGTAAGCGCCCCTGGAAAACCTGAACCCAATGTACCCAATACTGCCGTACGATGATTACTAGTATCTAAAGCTTGGGCCAACCACTGCGTAATACTGGTTTTACCATTCGTGCCTGTAACGCCAATAATGTTTAAATCTTTGCTAGGCTGCCCATACCATTGAGAAGAAAGTTCACCTACCTTTGTAGCAAGGCTATCAACAGCAAAACATTGTGGATGATCTATCCATTGCTGACCAATGCCTGCAGGATCAAATACCACAGCTGCTGCTCCGTTTTGGAAAGCAGCCTCAATAAACTGACATCCATCTCGCAAAGCAGATCCATGTCCTACTGGGTATGCAAAAAAGATATCTCCAGATTGAATCCGTCGACTATCCGCACATACTTTTGCTGAAGAATTCACTAAGGTATGTAAGTGTTCAATCAAAAGCTTGGTGTCTATTCTCAAAGCCACCCTCATCGCTTCAAAACCACATGTTGAGCTTGAGCGCTTGCAGAATGAATCTCTTGTGGATTCTTATCTTGCAATACCATTTGCTTTACTTTAATATCCGGCAAGACATTTAAGGTGTGTAATGTTTCACTCACGATAGTTGAAAATACAGGTGCAGCCACATCTCCACCGTAGTGACTACCTCCTGTTGGCTCATCAACCATAACTGCAACAACAATTCGTGGCGCACTAATGGGGGCAAGCCCTACAAAGTAGGCGCGATATTTATTGCCGTACCCTTTACCAACAAGCTTATGCGCCGTTCCAGTCTTACCACCTACACGAAATCCTTCGGCCTGAGCTTTAATTGCAGTACCACCTGGTTCAGTAACTGACTCCATCATGTTACGCATATCAATTGCCGTTTTTGGAGACAGCACCTTGATGCCCGGCTTGTACTCTGGGCTTCGCTCAATGGTTAAGGGAACTAATTCACCATCACGCGCAAACACTGTATACGCGCGTGCTAACTGAAAGAGTGATGCAGAGATACCATAACCAAATGCAATACGCGCTTGATCAGTAGGCATCCATTTTTTGAATGGATGAACGGTACCAGCAACAGCACCGGGGAATCCAATTTTCGGTGCCTGACCAAAACCAACAGCTATATAAAAATCCCACATTTCCTCTGCCGATAGGTTATGGAGAGCAATCTTTGCAGCACCAATGTTGCTGGACTTTTGAATGATCTGAGAAACAGTTAAGTTCCCGTAAGGATGTGTATCCGTAATCGGTTTTGGGCCAACTAAATATTTTGCTCCAATGACCATATTGGTATCAGGCTTCACAACCCCTTTTTCTAAAGCGATTGCAACGGTGAATGGCTTCATTGTCGAGCCAGGCTCAAACGTATCCGTCAACACACGATTGCGCAATTGCTCGCCAGTTAAATACTTGCGATCATTTGAGTTGTAACTTGGATAGTTTGCTAAGGCGAGAATCTCGCCAGTTTGTGTATCCAGCACTACTGCACCGCCTGCTTTGGCGCGATGTTTTTCAACTGCATCTTTAACAGCGTTATAGGCTAGAAACTGAATCTTACTGTCAATTGAAAGATTGAGATCTTTTCCATTTTGTGGTAACTGCAAAATAGCCATTTCATCGACAACACGTCCAAGACGATCAACGACTACACGTCTTTGTCCGGGATGTCCGGCCAGATCTTTCTCTCTTGAAAGCTCTATGCCTTCTTGACCTTTGTCGTTTACATTAGTAAACCCAACGACGTGTGCCATCGCCTCCCCTTCAGGGTAAAAGCGACGGTATTCATTATTCAAGCCGATACCAGGAATTTCCAACTGCTTAATTTGTTGCGCAACTGCTGGGTCCACTTGACGTTTTAAGAAAATTTGCTTGCGCTCTTCTTTCAATTTCTTACGTAATTCAGCTTCACTAATTTGCAAAAGGCTTGCCAGCTTTTGAAGCTTATCGGTAGCCAAATCATCAGGAACCGTATCGCTATAAGCAATAATGGATTTAGCTTCCAAGCTAGTAGCAATAACTTGACCATTGCGGTCCAAAATTTTTCCACGGCTTGCAGGCAACTCCAATTCACGCTGAGTACCACGGACACCCTTCGCTTCATAAAATGCGTTGCCCGGACCCTGAATCCAAAATGCGCGCAATAGCAACATCATGAATACAACAAATAGGAGGAAAAGCATCAAACGCGACCGCCACATTGGCAGACGCAATACTAAATTTGGCGTAGTAGAAAAACCAACCGGCCTCATTGAGTCTCCCTTAAATACAAAGTACGCTCTGGAGATATAGGAGACATTCGCAATTGATTTCGCGCTACCTCACGAATATGAGCCGATTTTGAGAGATTGCGTTGTTCGTATTCAAGGCGGAGCCATTCTTGATTTAACTTACGCTCTTCAATCTGGGCACGCTCTTGCAAAATAAATAACTTACGCGCCCGCTGTTGCGCCGCGACAAGAGATAAAGCGCAAATTAATAGAAGCGCAAGGAATGTCAACGTTGCTCGATTCATACAACTACTCCGCTACGTTTTTCAGCTACTCGCATAATGGCTGAACGGGCGCGTGGATTCTCAGAAATTTCAATATCACTTGGCTTAACACGGCTAATGATTTCTAGCGCACTTTGTGGCAAATCCTTTTCACGTACAGGCAAGCCACGTGGCACATCTACTTTTGCGTGCGCTTGCATAAACTGCTTAACAATTCGATCTTCTAATGAATGGAAGCTAATTACAGCCAGTCTTGCGCCGGGCTTGAGTAACTTCAATGCTGCTTTTAAGCCAATTTCCAAATCTTCTAACTCACGATTTATGAAGATACGCAATGCTTGGAATGTTCTAGTTGCAGGATCTTGGCCCACTTCACGCGTACGAACAACACTCGCTACTAAATTGGCCAGCTGAGTAGTAGTTTTTGGAGGCGAACCCTCTTCGCGCTTAGCCACAATAGCTTTCGCAATCTGAAATGCAAAACGTTCTTCTCCGTAAGTCTTAATCACGCGTGTGATTGCCTCCAGTGATGCCTGTTCCAACCACTCTGCTGCAGTCAAACCGTGATCGATATTCATCCGCATATCTAACGGCCCTTCGCGACGAAAGGAAAATCCTCGATGTGCTTCGTCTACTTGAGGCGAGCTGATTCCAAGATCCAACAAAATTCCATCCACTGAATCGACTTCTGCATACTGATCCATTTGCGCAAAACTGTCGTGCACAATCCTTAAACGTGGGTCGTTGATTTGCTGTGCCACCGCGATCGCATCTAAATCCTTGTCGAAAGAAATCACTCTTGCAGTAGGATTTAATTCTTTGAGAAGTGCTTGTGTGTGTCCACCACGCCCAAAGGTTCCATCGATCAGCAAAATAGGATCGGATATTTTTTGATTTTGAATTAGCGAGCCACCAACTAGCGCCGTCACCGCCTCGCCCAGCAATACTGGGCAATGAGTAATGTTCATGGCAGCCTGTCATCAAAAGTTAAATTGCTTGAGTGCTTCAGGCATGCCTTGCGCAATAGTCGCCTGTTCTTTTGCAGCGTATGTCGCTGCATCCCACAATTCCAAGTGACTTCCCATACCAAGCAAAATCACTTCTTTTTCCATACCTGCTGCCGCGCGTAATTCTGGGCTGACCAACACACGACCAGCGCTATCCAAATCCATCTCTGCTGCATTACCCAAGAAAATTCGACGCCACCAATGCGCATCCATTGGTAGTTGTGCAACCCTAGCTCTAAACGTTTCCCATTCTGGCCTTGGGAAGAGCAACAAACAGCCATCTGGATGGTTTGTGAGCGTGACTCTACCGTCGCCCTGTACCCACAAGGCATCACGATGCTTAGCCGGCACAGACATGCGGCCTTTTGCATCTAAATTGAGAGCTGACACACCTTGAAACACCAATGACCTCACTTTTTCACATTTCCTCCCACTTTAGAGGATCGCAATAATAGGGTCAAGTGTTTTTAAGAGTTTTTTTAGGAATTTCTCTAGTGTTTACAATCACTTAGCGTCATGCGCTGAGAAAATGGTGACAATAGAATAGCTACTTGAAACAATGGCTTGGAAAATCTACTTAAGAGTAGATCTTAGCTATTAGAGAAGATAATCTCTATTATACTGTATTAATAAACAGTAATCCAATGAAAAATATATCAATAACTATTAAAAAGTAATTCTCTAATTTAAAACAGATTTAAATCTTATAAGCAGTAGTGACCATTATCTTGGAAATCGCCTGCATGATTTTTTGAATTGACTCTGGCAAATTTACCCCACCAGCATTTTTTGCATCTTGCCCATGAGCAATCTCATCGATACGCATATGATCAACAATTGCGCGCGAACGATGATCGTCTTTAGGTAATTTTTCAAGATGACTTTCCAAGTGATTCTCCACTTGTTTTTCTGTTTCGGCTACAAAACCTAAACTCCACTTATCGCCTGCCAAGCCTGCTACTAAGCCGATCGCAAAGGATCCAGCATACCAAATTGGGTTGAGATAACTAGTATGTGAACCAAGCTCTTGCAAACGGGTTTCACACCATGCAAGGTGATCCATCTCCTCTCGTCCAGAGTGATTCAACATCTCCCGAAGTTCTGAATTACGGGCAACTAATTTTTGCGATTGATACAACGCTTGCGCACAAACTTCACCCACATGATTCACACGCATGAGTCCAGCGGCATGTTTACGTTCAGCAGCATCCAAGCTAGAACCTCCCCCAATTTCCGACCCAGGAGTTGGTCTACTGGCATTTGCACCACCCACTACCGCTCGAAGTGCAGTGTCAAATTCTAAGATAAGGCGATCAACTGGTGACATTCTTTAATTAGACCAAAACCTCTGCTTTACAGCTTTGCTTGGTCTTCAATCCAAGCGCAGCCAAAAATGCGCAGTCTTGCTCCGCCTCCGGATTGCCGGTAGTGAGTAGTTGCTCACCATAGAAAATCGAATTGGCACCAGCCATGAAGCACATTGCTTGAACCGCGCGGCCAAGCTCTTGACGACCGGCCGACAGACGAGCACGGGCTGGTGATGCGGGCCACTGCAATTGTTCTAACAAATTCCAAGGGCTTTTGTTCGGCCAAAGGAGTCCCGGCAATAGGGACTAAATGGGTAATAGGCACAGATTCTGGATAGGGACTTAAATTTGCCAAGCGAGCCAAAAACGCACCGCTTTGCTGTCTGGACTCGCCCATGCCGACAATACCACCACAACCAACTGACATACCTGCAGCACGTACATTAGAAATCATATCCAAACGGTCTTGATAGCCTCGGGTTGAGATCACAGAACGATAGACAACCTCGCTGGTATCAAGGTTGTGGTTATAAACATCTAAGCCGGCTATCTGCCTCCAACATACCTAGGGTAGCGCATGTCTCTAAACCTAAGGTTTTTACACCCTTAATCATGGCTGTCACTTTCTCAATATCGCGATCTTTAGGCTCGCGCCAAGCGGCACCCATCATACAGAAGCGATTTGAGCCAGTAGCTTTAGCAGCTTCTCAAACTTCTTCTAAACCCATCAACTTTTCAGCTTTCACATCGGCGTCATAGCGAGCAGCTTGTGGGCAATATCCGCAATCCTCAGCGCAACCACCCGTTTTAATTAATTGATAGCAGAGTAGCCGATTCCACATCCCCTTCAGGGAAATAGCCTTTATGTGTCTCTTGAGCCTTGAGCATTAATTCATTGAAAGGAAAGGCAAATAAAGCCTCAATTTGACTTACTGACCACTCTTCAGAAGCCTCAGAATCACCATTAGCGCCCTGATGTAAATCCGCCTTAGATTTAAATTGAGTTAAGGGTTTTTCAGCGGTTTGAGTGTCCAACCTAGGCAAATTCCAAACATTAGGTAGATTCAAGGCATCAACATAACAGATAGAAGCCCGATTTTGGAAAAACTAGTGGTCAAATATCAAACATCAAGGTTAGTGCTGACATAAATCAATCCCCCTCGTAGATCGCAGTCTCGCCACCGTTTGGCACCCATGCACTCAGATGAAACAGCATGAGTCTTTTCCGCTGGTTACCATCACAAGAGACAAGGCTCTATGACGAAAACGGAAAACCCCTACTTGATGCAATTAGCTCATGGTGGACGAATTTATTTGGTCATTCCAATCCGCACATCAATCAAGCAATTAGCAAACAACTAGAAAAAAATTGAGCATGTAATGTTCGCATGTTTTACCCATCCTCCAGTTTTAGAACTTTCAGAAAAACTCGCTGCACTGACAAAACATCATTTAGGCCATGTCTTTTATGCATCGGATGGTGCCTCTGCAGTGGAAATTGCACTGAAGCTGAGTCATCACTACTGGCAACTCAATGGCAAAGCTGAAAAGAAAAAATTTGTATGCCTAGACAATGGATATCACGGAGAAACGCTTAGAGCACTAGCAGTTACTGATGTAGCAATTTTTCGTGAAGCTTATGGTTCACTCCTACAAGACGTCTTCACCATCACCTCTCCTGATGCACGCAAAACAAAAGCCGGCGAGAGCGCTGAAGATGTAGCAAAGTTTGCTGCCAATCAACTGAAAGAACTTTGTGCAAGAGAACATGGGAAATATTGCTGCCATCATTATTGAGCCTGTAGTGCAATGTGCAGGCCAAATGGCAATGCACTCACCTGAATATCTTCGCCTTGTAAAAAAATTTATGCGATCGACACTCAATTCACCTGATTGCCGATGAAATTGCCGTTGGCTGTGGACAAAGCGGTAAGTTTTTCGCCTGTGAGTATGCTAATATCTGGCCAGACTTCCTAACTCTCCAAAGGGAGCGGCGGTGGCTATCTGCCACTCTCATGCTGCCTCACTACAGACAAAATCTTCCAAGCTTGTTACAGCAATCAAACACAGCAAGGGTTTGTGCATTCCCATTCTTATACTGGAAACCCACTCGCTTGCGCTGCGGCACTCGCTCGTCTAGAGATTTTTGAAGCAGATAAAGTACTCGAAAAAAATGTTGAGCGATCACAGAATTGAGCTAAAGCATTTGCGTGGGCAAAAACGGATTCTCGAATTGAGCACTGGCGTCAACAAGGAATGATTCTTGCTTTCGACATCAAAGTGGATAGCTTAAAGAATGCAAAAACATTTGCGCGAGAAATGTTTGCCAATGGTATAAAGCAAGGTGTTTTGATCCGTCCAATCGGTAATACGGTCTACGTCATGCCGCCTTATAGCTTATTGCCCGAAGAGACCATGCAATTGGGTCGTGCCGTGCAACTTGCTCTTAAGAAAACATTGGCATGACAAAATCTTCGAACCCAGTTAGCGCTCTACAACTTGTCCAAGATCAGATCGTTATCCTTGACGCTCAGGTACTGAAACGAAAGCTCAGAGTTACATCACCCCCTTGAAGATCATCGTGACTGATGGTGTATTTAGTATGGATGGTGATCTTGCACCGATTAAGCAACTATTGGCATTAGCCGAGAAATATGACGCTCTTTTACTGGTAGACGATGCTCATGGATTTGGCGTTCTTGGGGAGCTAGGTCACGGAATTTTGGAACAAGAAAATATTTGCTCTGATCGCATCATTTATGTCGGGACTCTTGGCAAAGCTGCAGGTATCAGCGGCGCATTCGTTTGCGCACAAGCTCCTTTTATTGAATGACTCATTCAAAAAGGGCGTCCCTTTATCTACAGCACCGCCACTCCACCTGCAATTGCAATTGCAATTGCAGTTGCACATACTCTTTCAAAGAGTTTGAAAATAATCGAAGGGAAAGAAGGTGGCAAGCGACGTGCTCAACTGAATAAACTCGTTGACATCTGGCAGGAAGAGATGCGATTTACTCAATGGAAAATGGTTTCCTTGCGTACCGCTATTCAACCCATCATTTTGGGTAGCAATGCAAATGCCTTACTTACTGCAAAATTATTAGATAAAGCAGGCTACTGGATTCCAGCTATTCGCCAACCTACCGTTCCAGTAGGAACTGCAAGATTACGCATTACTTTTTCTACCAACCATAGTGCAGCAGATGTTCGGGCACTCATTGCCACCCTAAGAATGGTTGAGCAACTCTAAAGGCGTCTTTATCACCGGTACTGATACCGAGGTCGGCAAGCCCCTAGTCAGCGGGGCGCTACTTTTGAAATTATGTAGACAGGGAATCAATACAACTGGCTTTAAGCCAGTGGTTGCTGTTATCTATTTGAATGCACATGGCAAAACTCAGACTGAAGATTTGGAAACGCTACGTATTGCTTCAAATCTGAAATCCAATGCACTCAATTTATGTCCTTATGTATTGGATCAACCTGCTGCACCCCACCTTGTAGCTGCACAACAAGGACTAGCGCTGGAGACAAGGGTCCTCATTAATGCTTTTAAAAGGATTCAAAATAAAGCGGATTTTGTTGTGGTTGATGGAGTCGGGGGTTTTCTTGTTCCACTCAATGACAAAGAAGATTGAGCTTATTTTGCAAAAGAAATTGATTTGCTAATCATTCTCGTCGTGGGGATGGAATTAGACTGCATCAATCATGCTTGGCTGACTTATGAAGCGATGCAATCTCGGAATTTAACTATTGCAGGGTGGGTGGCCAACCGCCTATCAGAGGAAATGCCCTTGATTGAAGAAAATTTACAAACTCTTCTTACAAAAATTACCGCACCTTTTTTAGGCTTTATTCCAGTACTTCCCAAAAAACTCCAAAAGCCATAAATGCGCCATATTCTTTTGAGGCGCTTGATTTTGCTGCGCAGCACATTCAAGTACCGATTAATTCATATTTCATTCTTTCTCAAGGCAACTCCACATACTTTCGGATAAGATGGAGGGATGCATGTACTCCCTGAAATTACCGACTCCGCAAAGGCCATACAGGAAATTCGACGCAATATTCATGCGCATCCTGAATTGCATTTTGAAGAAAATCGTACTGCTGATCTAGTAGCGGAAGCCCTTTCTAGTTGGGGAATTACGGTTTATCGTGGATTGGGTAAGACTGGGGTTATTGGCCGACTAGATGGTGATTTGGGTCCAGGCAAGATGATTGGGCTGCGTGCAGACATTGATGCCTTGCCTGTGCAAGAGCACAACAACTTTGCTCATGCCTCACAAAATCCAGGAAAAATGCATGCTTGTGGGCATGATGGTCATACCGCCATGCTACTAGGAGGAGCTCAATATTTATCAAATCACCGTGATTTCAAAGGTAGCGCAATCTTCATTTACCAGCCTGCTGAGGAGGGTGGGGCTGGAGCGAATGAAATGATCAAAGATGGACTTTTCAAAGAGTTTCCATGCGATGCAGTTTTCGGACTTCATAATTGGCCGGGCTTAGCATCAGGGTATTTTGGCGTTACTCCCGGCACCATGATGACATCGAGTAACGCCTTTGAAATTACCATTAAAGGTAAAGGCGGTCACGCGGCTCTGCCTCACAATAGCGCAGATCCTGTATTTACTGGCGCACAAGCAGTACTCGCACTACAAAGCATCATTACCCGCAATAAGCGCCCTGTCGATGCCGCAGTTTTATCGATCACTCAATTTAATACGGGTGAAACTAGCAATGTCATTCCTGACAGCGCTTTCATTGGTGGCACTATGCGTACGTTCACATTAGATGTCCTCGATTTAATTGAACAACGTCTACGCGAAATCACTCACAGTGTTGCATCTGCTTTTGATTGCCAAGCTGAAATTAGCTTTACCCGTAACTATCCACCCCTCATCAACCATGCTAATGAAGTGCAAGTTGCTGCTGAAGTTATGGCTGAGTTAGTTGGTATACAAAATGTCAATGCCTCGATCGACCCAACCATGGGTGCAGAGGACTTTGCCTTCATGTTGCTTGAGAAGCCCAGGCTATTACGTCTTTCTGGGTAATGGTGATGGCGATCATCGCTCTGTAGGGCATGGTATGGGACCTTGCCATCTGCACAAATCCATCGTATGACTTTAATGATTCCTTGATTCCTGTCGGCGTGAGCTATTGGGTCAAACTAGCTCAACACTTCCTAGAAAAGAACTAAATGTTCTTTAAGGCATTCAATTAAATTGCTTGCTTAAGCATTAGTAAATTTAGCAGGGCGTTTTTCCATACATGTCGCCATTCCTTCTTTCTGGTCATTCGTACCAAAGCAAGCATGAAAAAGACGGCGTTCAAAATGAATTCCCTCTGCCAAAGTAGTTTCATAGGCAGTATTAATGCTTTCTTTGACCATCATGGCCTTTAATAAAGGCATGTCTGCAATTCCTTTAGCAAGCGCTTTTACTGCTTGCAATAAATCTGCTTGCGGAAAAACTCTGGCGACTAAACCTGAACGCTCCGCCTCAGCAGCATCCATCATGCGCCCTGTCAAAGCTAAATCCATCGCTTTCGCTTTTGAAACTGCACGGGGTAAACGTTGCGTACCACCTGCACCTGGAATGATGCCCAACTTCACTTCGGGTTGTGCAAATTTTGCGTTATCTGCTCCAGCAGCAAATGCTTTTTCACTTCCAGTAAGGATCATGCAACCAATATTGTCATCAACATCAAACGCTAATAAGGCTTCGCCCAACTCTTCCATTAGTTGACCGTTCAATGCATTTAATGCTTCTGGACGGTTTAAGGTAATAGTGGCAACTTTGCCATCAACTTCTGTCAAAATTGTTTTGTAGCTCATGAGCTTCTCTCGATTATCTTTAGTCAATTAACGTGGAAGCAGCAACCACATTCTGCCATTTTGTTTCATACGCCCTGCCACCTCTCCAGCAGAATCCCCAGATCCCCAATAGTAGTCCGCTCTAACACCGCCGACAATGGCTTTACCAGTATCTTGCGCCATCACTAATTTCTGCAAAGCTTGATTACTCAATGGTTTAGTCGTAGCTAAAAAGACGGGCGCCCCCAAAGGTATAGCCTGTAAATCGACTGCGATACTACGCTCACCAGTCAACGGCACTCCTAATGCACCATTAGGCCCTAAGTCTGCCGCTACATTACCTGGCAATTCTTTAAAAAATACAAATCTGGGATTGGCATTCAGCATTTCATTTACGCGGTCGGGATTCCGCTTCGCCCACTTAGACATGCCTTGCATCGTCGCCTCACTTCGTGTGATCTCTTTACGATCGAGCAACCACTGAGCAGATGACTTGAAAGGTTGATCATTTGTGCCTGCAAAACCCAGACGCAAGATGCGGCCATCTTCAAGGCGAATTTTTCCTGAGCCCTGAATTTGCATAGAGGCAGCCTCAACAGGATCTTGTATCCATGCAATTTCTGAACCCCTCAAAACGCCTGAACTCATCAGCTCAGCACGCGTTGGAGCTGGACTTGGTTTAGATTTACGCCATGCGTTTGGGTATGCATAAAGCGGTACGCCATAAGTACTAGTTCGTGTTTGTGAACCATTCATCATTGGCTCGTAATAACCCGTGATTAAACCTGTCTCATTCCCAGAGCTTGTACGGATTGCATAAGCCTGAAAGTTACTCTCAAAATATTGACGAATAGCTTGAGTGTCGTGACTCGATACATTGCTTGCTTGCACACAAACTAGGCGCCAATTCACTTCACTACTTTTCTTGCGTAAGACATCACAACTCTTTAACCAGGCGGGCCAAGCTTGGGATAGATCGTCTTCCTGCCATCCTGATAAGACCTGCCAAGAGACAGCGCCGAAACTCGCAATCGAAGAGCTATAGCTAGAGGGTGACACTCCCGGAACACTAGAACGAGATCCCGTACCACGGGTGGGTGGCGTGGAGCAACCGACAATTAAGCTAACGATGAGGATAGCGAAGACACTTATCGGGATTAATTCAAATTTTGAAATCATGATTGCCAATTTACTCGATAAATACCCAATGCTACTGTTTGCTTTTGAAGGCGCCGTTGCTCTCGGACTTTTGTTGTTTATTGTCCTCTGAACAGGCAAAGGCAAAAAATAAGCTTTTTACAGTCCCTTTCTAGTGCAGGGTGCGCGGCATTACCAGGGCAAACTCTGGAATGGGCACCTGAAAGAATTGAGCCTCCTCGGTAACACAGAAATATTCCCCCCGCATGGTCCCGGCAGATGTAGGTAAGGTAGCCCAGCTGGTGTACTCAAAATGCTCTCCAGAGCCCAAAAGCGGCTGCTGCCCAACAACCCCCAATCCCCTGACCTCGTGAACGTCGTTATCGCCATCAGTAATAAACCAATGGCGGGCAATCAGTTGAATACTTGCCGCACCTGTATTGCGTATGGTGACGGTATAAGCAAAGGCAAATTGGCGATTATCGGGGTCAGATTGCTCCGGAAGGTACTGGGCTTTGACGGTTATCGTCATTTCATTGGGATTCATGCTCGAATTCTGCTCTATCTTCAGGCCAACTGCAAGCTAGAATCTAGGGATGAAAAGCCAAAATTCATTCTCAAATAGTCAATTTGTGATCGCCCCCTCAATTTTGTCAGCTGACTTCGCCTGTCTAGGCAAGGAAGTAAAAGACGTATTAGCGGCTGGGGCCGACTGGATTCACTTTGATGTTATGGATAACCACTACGTACCTAATCTCACTATTGGCCCCTTGGTTTGTGAGGCTATTCGCCCGCATGCATACAAAGATGGCAAGCCTGCGGTGATCGATGTGCACCTAATGATCGAACCGGTAGATCGCATTGTTCCTGACTTCGCAAAAGCAGGTGCCAACTTAATCAGCTTTCATCCAGAGGCAAGCCCTCACGTGAATCGCACATTGAATCTAATTCGTGATCAAGGGTGTCAAACAGGTCTAGTATTCAATCCGGCAACTCCACTTGATCATCTTGATCACACCCGAGAATTACTCGATCTTGTATTGCTCATGTCTGTAAATCCTGGTGTTGGTGGTCAATCATTTATCTCAAGTACCTTGAATAAGGTTGCTCAAGTTCGTGCACGTCTTGATCGTTATCAAATGGATACCGGCAGACATATTCGCCTTGAAGTCGATGGCGGAATTAAAGTCGACAACATTGCCGAAGTAGCAAGAGCTGGTGCCGATACTTTCGTTGCAGGTTCAGCAATTTATGACAAGGAAAATTATGCGGATGTTATTCAAGAAATGCGTACTGCATTAGACAAGTCAGGTAAAGCCTAATGCATCGCGAAGAATTTCATGACCTTGCTAAACAGGGTTTTAATCGCATTCCTCTCATCAAGGAAGTATTAGCCGATCTAGAAACACCCTTATCGCTTTACGTCAAACTCAGTCAAGCATTTGGCACAAAAAATACCTACCTTTTAGAGTCCGTGCTCGGTGGCGAACGCTTCGGTCGCTTCTCCTTTATTGGCCTGCCTGCCAAGACGATTTTGCGAACTGTGGGCACGCCTTCTGCGCCAGTAAATGAAGTAGTTACTGACGGCCAAGTTATTGAGAGCGATACCGAAAATCCCTTGGACTTTGTAGACACCTATTTCAAACGCTTTAAAGTAGCACTACAAGCGGACAGTCCTCGTTTTTGTGGTGGACTTGCAGGATACTTTGGATACGACACAGTTCGCTATATTGAATCACGTTTAGCCAAGCATCAACTACCCGATAAATTGGGCGTCCCGGATATACAACTCATGTTGACTGAAGAGTTAGCAGTCATTGATAACATTGCCGGAAAAATTTACTTTATTGTTTATGCGAATCCCAGCATTGCCAATAGTTTTGAAAACGCACAAGATCGTTTAAGAGAATTACTTACTTGTCTTGGTAAACCTGCAAATATGCCGGCATCTTTACCAAGCACTAAAACTGATCTTATTCGCAAATTTAAAGCAACTGATTTTGAAAATGCGGTGCTCAGAACTAAAGAGTACATCTTGGCTGGTGATTGTATGCAGGTGGTAATTGGCCAAAGAATTAGCAAGCCATTCACGGACTCTCCATTGGCTCTTTATAGAGCACTTCGTTCACTCAATCCATCGCCTTATATGTATTTCTACGACTTTGGTGATATGCAAATTGTTGGTTCATCTCCCGAGATTTTGGTGCGCCAAGAAAAACGTGCTACCGAGAAGATTGTGACGATACGGCCGCTCGCTGGCACCCGTCCTCGTGGAGCAAATTCAGAGGAAGATGAGCGTCTAGCCAAAGAACTCTTAGCGGATCCAAAAGAAATTGCCGAGCACGTAATGTTGATTGATTTAGCGCGTAATGATGTAGGTCGTATTGCCAAAACTGGTTCAGTCAAAGTGACTGACTCTATGTCTATCGAAAAATATTCTCACGTTCAGCACATTGTGAGTTCGGTAGAGGGCGACCTATTAGACAAGATGAGCAATATGGATGTATTGCGCGCCACATTCCCTGCTGGAACCTTGTCTGGGGCACCGAAAATTCGTGCAATGGAAATCATCGATGAGATGGAGATAGTGAAACGTGGGGTCTATGGTGGTGCAGTTGGCTATCTCTCCTTCTCGGGCGATATGGACGTAGCAATTGCCATACGTACTGGTGTTATACGAAATGGCGTATTGCACTCTCAAGCAGGCGCTGGCGTTGTAGCAGACTCCGATCCAACTGCTGAATGGAAAGAAACGGAAGCAAAAGCACGTGCAGTACTATCTGCTGCCGATTTAGTACAAGGAGGACTCGATGCTCCTAATGCTTGATAACTACGATTCGTTCACCTATAACCTAGTCCAATATTTTGCTGAATTGGGTGAAGAGGTCAAAGTATTGCGAAGCGATGAAATGACCGTCGAAGATATTGCCAAACTCAATCCGGAGCGGATTTGTATCTCACCTGGACCTTGTAGCCCAGCTGAAGCAGGTATCTCTGTCGATACCATTAAGCGTTATGCCGGTCAAATTCCAATCCTCGGCGTTTGTTTGGGGCATCAGGCAATTGGTGAAGCATTTGGCGGTCAAGTAATTCGCGCTCAAAAAGTAATGCACGGCAAGACGGACAGCATTCACCATACTGGTGTTGGTGTATTTAAGAATCTGCCTGACCCATTTAAAGTCACTCGCTACCATTCGCTAGCTATTGAGAAAAGCTCCTTGCCTGTAATGCTAGAGGTAACGGCAACATCGTCTGATGGAGAAATCATGGCTGTACGCCATAAAGAACTTGCTGTTGAAGGTGTTCAGTTTCACCCCGAATCCATTCTTTCTGAGCATGGTCATGCACTACTGAAAAACTTTTTACAGACTAAATAAGTCCCTATAAATACGACTTTATGCCAATCACTCCACAAGAAGCTCTACAACGCTGTATAGAACATCGCGAATTATTTCATGATGAGATGACAGACATGATGCGCCTCATTATGAGCGGTGCAATGTCCCCAGAGCTTGTAGCTGGACTATTAGCAGCTCTTCGCACCAAGAAAGAAACAGTTGGTGAAATCGCTGCAGCTGCAAAAGTAATGCGTGAGTTTGCAACCCCTGTAAAAGTGGCTGATCGGAGTCATTTGGTAGATGTTGTTGGCACAGGCGGCGATAGCGCCCACACCTTCAATATCTCCACTGCAGCAATGTTTGTTGCCGCAGGTGCCGGAGCCAAGATCGCTAAACATGGCAATCGGAGCGTAAGCAGCAAGTCTGGTAGCGCAGACGTTTTAGAGGCTCTTGGAGTAAACCTTACCCTGTCCGCTGAACAAGTGGCCCAATGTATTTCAACGGTTGGCGCGGGCTTTATGTTTGCCCCAAACCATCACCCCGCCATGAAGAACGTAGTACCTATTCGCAAGGAGTTGGGCGTTAGGACGATTTTTAATATCCTAGGCCCCCTCACCAATCCAGCAGATGCTAAGCGTATCCTAATGGGTGTGTTTCACCCGGATCTAGTAGGCATTCAAGCACGTGTATTACAAGCACTCGGCATGACTCATGCGCTGGTTGTTTATGGACGTGACGGTCTGGATGAGATTTCTTTAAAGGGGCCTACCTTAGTTGGCGAACTCAAAGATGGTCAAGTTCGTGAATATGAAATTCATCCCCAAGATTTTGGCTTCAGCGTTACTCCAACTAATAGTTTTAAAGTAGCTAACGTGGAAGAATCCAAAAAGATTGTGCTAGACGTACTTGATGGTCGGCCTGGTCCTGCTAGCGATATTGTTAGCCTCAATGCTGGAGCCACACTCTATGTGGCGGGAATAGCTAAAGATATTGCTGATGGCATTGCATTGGCTAAAGCAGCCATTACCTCTAGATCGGCCCGTCAAAAGTTAGATACTTTTGTTGCAGCAACACAAATACAGTAATTGATTATTTATGAGCGATATCCTCGAAAAAATTGTTGCAACGAAAAAGATTGAGATAGATCGCTGCCTACAACAACTATCACTTGCCAAGCAACGTGATCAAGCTGAGGCAAACAATCTGGATACCTTCTTAAAGCCAAGGGGCTTTATCAATGCTATTGAAAATAAGATCTCTGCCGGTAAAGCAGGAGTGATTACTGAAATTAAGAAGGCAAGTCCAAGCAAAGGTATCTTGCGCGATAACTTTGCTCCCGCAGGGATTGCCCAGTCCTATGAAAAACATGGTGCTGCTTGTTTATCAGTACTGACTGATCAAGACTATTTTCAGGGCTGCAATGCATATCTACAACAAGCTCGTGCTGCATGCAATATTCCAGTTTTGCGCAAAGACTTCACGATCGATCCATATCAAGTTTATGAGGCACGTGCCATTGGCGCAGATGCAATCCTACTTATCGTGGCGTACTTAGAGTTAAATCAAATGAAGGAGCTTGAGGCCTGCGCCCATGAAATAGGCTTGGATGTTTTAGTTGAGGTGCATAACGCCCCAGAATTGGAGCAGGCCTTAGAACTGAAAACACCATTACTTGGCATCAATAATCGCAACCTCAAAACCTTTGAAGTTGCCCTACCAACTACCCTTTCTTTAATGTCCATGGTTCCAGAAAATAAAACCTTGGTAACAGAGTCTGGAATCTTGAACCGCGCTGATGTAGAGCGGATGCGCAACAATCGAATTAATGCGTTTTTGGTTGGCGAAGCATTCATGCGTGCCGCTGATCCAGGCGTAGCACTCAGTGAGCTCTTTTCCTAACTTTTCTCAAAAGATCTAGACAGCTCTTGATTAAAGAAATCAGCAGTAGCGAACCTAATGCATCACCTATACAGAAAACCACCATTGATGTAAGCCTGCTGACATCAATGAATAAATCAAAATACAAGCTATGAGTTTAGAAATGCTTAGATTACTTAAGTCTGGCTCTAGTCTCAAATTGCTAAATACGAAAACTCTGGCCAAATACGGAGCAAATCCAGAAATTAACCCTATGCGCCAATGCAAATAATTAAATCACCTGGGAAATCACCGAAATAACTAATTAAAAATGAGGCCAAGGCAATACCAGCAGCTCCTGAGAATCCAAAAATTAAGGTGAGAAATAAACGTAAGCCCGCTGGTAAATAAATCCACTTCACTCCCAGGTCACAAGTCCAACTATTGGTAAGCCATCCGTTGAGATAAAAAAGAAATGCGTAAGCAAATGCGCTAATCAAGCATCCGATGAGCCATTCTGAAGAAATTGAAAAGAATTTAGACATTGCAGTCAGTCTGGATTACTTTTTTAGTTGACGTACATCAATTGCTGAAATCTGACTTCAGGAATACACTGAAGCCGTCCTCTAATGGGCAAACAACCACAAGATATTTATACAAGCTCCAAAAACCTCGCCTTACCTAAATCTGCTGAACCTGATTGATTCAATCGATCGCATGAATCCAGGCAAAAAGCTTGACTGCATTGAGGAAAGCTTGCTCGATAAGATTGTTTCCTGTGCCCATGAGAAGCAGTCCACCTTAGTAGGTGACCTCATATCTTCATCCGACTTTGGCTCACAAGCCACTTTGCACGGTCGCCTGAAACATCTGAGTGTGTGGGCTACATTAAAATGGCCCTTAAGCGCTACGAGGAAATTTCCAAGTGTCTTGAAAAAGCAGCCAAAACTGCTTAAAAGAAATGGCGTGTTTGTTGCCCAATAAAAAACCCTTTACAGGGCTATTTTATCAAATAGATTACTTACATTTATTTGCTTAAACGTTAAACAAGAAATTCAAGACGTCGCCATCTTTAACTACATACTCTTTACCTTCGGCACGCATCTTACCGGCTTCTTTTGCACCTGCCTCACCTTTGAACTGAACAAAATCATCGTAAGAGATTGTCTGGGCTCGAATAAAACCACGCTCAAAGTCTGTATGAATGACGCCAGCGGCCTGAGGCGCTGTATCGCCCTGATGAATGGTCCAAGCGCGAACTTCTTTCACTCCAGCAGTAAAGTAAGTTTGTAGGCCGAGTAGGGAATAACCAGCACGAATTACACGATCTAGACCAGGCTCTTCCATGCCAAGGTCAGCTAAGAACTCAATCTTATCGGCCTCATCTAAGTCAGCAATTTCTGCTTCAATTGCTGCGCAGACAGCCACAACTGGAGCATTTTCTTTAGCTGCGTGTTGCTTTACAGTCTCAAGGTGTGGGTTATTAGAAAAACCATCCTCTTTTACGTTTGCAACATACATGGCAGGTTTCGCTGTAATTAAACACAAAGGTTTAATCAATAGCTTTTCATCATCACTTAAATCTAGACTGCGAACTGGCTGCGCAGAGTCCAAATGCGCTTGAACTTTCGTCAAAACAGCAACCAAAGTAGCTGCATCTTTGTCATTACCTGACTTGGTGGCTTTACTGGATCTGTTAAGCGTTTTTTCAACCGTTGCTAAATCGGAAAGCGCTAACTCAGTATCAATGACCCCAATATCAGCGATAGGATCAATTTTTCCAGCAACGTGAATCACGTTTGGATCCTCAAAACACCGCACCACATGAGTAATAGCGTCAGTTTCACGAATATTTGCTAAAAACTGATTACCTAGGCCCTCGCCTTTTGAGGCGCCGGCCACTAATCCAGCAATATCAACAAATTCAACCGCTGCTGGCAATATACGCTCAGGCTTCACGATTTCAGCCAAAGCAGCTAAACGGGGGTCAGGAACCTCGACTACGTCAACATTTGGCTCAATCGTGCAGAAAGGATAATTTTTTGCTGCGATTCCAGCCTTGGTAAGCGCATTAAAGAGGGTAGATTTGCCGACATTAGGCAGGCCGACGATGCCACATTTTAAAGACATGCCCTTATTGTAAAGGGACTTGTTTCGATATCATCGAGTTATGTCAGAAGTTCACCTAAAACCCTTATCCAATTCAATGGCCCAATCCACCAAAATGCGCACCGCAGATGTAGTCGTGGTCGGCGGAGGCATTACTGGTAAAGCTTGCGCCCTTGGTCTGGCACAACTTGGTCTCCAAACTATCGAGATTGCCCCAGATTTAGGGCAAACCTGCCCAAACCCTTCTGGTAATCAATGGGGGCAACGAATTTATGCTTTTTCTCCAAGTAGCCAAAAACTGCTTGCCCGCTTACAAATTTGGGATGCAATTGATCAAAGTCGCTTACAGCCTGTTCAAGATATGCGGATCTATGGCGATCGCGGTGAAAAAAATGATTTCCTCCACCTCTCCGCATTCGAAGCGGGAACACCACAACTTGCTTGGATCGGCGAATCTAATCTCATTGATCATAGACTTGATCAAGCTTCCCGGTTTCAAAACAAACTGGAGCGTGTAAGCACTATTGTTGACAAAATAAGCGTAGATGCGGATGGAAGTACTCTGCACTTAAAGAATGGTGGCAGCATTCGTACGCAACTCGTGATTGCAGCCGATGGTGCTCACTCGGCAATTCGTAATAATATTGGCATCAATGCAAGCGAAGAAAGCTACTCACAAAGTGCTCTAGTTACGAATTGGCTTTGCACTTACCCACACTTAGAAACTGCGTTTCAATGGTTTCTACCTGGAAGAGATATTGTGGCCATGCTCCCTCTGCCAGGAAAACAAGTGTCCATGGTTTGGTCTACGTCACCAGAAAACGCTACTGATTTACTCAAACTCAATCAAGCTCAATGGCATGAACAACTCTCATCCATTGCTAACGGTGCAATTACAAAGCAGTTGGGTGAACTTACCCTGAACTCGATTCCAGCAGCCTTTCCTCTAAGGAGAATGAGAGCCAAACGATTTATTGGTCCTGAGAATCATCCCAAAGTAGCGCTCATTGGTGATACTGCCCACGTTATGCATCCTCTGGCTGGACAAGGCCTCAATCTGGGACTGAGAGATGTAGCAGTATTGCTCAATATATTAGGCAACCGCGAATCCTTTCGCTCGCCCAGCGACCGCGTTTTACTCCGCCGCTACGAACGACAACGCCAAGGCGATACGAGTGCGCTTTTATGGGTAACCGATAAACTCAAGAAATTATTTTCAGCAAGTAGTAGTACAGAACGACAACTCCGCAACTGGGGTCTAGGGTTGGTCAATAAGAGCCATTTTATAAAACAGCGCTTGATTGAACGCGCTTTAGGGGAAATTGATTTTGAATAAATTCTTATCCGTGATTACCGTTATCAGTGCAAGCCTATTCTTTTCGGGATCACTGTCTGCGCAACCAGAGCAGCAAGTAAAGACTGCAATTCAAAAAAAATTGGGCGCCAATGTCAAAGTCAAAAGTGTGTCACCAGCCCCAGTTTCTGGCTTATATGAAATATTGGTTGGTCATGATATTTTCTATACAGATGTCTCTGCAAAATATCTCATTCAAGGAGAGATTATTGAGATTGCTACTGGCAAAAATATTACCGAACAAAGACAGGCAGACCTCAATCGCATTAAATGGAGCGATCTATCTCCTACCAATGCGATTAAAAATGTACGTGGCGATGGCAGGCGCCAATTAGCCGTCTTTTCTGATCCAAACTGTGGCTACTGTAAGCGCCTTGAAAAAACATTACAGCAATTAGACAACGTCACGATTTACACCTACTTAATGCCAATCTTGTCTTCAGACTCAGCTCAAAAATCAAAACAGATCTGGTGCTCAACGGATCCGAATAAGGCTTATATGGATTGGATGATAAATGGTATTACTCCCAGTGGTAAGGGAGATTGCAGTACACCGCTGGATCAGAATATGGCTTTTGCTACGACTTATGGTGTCACAGGGACGCCAACTCTATTTTTCGCTGATGGCAGTAGATTTCCTGGCGCAGTACAAATAACTAATATCGAAAAGAAATTTAATTCTCTGAAATAAACATCATGCATCATGCCGATTTACCAGCAATTCACAATACACAGTTTGGCCGGCTGATTTTCATGGCCATCACTTTCGCATAAAGCTCCATATAGCTAATCCTGACCCCAATGGTCAGGTCTTGCAAATGCCGGCCTGGATTCCTGGCGGCTACCTCATCCGGGATTTCAGTAAACATATAGAATCCATTGAAGCTTTTGCTAGCTCAGATTCAAAAAAAGTGATTGCGCTCGAACGGATCGACAATGATCATGAGCGTCTGCCACCAGTCAATAGTGCCGTAGACATTCTGACTGCCGTCTATGCTTTTGATTCTTCTGTACGAGCAGCTTATTTAGATACGGAATGTACATTCTTTAACGCCACCAGCCTTTGTCTTGCCGTCAATGGACAAGAGCGCCTTCCTTGCTCGCTCGCCATTCCCTCTCCTGAGCAAGCTTTTGCTGATCAATGGAGCGTGCACACCACCCTGAGATCCGTCAAAACTGATGGTCGTGGGTTTGGTTTTTATCTTGCACAAAACTATGATGATCTACTTGATCATCCAGTTGCCATGGGTGAGTTTCAAGTTATTCATTGGCAATCAAATGGGGTGCCTCATCGTATAGCCATCCAAGGATGCAACTGCATTGTTGATATCAAGCGAATTTCTCAAGACCTGCAAGCGATTTGCGCAAGCACTATTAATCTCTTTGAACCAAAAACTAAACGCGCGCCTTTTGGAGAATATCACTTCTTAGTGAATGCCGTATTGAATGGTTACGGCGGTCTTGAGCATCGCCACAACAGTACTGCATTACTCTCTAGGTGAGATCAGATTCCCCGAGAAAATATCCTGCTTGAAGAATCTGCTTATCGAGAATTTTTAGGCCTATGTAGTCATGAGTATTTTCATGCATGGTTAGTAAAACGCATTCAACCAAACTTTTTTCAGCCATATGACCTGAGTCAGCGCAATCGCACTCGCCTCCTTTGGGTATTTGAGGGCTTTACCAGCTTTTACGAAGTAAAAGGATCGATCTCAAAACCTATTTAAAACTGGTTGCAGATAACTGGAATGGTATTTTGCGCGGTCCTGGTCGCCAAAAAAAGAACCTGGCTGATAGCTCTTTTTATGCCTGGACTAAATACTACCAGATAGATGAAAACACACCAAATGCTGTCGTAAGCCATTACGGTAAGGGTGCGTTATTCGCGCTCGGTCTTGATTTGCAAATCCGCGCATTTACCAAAAATAAGCAGTCACTGGATGATCTGATGCGTCTGCTTTGGCGCAAGCATGGCATTACCTTTAACGGCATTCCAGAAAATGGTCTAGATGATTTAGTCTTTGACTTGCTGGGGCAAGGTTTTGCCGAAACCTGGGAAGAGATGAAGATGTATTTGGCGTTGAAGAGATTCCTCTACAAAAATGGATAGGCTCAAATCTAATATCTGTTAACAATAAATCTTTATCCACTCTTGATAAGTGACAACTGGAATTTGGTATGCGCCGTACCGATGCTAACGGGTGGTTAAAAGTAACTCATGTACTTGATGGTGGCATTGCTCAGGCTGCAGGCCTATCACCTGGAGACTTGCTAGCTAGCATGGATGGGCAGCGCATTACCAGCGCTCGCTGGGATAAGGTGTTAGCAAGTCTTTCTGAAAATACCCAGATTCACATTACCTTCTATCGCGATGGTCTAGAGCACGAGCGTATAATAGCCCTGCAGTCTGCTCATGTTCCTATGCAATACGAACTCACTCCCAAGAAGGATGTTTAAGCGAAATTGAAAGCGCTGTTTTCAAAAGACGATATCCCCAATGATTGGCGGGAGTTATTTGGCGGCTTCTTTGAGGCGATGGAGTGGCAATCACTAGAGAAAAATTTACAAAATGTCTTAAATGAAAATATAAGTTTGGTAAGACCTGAACCTCAACATTTTTTCAAGGCTCTGAAGCTTTGCCCAGTTCAATCGGTAAAAATAGTCATTCTGGGACAAGATCCATATCACTCACCAGCGTTAGCTCAAGGATTGGCTTTCTCCATACCCCCAAATATTGCAGTGAACTCGCGAGAATTTCCCAGCTCCCTTCGCAATATCAGTAAAGCGCTGGCAATTGAAGGCTTTGGATCATTACCAAATGGCGATCTGCATCATTGGGCAGAACAGGGCGTGCTGCTTCTAAACACCGCATTAAGCGTTAAATTAGGCGAAGCAGGTAGCCATACTAATCTGGGTTGGAAAGGTGTGACTGATCACCTCATTAGCACTTTAGCCAAACAAAGGCCTCACCTAGTCTGGATGCTTTGGGGTAGACATGCTCAATCGAATCTACCCTTAATTGAAGATGGTCTAGGCCAATGTGTTTTGCAATCTTCTCACCCATCGGGGCTAGGCGTCTACAAAACCAATAAACCTTTTTTGGAGTCGGGTGACAAAGCAAGTTGCGCCCACTTCACCAAAGCTAATCAATGGCTAATTGAGCATCAGAGCACGCCCATTCAGTGGGTAAATGCCCCTCAATCTGATTTATTTAGCTAAAGCTGTAAAAATTCCAGCCGCAGTACAGGAAGCAAAAATAGCGCAGCCCCACTCCAAGCTTTGCCCAGACTGAAAAGCCCCTCAATATTACCCCAAAAACGAGCTGGCGGCGGCAGCCCTTACCTCAATTAAGGATGCCATGAGGAGCTTGATGGACAAAGAGCTACGAGAGAGACTGGGGTAAAAAATCCAAGCCGATGTCCCTGAAATACCCCCCAATCACCAGAAAAGCCAAAAACCCCATTGTTACCCCCATTAAAGTTGCCATCAAATCTATAATTGCCATTATGAAGTTGTGGACACTCGGCATCAACCATCATACAGCGCCGGTCGCCATTCGGGAACAGGTCGCCTTTGACCCTGAATTTCTTCAAGAAGCGTTGCACGATCTTCGCCAGCATTTAGTTGGTGCGAATCATGCTGGGCTGCCAGAAGCCACAATTCTATCTACCTGCAACCGTACTGAGGTCTATTGCGCAGCAAATGATGATAGTGCTGCAGGTATTTTGCATGAGGTCGCTTTTGATTGGCTAGCAAAAACCCAACAGCTTGCACCAAGCACTCTACAACCACACATTTACTCCTTACCGCAATCCGATGCGGTTCGTCATGCCTTCAGAGTGGCCTGTGGTTTAGATTCTATGGTGATTGGTGAGACTCAAATCTTAGGTCAAATGAAAAATGCAGTTCGGACTGCAAATGATGCGGGTGTTTTAGGAACCTATCTCAATCAACTCTTTCAGAAAACGTTTGCTGTCGCAAAAGAGGTCCGAGGCTCAACAGAAATTGGTGCTCACTCTATTTCGATGGTCGCAGCATCTGTCCGTCTTGCTGAACGTATTTTTGAAAACATTTCGGATCAGCGGATTTTGTTTATTGGCGCTGGTGACATGATCACTTTATGCGCCACGCATTTTGTTGCACGTAAACCAAAGAATGTCGCTATTGCAAACCGCACCATCGAACGAGGTCAAGAGCTCGCAAACTCTATTGCAGCACAAGACATAGAAGCAGAATCTTTCAAACTCTCCGAATTGCCAGGGCGTCTTCATGAATTCGACATTATTGTCTCAAGTACTGCTTCCTCACTACCCATTATTGGCCTCGGAATGGTGGAGAGCGCCCTAAAACAGCGTCGCCACAAACCAATGGTGACGATTGATTTGGCGGTACCAAGAGACTTTGAACCTGAGATCTCCAGGCTTGATGATGTTTATCTCTATACCGTAGATGATTTAGGTGCAATGATTCAGACTGGCGCTAACTTACGTCAGGCCGCTGTCAGTCAAGCAGAAGCAATTATTGAAGATCGCGTTGGTCACTTTATGCACTGGATGCACGGTCGCAATGCTGTTCCACTGATTCAGGATATTCAACAACAAGGCGAACGTTTACGACAACTTGAACTTGAACGTGCCATGAAGCGTTTAATGCGTGGCGATGATCCTCAAGAAGTACTAAATACGATGGCCAAAGGTCTTACCAATAAATTTTTGCATGGCTCACTCCATGCGCTGCAACACTCTAACGGCGCTGAGCGTGACGCCTTGATTAAGTTGCTACCCAAATTATTCGCCTCGCATTCCAAGCCAGAAGATCATTAGATGAAGGCCAGCATGCGGGCTAAGCTAGACCACCTAGATACGCGCTTTGCAGAACTTAACTCCCTATTAACCTCCGAGGAAGCGACCAAAGATCTGGATGCTTATCGGAAGCTTACGCGAGAACATTCAGATATTGCTGCGGTTGCAGAGCAATTTAGCCTCTACAAACAAGCCGAGGCTGATGCCCAGACAGCCGAAGATATGCGCAAAGATCCTGAGATGAAAGACTTTGCAGATGAAGAGCAAAAGCAAGCTCAAGAAACGATGGAAGAGCTTGAAGCCACACTGCAAAAGCTCTTGCTCCAAAAAGATGAAAATGATGAGCGTAATGTTTTCTTGGAAATTCGTGCAGGCGCTGGAGGTAATGAGAGCGCACTTTTCGCGGGTGATCTATTGAGAATGTATACGCGCTTTGCAGAACGTCAAGGCTGGAAAGTCGAAGTTGTGAGCTCTGCCGAATCCGATTTAGGCGGTTATAAAGAGGTTGTCTTACGCCTAGTAGGACAAGCCGTCTATTCACGCCTCAAGTTTGAATCTGGTGGTCATCGAGTTCAAAGGGTGCCCCAAACAGAAACACAGGGTCGAATTCATACCTCTGCTTGCACTGTCGCTGTGATGCCAGAAGCAGACGAACTAGAAGCGGTCAAAATTCATCCAGCTGAATTGCGTATTGATACCTTTCGTGCCTCCGGGGCTGGCGGTCAACACATCAATAAAACCGATTCTGCAGTACGTATCACCCACCTACCTACCGGTACAGTAGTAGAGTGCCAAGATGATCGTAGTCAACACCGCAATCGCGCACAGGCAATGACAGTATTGGTCTCACGACTTATGGATGCCCGTGAACGCGAGAAGCATCAATTGGAAGCTCAAACGCGCAAGTCCCTCATTGGTTCTGGCGATCGCAGTGATCGTATCCGTACATATAACTTCCCACAGGGACGCATCACCGACCATCGCATCAACCTCACCCTTTATAAAATTGATGCCATGATGGATGGTGATATTGATGATCTTTGTAATGCGCTTGCATCCGAACATCAAACTGAATTGCTAGCCGCCCTTGGTGATAATTAATTCCCCAGGCATTCTGTGACTAAAGAGTTAAGTCTGCGAGCTTTATTAAGCACCTCAGCACTTACACCTGCTGAGGCAAAAATTCTGATGACTTATATTCTGAACAGCCACTACAAACTTCCTCGGTCTGCATTATTTTCTCGAGACGATATGCTGCTTAACGAAAAGGTCTTGGCAGAATGGAAAACGCTGGAGACAAGACGACTCAGTGGTGAGCCAATTGCTTATCTTGTGGGTAAAAAAGGATTTCACAAGATTGAGCTTTATGTTGCACCCGGTGTTCTTATTCCAAGGCCAGAAACAGAATTACTCGTAGAGATTGGTCTAAGAGAAATCGAGCGCCTGAATAAGTCTGTCAAAGTCTTAGATCTTGGTACAGGCTCTGGTGCAATTGCTCTAGCTATTGCACATGAGTCACCTCATGCGGAAGTTGTTGCTACCGATCAATCTATTGAGGCCTTAGAGATTGCAAAAGAAAATGCAAAATTACTAAATCTCAACAGAGTTCAATTTGTGCAAGGAAGTTGGTATGAGGCACTGAAGAACGAACCCCCCTTTGACATCATCCTAAGTAACCCACCCTATATTGCTGCTCAGGACCCGCACCTTGGCCAAGGTGATCTCCGATTTGAGCCGGTTTTTGCACTGACCGACCATGCCAGCGGACTCACCTGCTTAGAAAATATTATTTTTGGCTGCAAAGCCCATCTTCAACCAACTGGCCTACTTGCTGTTGAGCACGGATTTGATCAATCTAAGGCAGTTGTAGACCTCATGAATCAAGCGGGATTATCTAATATCCAAACCCACCTAGATTATGGCGGTCACCATCGTGTCGTCTCAGGCAGCAAATAAGCTTAAATACCATTTTTTCGCATTAAGTCTTAAAATCTAGGAAATCATATTTTCAAACTGTCTGCATCGTTGGACCGCCTTACTAGGAAACATTTATGGACACACAATCTCAAATTAAAGAAATCGTTACCAGCCATCCAGTTGTATTGTTTATGAAGGGGACTGCGCAATTTCCACAATGCGGCTTTTCTGGAAACGCAATCAATATCTTGCGCGCCAGTGGTGTTGAGAAACTTCACACTGTAAATGTTTTGGAAGACGCAGGCATTCGCCAAGGCATCAAGGAATATGCCAACTGGCCTACCATTCCTCAGCTCTATATCAATGGTGAGTTCATTGGCGGATCTGACATCATGACTGAAATGTTTCAGTCCGGCGAACTTCAACAGCTAATCAAAGCTTAAAAACTCGGTTGTTGTGACTTTTGACCTAAGTTCGCTTATATTATTTGGCCTGCTATTTGCAGTTTGTGCAGGCCTTTTGGTTTACGTTCTAAACCTACGTTCTGCCCTAACTCGCGTTGAACTCCAAGCGCAAGCAGAAATTGCTTTGGCTATCAGCTTGCGAACAGAGCGCGACCAAGCATTACAAAATTTGATTCGTCTGGAGGCTGAGTTAGATTCAGAACGTAAGCAAGGCCTAGGAAGAATTGAATTGCTGAATGAAGCTAAAGAAGCTTTAACAAATCAATTTAAAAATCTAGCCAATGAAATTTTGGAAGATAAGTCCAAGCGCTTTACCGAACAAAATGCTGCCAATTTAGATGTCTTACTAAAGCCACTGCAAACTAAACTTTCTGAATTTAAAGAGCAAGTCAGCACTTCATACGGCAATGAGGCGCGCGAACGACATGCGCTTAAAAGCGAGATTGAACGCTTAGCCAATCTCAACCTACGCATGTCAGACGAGACACGCTCCCTAACTCAAGCCTTAAAAGGCGACTCTAAAGTTCAAGGAAATTGGGGTGAGCTAGTATTGGAGTCTATTTTGGAATCCTCTGGCTTACGCAAAGGCGAAGAATATCTCGTTCAAGATAGCCACACTCAAAGTGACGGCTCCCGTCTTCAACCAGACGTAGTCATTAAGTTGCCTGACGGTAGAAGTTTGGTGGTAGATAGTAAAGTTTCTATCACAGCATATGCTCGGCACGCTGAAACAACTGATCCAATGACCGCAGAGCAAGAGCTTGCGGCCCACCTTCAATCATTAAGACAACATATTCAGGGTCTTTCTGGAAAGAACTATAGCTCACTCTATGGCGTTGGCTCAGTCGACTTTGTTTTAATGTTTGTACCAATTGAGCCTGCCTTTTTACTAGCATTAAAAAGTGCGCCAAATTTATACCAAGAGGCTCTTGCAAAAAATATTGTGCTGGTTTGCCCAAGCACATTAATGGCGACACTCAGAACTGTTGCTCACTTATGGCGGCAAGACCATCAAAATCGCAATGCGCTTGAGATCGCCAAACAATGTGGCAATCTTTACGACAAGTTTGTTAGCTTTGTTGATGATTTAGAAAAACTCGGGCAACGTTTGGACCAAGCACAAACAAGCTACCACGATGCCTTTAATAAACTCAAATCGGGTAAAGGTAACCTGATTCGTTCTGCAGAGAAAGTCCGTGAATTAGGCGTTAAGCCTAGCAAAAATCTGGCTGTACCACTTATTGAGTCTTCATCTGATTTTGAGTGATGAGTCAAACAAAACCCCACTTAGTTTGTACTCAACGGGGTTTTTATTTAAGCATTACTTCTAAAGCTAATTATTAATGAGCAAATTATTCAGCAGCTTTACGGCTACGTGAAGCAGGAGTTGCTGCTTTTTTCACATTAGTAATTTGACCCTGTACTGTTTCAATTACTTGATCAGCTGTTTTTCTACGTTAGCAAATGCTGCTTTGCTAGCAGCATGGAACTGTTCAAAACCTTGCAATGCGCTACCGTATACAGTCTTAAATGAAGATAAGAATGCGTCAAAACCAGCAGGTGCATTATTAGCAGCAACACTGTTAATCCAATCTTGGAAACCGTCTTGCAACTGATCAAGATTTGCATCAACAACGTTTACCAATTCTTTATTGCCATCACGCAATATTTTGCTTACTTTCTTTTGGTAGGCAACAGTTTGGCTACCAAAAGACTGCAATGTTTCTGCATTGAGGAGCTCAATAACTTATTTTGGATCCTTGGCCTCTCAATACTTGCTGAATGCCGTCCTGAACATTCACCAATACATCCTTAGATGCAGCGTAGTTCAACTCAGCCAATTTTTGAGCGTTTTCTAAAGCAGCTTCGCTTAAAGAAAATGTAGCCTCGAGGCCTTTGCTGTTAATTTGGGACAATTTAGCGGTGATTTGATCTTGGTTCATATATTTCTCCAGAATTTAAGTCGTACAACTAGTCAATTCAGCACACGATTTAAGAGATGGAAAACAATAAATACCTTAAATATTGCACTGCACCATTAAACTGTAACTGCATGAATATGACAAATCAAGAAAATTTTGCTGCTAAGCAACAAATTTATATTTTTTAATAAATAACTTCAATATAATCAAATACTTAATGAACATTCAGCCCCCATTTCTATCGCAAAGTAGCAATCGCAGCCTGCTTTGACATCTTTGTGGAGTGGGATGACTTTTTGACTTTCGCCACATTGGCGGTTGTTTTTGCACCGCTATTTTTTNCATCTAGTGACCCCAATACAGCTCTTTTAGCAAGCCTAGCAACGTTTGGTGTTGGAATGGTAGTTAGACCTCTCGGGGTCTGCTATTTTTGGCTCAATGGGCGATCGCATTGGCTGAAAGCCGGTATTTATAAGCATCATCGCATTAATGGGGTTTGCGCCAGTTTGCGTTCGTTTCTTGCCTACCTATGCACAAGCAGGGATTTGGGCACCCATCATGCTTGTGAGCTTGCGCTTACTTCAAGGATTCTCCGCATAGGGCCGGCTAGGCATTCTGTTTTCTACCCTACAAATCGCCTGATTAAGAAATTACCTATCTCCAGAAGAATTTCAATCTTGGGGGTGGCGGGTACCTTTTTGGATTTCAGTTGTGCTTCTGATGATTGCTTTTAAAGCTCGTATGGCTTTAAAAAACGCCGGTATTTTTAGAGCTGCAAAAAAACCATCAAAAATCTGCCAGTCCTCTACTCAATCATTTTCGAGATCCACAAACTCGTCAGCGTATGCGCTTACTTTGCTTCTGCATTTCAGTTGGTGGAGCAGTGCTTTTCTTTTGCGTTCAGGTTTATACATCGATCTACCTTAAAACATCCATCAAAATTTCATCGACAATCGTAGATCAGTTGAGCATTTACTCTACAGCAATCTGATTTCCGTTTACTCTTTTTGCAGGGTGACTTTCAGACAAGATTGGACGAAAACCTATTGTAATTGCCGGCTTGCTCTTAGGTGCAATTTTTTACAACCTGTCTTTTATTTTGTAATAAATTCTAGGCAATGATTAGTTGATCTATGGGAATGCTAATAACAATCTTGTAATCATTTTTATCACTCTCTCTTGCACTGGTGGTAGGCCCCAAACTGCCTGATTGGCAGAACTTTTTCCAGTCAAATCAAGAAATAGATAGCGTAGCCACCTTGCCCCATATCCTCGCAGCAGGATGGATAGGCGGACTTATGCCATTAATTGTGACCTGGCTACATCAGAGATGGGATAGCGATTTGGCCGGACTATAGTATCCAGTTATTTTTTGGGCGCAGGAGCCACTATAGCTTTAATTTCTTTACCTGCAACTAAAAAGTTAATCTTTCTCAGCAAATTAAAGAGTATTTATTTGATGGGCAATCTTTTCTTTAATAGCTAGCTTGAAGTCAGCCCACCAACGAATACATATTACTTGAAGTGCTGCTATCTCAGCAGGATTCAACAATGCAGTATTTTTCCTCTTATCCAAAAATGCTGGTCATTCTGCGCATGAATTCAGAATTGGCAATGGTACTGGACCAATCATCGCTAAAGCATTTTGCGAGAGGAGAAATTCATGAGAGAAAAATGAGAATGCAGCCAAGTTCCAAAGCATCATAGAGTCGAATAGTCTCGGACTTATTACCCGATGGACAAGGCGCAAAAATACTGTCTTCCATAATGGTCGAGTAAAGACCAACGTTATAGCCACCTACAAAGCCATGTGAGGGCATGACGTATAAATTATCTCCACAATCCGTAGCGGGACCCGCAAAACTTGCGCGCTCATTATTAAATGAAGCGGCATTATTGATCCATCCTAAAAAGGAAGCTAATCATTGGCGATGAGACGCTTTTTTGATGGTCTCTCTAACCCTAGGCCCAACACCTGTTCTAAAGCTATTTGGAGCCCATATTATTTTTCCGCCAAGATTGTTGGAATTAATGATGCTTGAAAAGCAATAATTGCGAATAACTAAATCACATTCCGAGTATGCAGAAAGAGCTTTATCTAAACACTCGCCACCCATATGATAGAGAACTACCTTGCTACCACATGGCTTGATATGTGAAATTAAGTCGCGGTTAATTTGATAAAGCGCCAAATAAACCACTGGCGAATCGCCAAGATGAGCGGGATTTATACCAAGACTATATGGTGCGCCACCAAAAATTTCATTTTGAACAAACCAGGTCTCTAATGCACCATTTAACGAATCTGGGGTGCTAATGATTTGCAAATGACTCATGGAATGTGAGTCTATCCTTGGTGGTACTGATTCATTGAATCGGGATTTGAATAATAGGCGTTTAATTGATCAAAAAATGGTGGCGGGTCTGCATAGTCATGCCAAATCTT
The DNA here is from genome assembly GCF_900095185.1 of Polynucleobacter necessarius. Classification (NCBI taxonomy): domain Bacteria; kingdom Pseudomonadati; phylum Pseudomonadota; class Betaproteobacteria; order Burkholderiales; family Burkholderiaceae; genus Polynucleobacter; species Polynucleobacter necessarius. Next base: position 759,717 of record NZ_LT606948.1, on the reverse strand, counting down.
AATTGGCCCACAAAAACTCTTATGCCACATTGGCCTGAAGTTCCACTTCATTGGTAGCACATAAGGATGAAATTCAGTCTTCTCAACTGCTAATGCAAATGCCGCCTGATCATTAGCGCTCATATTAAAGATTTCGCCAGTTTCAAAAGAGATGCCTAAAGCCTCTGAATTCACAGTGCCACTACTCAGCTCTCGCCAAGCTTTAAAAACAGGCTCAGCCTTTTTATCAAAGAACATAACCCCTGTGTTGTACTCAACTTTATCACCCGAAAACACATGGCGGTATCTTTTTGCCCAAGGGATTCACATATCGCAATTGCCAATCCGAACTGTTGTGCTTTCTGAAAACCAAAGTCCAACCTACCGAGAACAACGGTATCTAAATCAAGAAACAAGGTCTCATCAAACGGAGAGAGATCAAACATTGTCGCTTTTTGATTTAAAGTATTGGGATTGCTCCGAAGGAGCATCAATGCTAATGATTTCATGTGACAATTCAGGATGCAACTTTTTCACCGATGCCTTCAAGCGATCAATGGGAAGTTTGGCTTTGTCACCCCAATAAACAGAAAGAATTCCGCGCGACATACTTAATTCACCTTGTCTTTAAATTCATAATGAACTTGAATCGCAAAAAGCATGAAATAGAGGAGTATTCTTGGGAGTAGATGATTAAGCTACGACTTGGAAAAATGCTGGCATATGCTCAAATCCATCTTTGGAAATAATTTGATAATCATTTCCAATTTTCGAAAAGAATTCGTCAGTTGCCCTCTTAACCCCTTACCACCCAATATCATCTCCACGAAGAATGCCACCTTTTCTAATTTTGAGATACCAGGCAGCCAAGTCCTTAACTACCGCTTCATAGGTGTGATCACCATCTATATAAACAATCTCTAATGAGCCATCCTCAAAAAGATCTGCTCCGAGCCATGATTTTTCTCTGACCAAGCGCGCTCTGCCATGGAATTTATCTAGATTGCTTGATATAGCTGAAAAAAGACGATTCATTGCATGCTGAGAATTATTCTCTTGAAATAATGCTTGAACATCTTTGCAAAAAATATCTTCTGCATCATATCCCGCTAAATACGGATCTATTCCCACATTATTTATGTCCGGCAAAGTAGGGCAAATGAAGTCAGCGTGATACCCATATTTCAACTATGTTTTGCGCGCCCACCATTTGCGCCAAATGCGTAACGATGCCATAAGAACCAAACCAGGAACAGCTCTTCTTATTTTCCTGAAGCAAAATCTTGTCAGCATCTAACATTCTCTGCTCCACAGAAGAAATGCCTCACAAGTGAGGCATTTAGGTGAAATTTGGTGCCCCTTGTCCGACTCGAACAGACCGCCTACTGATTACAAATCAGTTGCTCTACCAGATGAGCTAAAGGGGCACATCAATATTTTAACCTAAACTTAAATGTCACCCCCCCCGCCGCCAAATGCTGTAATTTGAGCTGGAGGAAGCCAAGATGTATACCTTTCTTGCATTTGAAGGTATAAATTTTCTAAATTATTTAGGAACTTTACAGAATCAAATAGTAGCACTTGCGCATAGGTCGTGAGCAACTTATCTCGAAAAGCATTCAATTTATCGGGGTTTGATGCTCAACCCACTGCCAAAAGTCAACACAGTCCTCTTCCGTCTCTACAACAAGCTCTAGGATTCCGGCTACGTAAATTAAGCTGGAAGCAACTCGACTTGCAAAGCTTTTCCCTTTAACACCCAAAACTGGTAGATCAACCCAAAGGGCATCACCAGTAATGGTATGTGCGTTGTAAGGTCCAGTATCCAAGCGGCTGTGATATGCGTGCCAAATGCTTCTCGGGAGCAACCCTTGGCGCAAATATCAACTTATTCGGATCTACCCCGCTTTTCTGAATTGCACGCCTTCAGTTCCCTGAGGCCAAAGCGTTATCTTCAAGAAGACATCAAAGGCTATCCTCTACTCTCTTAAAAATGGCAGCCAACATCTCCAATCTTTGCGGAGTAATCTTAAAATTATTGTTGAAGCAACAAAATACAAATCCATCTTGAGGTAAGCACGCTTCTTCACGTGAAACTCTTTTCTCAAGTCTTGTCCGTTTTCGATCATTGGGCTGATAGGTTTCTGGCAGATAGGCGATCTTTTCAGCATAAAACGGCTGACTAGCCTTTGGGATCAATGCTCGGTCTGCAATCATGTAATCCATGTAGGAGGCGCCAAGTGTGCCTGGATATCCCACAAAAAAATTGACTTGAACTGGTGACGCCACAAGAGAGCAAAAATATTGGTTCGACCATCTTGGGTAAAACCTGTTAGATCAATAGCAATATCAACTGTTAGCTCTCTTGAGCACTTGGCAATCTGTGCATCCGACAGATGTTCAGCATCTATAAATTGATCGAATGCTCCCTCTCTAAACACTTTCTCATTGGGCCCCCTTTAGGTCCAATTGAGAACCCATACATTTCAAACTTCATCCAGGCCATCATCAGAAATCTCAGCAATCAAATATGCCACTGGATAGAAACCAAAATCAGCAGAAAATAAGCAACTCGGATTTTTTGGAATCTGAGTTTTTAGCCTGCGCTTGAGCTGGTTCAATATTTTTCGTCTCACTGCTTACCCAAGTCTTGGCAGCAATTAACTGCAACCCCGGATCATCTAGCAGCGCAAGTAAGGGGAATGGGGGATGGCCTCTTTAGCATCTTGTAGGCCTTGTTTAAGTTTTAAGAGATTTTCTTCATAATCACTCTACTCGCAAATAAGTAATTTACTATTGACATAGTTGCCCAATAAAAATGGCAAATTTGGAGCCACTTTTAAGCCTCTTGCATAGGTTTCAATTGCCTCTGCATAGCGCTCTTCATAGAGCGCAAGAGGTTGCCTTTCAGATACACGGCCTCAGCAGCACTTGATGGTTCTTGGGGAATCGCTTTATCAAATGCATTTAAGGCTACAGCAAAGTCACCCTTATTTTTTCATAATCGCCCTCCCGAAATCCATGCACGCACAAATCCTGGATCAATGCTAATAGCCTTTTCATCCTCCACAAGCGCTTGACTAGGCTCCCCCATATATTCACATATAGCTTAGCTAAATTAAAAATCAACTCGGGGCTAGAGCTATTCTTTTTTTGCTAGGGAAAATTGTTCAAAAGCCTTCTGAAATAAGCCTACTTTTGCTAATGCCTGACCATATTTGAAGTGAAGTTTGAAACTGCAAGGCGGCGGCTTTTCAAATGATGCTATCGCTTTATGATCATCATCACGACTTAAACAAATGCCACCCCACTCATAATGTACGAGCGGGACGCAGCTAGCTTGGAGAGGAGGTTGCTTTCTCTAGGCGCCTAATGGCGCCTGCTAGATCACCATCGTTACCAATTACATAAGCAAGTAACTCATTTGCTCTGGCGCTACCTGGATCCTCAAGAAGGATTTTTTCAGCACAGCTTTTGCTAATGCATAGTTTTGCTGACGAAAATATTGCTCAGCCAGCTTCAAGAGTTGCGGCAGCTGATTTTTCGACATCGCTTTATTTCTCAATTTTTAAGACTGGTCTACCTAATGTAGGCTTTCGAGGCGCCTCATCTGAGGCATCGGCAATATGAAGATCTTTGGCTTGACTGGAATCAAATGGAAATAACATACCTTGACCATTCTCTCTCGCATAAATTGCTAAGACATGAGTAACGGGGACCATAATTTTTCTTGGAATTCCACCAAACCTTGCCTGAAAACTGATCCAGTCATTTTCTATCTGCAGTTGATGGGAAGCGTCCAAGGATAAATTTAGAACGATTTCATTGTTCTTAACAAACTCTATGGGTACTTCCACCCGAGCATCTACAAAAACAGCAATGAAGGGTGTAAAACCAAAATCCGTGCACCACTGATGTAGAGCACGGATTAGGTAGGGTTTATTACTTGGGATGTCAGACATACAGACAGGTAAAGAACCGCTAGTATGCTTAGCGGCGCATTGCTTTTTCTGAAGGTGTTAAGGCTTCGATGTATGCAGGTCTACTGAAAATACGTTCAGCGTATTTCAGCAATGCTGCAGCATTACGAGAAAGCGCAATACCGTAATGCTCAAGTCTCCATAACAACGGCGCAATGGCAACATCCAACATTGAAAATTCATCGCCCAACATGTATTTGTTTTTAACAAAAATTGGAGCCAACTGAGTCAAGCGATCACGAATAGCCAAGCGAGCTTTTTCATGAACTTTTTCAGCAGCTTTACCTTTTTCGTTTTCCAAAGCAGCTACGTGAACGAACAACTCCTTTTCAAAATTGAAGAGAAAGAGACGTGCACGTGCGCGCGCTACTGGATCAGGGGGCATCAACTGAGGATGAGGAAAGCGCTCATCAATATATTCATTGATGATATTTGACTCATACAATATTAAGTCGCGCTCAACCAAAATCGGCAGTTGACCGTATGGGTTCATTACTGAGATGTCTTCAGGCTTATTGAATAAATCGACATCGCGGATTTCAAAATCCATGCCTTTTTCAAAAAGCACCAAACGGCAGCGTTGCGAGAATGGGCAGTTAGCACCCGAGTACAACACCATCATAAATTTATTTCCTTAAATTTCTACTTCAATACAACAAACGCACAACAGCGTTAAATCTTCTCATTAATGAGTCCTGGCTACAGGACTCATCGAATAACAATTAGTGAACGTCTTTCCAATAAGCCTTGTTCAAGCGCCAAGCTAATAACGTAAAGAATGCCAAGAATATAAGAACTACAACTCCAAGACGCTTACGCTCCAACTGCACAGGCTCAGCCATCCATGACATGAAAGAAACTAAGTCGGCCATGTTGTCGTCATACTCTTGCGGCTTCATACTTCCAGGAGTTAATTGCTCAAAACCAACAAATACTTTCTCAACTTTGCTTTCGTCATGAGGATCTTTGCGCTCTTCGAATTTCGCAGCGCGCTCTCCCTGTAACTGCCAGAGAATATGCGGCATACCAACGTTGGGATAAACTAAATTATCCCAACCGGTTTGGGAGGTGTCATCTTTGTAAAAGGTGCGGAAGTAGGTATAGAGCCAATCCGTTCCACGTGCGCGAGCCTCAACCGAAAGATCAGGTGGAGTTTTACCAAACCACGCTTTACCTTCTTTTGGCGTCATGGCAATAGTCATCAAATCACCTACTTTGGCATCAGTCAAAATGAGGTTGTCTTTGATTTGCTGATCGGTCAAGCCGATATCGCGCAAGCGGTTGTAACGCATGCTCGTAGCGGCATGGCAGTTCAAGCAATAGTTCACAAATATTTTTGCGCCATTTTGCAATGAGGCATTACTACTGAGGCGATCTGGTGCCTTATCTAAAGGAACGCCGCCTTCACTTGCGTTGGCGACAACACCAAAGCCTAAGACGGCAACCAAAAATGTTGCGTGGCAGACGCCCGTCAAAGTTTGCAGAATTCGTTTCATGCTAGTTCCTAATTTCTCTTCGGCGTCTGAATTAATGGGGCTCAAAAGTAACGCGTGTTGGAACCAGCTTGAAAGTTCCAAGCTTGCTCCAGAAAGGCATGGCTAAGAAGAAGCCCAGATAATAAATCGTACAAATCTGAGAAATCTTTTCAGATACTGGTGAGGGTGGCTCGATACCTAAGTAACCCAAAATCACAAAACTCACAATAAATACAGCATAAATGTACTTATGGAATGTTGGACGATAACGAATTGACTTCACTGGGGAATAGTCAAGCCAAGGCAAGAAGAACATGATGACTACAGAACCACCCATGATCACAACACCCCAGAATTTGGCATCAAACAAATAGAAGCCGGCAGCCAATATCAAGGCGATTGCTACACATGCACCCTTGACTTTGAGATTGTCTGATTTAAGGGCAAACATTCCAAGAATGACTGCTAAGAAAATCCACAAAGGCAATAAGAAGTTCGAAGTTGTAGCGCGCAACATTGAGTAGAACGGTGTGAAATACCAAACAGGTGCAATGTGAGATGGCGTCACAAACGGATTTGCTGGAATGAAGTTATTTGCTTCTAGGAAGTAACCACCCATCTCGGGCGCAAAGAATACGATGCTTGCAAAGACAATGAGGAAGCCGCCCAAGTACATTACGTCATGCACGCTGTAGTAAGGATGGAATGGAATACCGTCAACTGGATGTCCATTTGCATCTAAGTTGTTTTTAATTTCAACACCATCAGGGTTATTTGAACCAACTTCATGTAGAGCCAAAATATGGGCTGCTATCAAGCCAATTAGTGCCAATGGGATTGCAATAACGTGAAATGCAAAGAAGCGATTCAAAGTTGCATCACCAACCACATAGTCGCCACGTAACCACAAGGCAAGGTCTGGACCAATGAATGGAATTGCTGAGAACAAGTTCACAATCACTTGAGCACCCCAGTAAGACATCTGACCCCATGGGAGCAGGTACCCAAAGAATGCTTCACCCATGAGGCACAAGAAAATTGCGCATCCAAAAATCCAAATTAACTCGCGTGGTTTGCGGTATGAGCCGTAGATCAAACCACGGAACATATGCAAATACACCACTACGAAGAACATAGAAGCGCCTGTGGAGTGCATATAGCGAATCAGCCAACCCCATGGAACTTCGCGCATGATGTATTCAACTGATTCAAAAGCCTTTGCAGCATCAGGCTTGTAGTTCATCACCAAGAAAATTCCGGTAATGATTTGAATTGCTAAAACAACAATCGCAAGCGCTCCAAAAATATAGAAAAAATTCAGATTTTTTGGGGCATAGTACTCGCTCATATGCCGCTTAAATGCTTCGGTAACTGGAAGACGTGAGTTAACCCATGCCATCATCTTCTCGACAGAAGATGCGTTAGCTGGGACTTCTTTTTCTTGAAATGCCATTGATCTCTCCTTAGGCCTTCTTATCTTCGCCAACCAGAATTTTGGTGTCGCTCAAATACATATGTGGCGGCACTTCCATATTGTCTGGTGCTGGTTTGTTTTTAAATACTCGGCCGGCCATATCAAAAGTAGAGCCATGACATGGACAAAGGAAACCACCTGGCCAATTATTAGGCAAGGAAGATTGTGCTCCAGCTTCAAATTTAGCCGTAGGAGAGCAGCCTAAGTGCGTGCAAATACCCACAACTACCAGGTACTCAGGCTTAATGGAACGCCATTGATTTTGTGCATATGGGGGCGTAAATTGGGCTGGGTCTCTTAAAGAATCCGGATCAGCAAGCTCAGCATCAATTTTGGAGAGTTCCGCAACTTGCTCTGGGGTGCGACGCACAACCCACACAGGTTTACCGCGCCACTCAACCATTCTCATTTCGTCTGGCTGCATACCGGTAATATCGATTTCAACAGCGGCTCCGGCGGCTTTCGCGCGCTCAGAAGGCTCAAAACTGTCCACAAAAGGGTAAAAGGCTGCGGCTGCACCTATGCCGCCAACCGCCGAAGTGGCGATCAACCAATTACGGCGATCCTTGTCCATACCGGGCTTGTTACTCATTTACAAAATTCCTAGAAAAGGTATTTATGGGTGGAAATTGATTAAAGGTAAGATTTTAAAGTAAAAAGTGGGGTAAATAAGAAAATTATGTGGTTAATCTCGGGTTAATCTGTATCTAGATTCAAAGGACAGCATTTATGAGCATTTTAAAGGGGTTCCGGGACTTCGCAGTAAAGGGCAATGTGATTGACTTAGCGGTCGGCGTCCTTATTGGCAGCGCTTTTGGAAAAATCGTCGATTCCCTGGTAAATGACATCGTTATGCCGGTCATTTCGCCCTTTTTGGGGGGTCATATTGACTTTACGAACCTATTTTTGATCCTAGGTCATGTCCCTGGTGGGATATCAAGAACCTTTGATGCCCTTAAAAAGCAGGCGTACCCATATTTGCCTATGGCAATTTCATGACTATTTCCATCAATTGCATCCTCTTGACATTTATCATCTTCCAGATGGTGAAAGTGGTCAATAAAGTTCATGCCTTGGACGCACCCCTCCTCCTCCAGTCCCAGAGGATGTTGTGCTACTTCGCGATATTCGTGACAGTCTTAAAAAATAACTTTGCTCGCCTTTTTAAGAAGAAGCTAAAAATTTATCCATAGGGGAGCATTCCTATGACATTGTCAAAAAAACTAACACTCCTGTCCCGTCAATGAATTCTTCTCTTCAAAAATTTTGGCTTCTCTTTGCCCAAGCAGTAACTATCATGCTGGCGGCATTATTTATTGTTGCAACCCTAAAACCAGAGTGGCTCTCAGAAACCAAGGTAGGCTCCATAGTTGATACGGTTTCGCTAAAAGAGAGTAACTATGATGGTCAATTGAGTCCCGGCTCTTACCATGAAGCCGTGAAGCGCTCCATGCCTGCAGTAGTGAATATTGTTACCAACAAAGGTGTCACGAAACCCAAGAGTCGCAAAGGCGCGAATCCGAACTCTTCAGACCCTTTGTTTAAATTTTTCTTTGACGATCAACCGCCAGAAGCAGAGCCTCGCTCAAGCTTAGGCTCTGGTGTTTTGGTGAGCCCAGAAGGCTATATTCTCACCAATCACCATGTTATTAGCGATGCTAGTGATATCGATGTTGCACTTGCCGATGGACGCAAGGTAAAAGCTCAACTCATTGGAAGCGATCCTGAAACAGACATTGCTGTGTTAAAGATTGAACCCAAACAACTACCTACACCGATTACGCTCGGCAAAGTTGAATCAGTTCACGTTGGCGATGTAGTTCTTGCCATTGGCAATCCATTTGGTGTGGGCCAAACAGTGACCTCAGGAATTGTTTCGGCGCTGGGCCGTGATCATGTTGGCATCAATACATTTGAAAATTTTATACAAACTGATGCTGCAATTAACCCTGGAAATTCTGGGGGTGCACTCATCGACACTCGCGGTAATCTCATTGGCATTAATACTGCAATCTATTCCAATAATGGTGGCTCCATGGGGATTGGCTTTGCGATTCCCATTAATCTCGCGAAGCAAGTGATGGAGTCAATCCTAAGCAATGGCAGCGTTTCTAGAGGGTGGATTGGGGTAGAACCTCAAAATCTATCTAAAGAGCTCTCAGAGGCCCTAGGCTTGCCGGGCAATATCTCAGGAGTGCTTCTATCCGGAGTGCTTGAGGGCGGTCCTGCGGCTCGGGCTGGAATAAAGCCAGGGGATGTTCTGATGGCAGTTAATGGCAGTCCTATTAAGGATGTACGAGGACTTCTCAATCAAGTCGCTCAAATTAATCCGGGCAGCCAAGCTCAGCTAACCATCTTGCGCAAAGGCAAGGAGATAGACTTAACAGCGCAAATCGGAAAGCGGTCTAAACCCAAACAGCAAGCCAACTAGCTTTTAGCTTTACAGAATTAATTTGCCAGAATTTTTGACAAAAACTCTTTTGCCATTAACGAGCGAGCTTCAGGTTTATCAAAAAATTCTGTCTTGCTGCAATCCTCAACAATGCGTCCCTGATCCATAAAAATCAGGCGATGACTTACTTTTCTAGCAAAGCCCATTTCATGGGTAACGCAGCACATCATCATCCCCTCATTAGCAAGCTTGATCATGACGTCTAAAACTTCACCTACCATCTCCGGATCAAGCGCAGAGGTTGGCTCGTCAAAAAGCATCACGATCGGATCCATACTCATTGCTCGAGCAATAGCGACACGTTGTTGTTGACCGCCGGATAACTGACCTGGAAATTTATCTTTTTGAGCAATCAATCCAACACGCTCTAAATATTTAAGGCCATGGGTTTTTGCCTCGTCAACTAAACGCCCCAATACCTTGCATTGAGCGAGGGTGAGATTCTCAGTAACACTTAAGTGAGGAAAAAGCTCAAAATACTGGAACACCATTCCTACACCAGAACGCAACTTAGGTAAGTTGGTTTTTGGATCGCCGAGATCGGTTCCATTCACTAGAATTTCACCAGATTGGAAGGGTTCCAAAGCATTAATCGTTTTGATTAACGTCGACTTACCCGAACCAGAGGGACCGCAAATAACAACCACCTCCCCGTTTTCGATTGATGTTGTGCAATCAGTCAAAACCTGAAAGGCGCCATACCATTTAGAAACGTTTTGTAGTTCAATCATGATGGTCTCTTTAGTGTGGAGTGATCAAAAAAATTAGCGAATAATGGCGACTTTTGCCTGAATGGCCCGTACTGCCCTTGATAGCGAAAAGCAGATGATGAAATAAGTAGCTGCCGCCAAAATATAAGTCTCAATTGGGCGACCATAGTTTGTCCCAGCAATCTCAAAACCTTTCAATAAATCATAGGCTCCAATTGCATAGACCAAGGAAGTATCTTGAAACAGAATGATGGTTTGCGTCATAAAGACCGGAATCATATTTCTAAATGCTTGAGGCAAAACAACGAAACGCATATTTTGTGCGTAGGTCATTCCTAAGGCTTCGCCAGCATAAATTTGTCCCCTGGGGGCCGACTGAATACCAGCCCTCACGATCTCAGAAAAGAAAGCGGCCTCGAATGCAATGAAAGTAATGGTGGCTGACAAGTCAGCGCCTATCGGCCTCCCACCCAACATGGGTATCAGCAAGAAGAACCAGAGAAGCGCCATAACCAATGGAATAGAGCGCATGGTATTAATATAAAACGTTGCTGGAGATACCAAAGCAGGTTTGCCCGAGAGCCTCATCAACGCTAAAAAGGTACCAACCACAATCCCCCGCCAACCGTAGCAATAACCGTAAGCTGCACGCTGAATAACAGCCCCTTCAAAATATAATTTGTGAAGAGTTCCCGGTTATAGAAACTTAAGTCTAAGCTCAACATATGGTCACCATTGAATGAACCAGACCTGCGTCATTCGACGCAGCAATGAAACCAGGAATACGGCTTCTCTTTTCGATTAAAGCCATTACACGATTAACAGCAAATGCTGACAGCGCATATAGAGCAGTCACAGCCAAATAAATCTCTACGCCATGAGAAGTTTCTTCTTGGGTTTGCATGGCAAACAAAGTCAGCTCAGGGACGGATACGGCAAATGCTACTGATGAGTTTTTAATCACATTCATACTCTCTGAAGTGAGAGGCGGAATAACGATACGCAATGCCATCAGCAATATAACTTAACGATAAGTTTGTGGAGTAGTAAGCCCCAATGCTGTTGCGACTGCTCTTTGACCGCTTGGCAAAGACTGGATGCCCGCTCTCACTTGCTCAGCTATACGAGCCGAGGTAAAAAAGCCCAATGCAATACTGACCATCCAATAAGATGGCAGAGTCTTGAAAGGTAAAACAAAAGCCGGAATAACGTGATACCAAAGAAATATCTGTACTAAGACCGGAATATTTCTAAACAACTCCACCCAAACTGTCGAGAGTCTAACCAACCACCTACTGGTTCTGCCATTGTCCGGGAGGGTTCTGAGAGCACCCATTACCACTCCTAAGACCAAGCCGATAGCCAGACCTAGACCCGCACAACTGCCAAGGTCCAGCCCCAGGCTGTCAATAACCAATCTAAATAGCTAGGATCGTCATTTTGACCAAACCCGATAATTGAAGAGAAGCAGTGATCAACCACCTCTCCGTCTAAGGTACTTTTACAAAAAACACCTAAATCTAAGGCCATATAACGAACTTTTTTGTTGAATTACTTTTTGTTGTAGTCTTCCACAGGTTTGTCATTTAAATTAACCCAAGCATTTTTGGTTGCTGGAGATAATTCAAGACCAACTACGATATTTTTTGGTGGAATTGGAGATAAGAACCATTTGTTCCAAAGTCCAGGCATCTTGCCATTCGCAACAATCTTTGCAATAGCGGCGTTTACAGCAGCCTTAAACTCGGGATCATTTTTAGGAACCATAATGGCTATCGGCTCGGTTGAAAGCACTTCGCCAACAATTTTGTAATCCTTTGGATTCTTAGAGTTTGCAATGTTACCGGCCAAAATGGAACCATCCATCACAAATGCATCTGCACGCCCAGACTCAAGTAACAAAAAGCTGTCAGCGTGATCCTTGCCAAAAACTGCATCAAAGTTCACGCCATTGGCTTTCTTATGCTTACGTAACAGTTGAACCGAAGTAGTCCCTGTAGCGGTAGCAACCTTCTTGCCTGCTAACTGTGAAATAGAGTTAATACCAGAATTGGCCTTAACAGCCATGCGTACTTCTTCAACATACAAGGTATTGGCAAAGCCAACATCTTTAGCGCGAGCTGCATTATTCGTCGTTGTGCCGCACTCAATATCTACTGTGCCATTTTGTACCAATGGCACTCGATTTTGCGAGGTTACTGGCTAATAGTTAATACGTAGAGTGCTCATGCCTAACTTATCTTTCATGTCCGCCAAGATCATACGACAGATTTCTACATGGTATCCATCAAAACGGCTATCGCCAATTGTGTAGGACATTGGAATAGATGGTTCACGCACACCCATGGTGACAGAGCCAGAGGATTTTATTTTGTCCATTGTTGCGCTAGCGGCCATTAGCTGAACATACATTAGTGCAATAGCAGGGATAATAAAAAGTACACTTTTTTTGATATTTTTCATGTCTTTCGCTCTTCCATTGCTATAAAAACTATTACTGATAACATTGCTGACGGATTGCTTGATATTAGCGCAAATTGTTATACAAGCAAATCTATTAACCAGAAATAAGGCGGATAGTCTGAAATCCATGACCAGACCGGGCCTGAACATGGGCTGTGAAATGGAGTTGCTCTAAGTTTCTAGCAAATGTCACCGTATCAAATAGCGGTGTAGTTAGCTTGTTTTGATCCAATCTATCTCTAAGGGCTTGCAATGTCTCGGGGGAGCTTCCAAAACTAGATGCAAGAGCCCCATACTCCCGCGTTGTCTTGGTAATCCGCTCTGGGAGATCAATAGCGTTTAGCAAGCTACTTGCGACTCGACTAGCAAATGTTTCACCTTGCCGTGTCATAATAGGAACCCCAACCCACAAAGAGTCACTTGCGGTAGTGCCAGCGTTATAAGGGAATGTATCTAGGAATAAATCAGCCACTTTATATCTCGCTAAATATTCAGCCGGCGGTAACCTACTTCCAAAAATTAGACGAGCCAGATCAACTCCTCTTTTGATTGCCTCTTGTGTGAGGTTTTTATCAGCCTCTTCATTATGGGCATATAGGAACAAAACACTCTTGGGCACCTGCTTCAAAATTTCCATCCAACTCGTAAAAACTTCTGGCAATATTTTGAAAATATTATTAAAGCAGCAGTACACAAAGGCATCCTCAGGAATTCCTAACTCTGCTTTTGTAAAAATCCGCTCAGAGATAGCCCGTTTAGCATCACTTACCTGGTAACTGGGTAAGTAGGCGATCTTCTCAGAGTAGTATTTTTGGGCCGATTCAGGAATGATCTCATCATCTGCAATGTGTAGTCAATACAGTTAGAGCCAATGGCTCCTACATAACCTAAATAGCTCATTTGGACTGGCGCCACCCTGCGAACAAATAAACCAAACCTTGAATTTTGGGTATCACTCCCCAATCAATGGCTATATCCACACCCTTATGAGTCATGAGGTCGATAATTTCTTGTTCTGACTTATAGTGAGCTTGCGCATACTAATCAAATGCTGAGGTTCTTTGCTGCATTTTATCTTTGACCGATGAGAAAGAAATTCCAAACATTTCAAATTTTTCCCTATCGTGAACCTCAAATAACTCTGTCATTAAGAATGAAAGTGGATGGGCCCTAAAATTTGCTGCAAGATAAGCAACAACAATTTGCTTAGTTGGAGAGGAATGCTCAATTTTGATGTTTGCTCGCTGTCTTGTATTGCTAAATTGACCATTGAAATAAATTTCAGCCGCCTTTTTTGAATTTTCAGCGAATCGAAAATTGTAAGGACAATAAAAGGCTCCAAGCCTGTCCCGCCATTTTGGAGCTTGGATTGCAGCTCCTTTAGGTGGGCGTCAAATTCACTCCATTCACATAGATGAAGTTGGGTATTCAATATTGCGCCCGATCAATTCTTACAATCGGGACTCATTTCATAAGCACGCTTAAACGCCTGCAAAGCTTCTAGATATTATGCAGCGGCAGTCCATAGCTACCCCTTATTTACCATTGCTGCACCAGAAAGAGGATCGCATGCCAGAGCGCCTTTTCATAAGCTAGCATTAATTCAATAGGCAACTCCATCTCTCTCAATACATTTCCAAGACTGACATATGCATCAGACCTTGCAGGATCGAGCGTCAGCGTATCCTCAAGCGAGGTTTTTGCATCTGCCAACTGCCCCCCATACTGGTGGGGGTAGGCATTTCCCAACCTATTAAGTGCCTCAGGATTGCTAGGCTCCAGCCTGAGTGAGCGCTCTAAAGCCTGGATAGCCTCCAGTAATATCCTAGTTTTCTTTGAGCTTCTCCAATATCACTCAGTGACTTTGCATTATTGGGATCTAATTCCAACGCCTTTTTATAGAAATCGAAGGCCCCTTGAAATTGTCCTTTGCGCATTTGAAAAGCGCCTAATTCCTGTAAAACCCTAATATTTTTTGGATTCACAAGCAGAGTTTGCCTATAAAAGTGTTCTGCCTCAGACTTACTGTTTATTTTTAATGCTTTTAATAAATGCTCTATTACTAGGTCCGATCGGTCAAGCTTGGCTGGCATAAGCCCTGCAAGTAACAAAGCATCAAAATCTTTCGGATTCAGCCTTCAAAGATAGTCGTCGATGCTCCTGGCTTCAGACTAATTTTTAGCTTGATGCAATTGCACTGTCTGCTGAATTAAATTATTCATCATCGAATACGCTTCACTCTATGTAACCACTCATTTGATGGCGCACAAACCCCCGCTGTGAACCACAGCGGGGGTTTACTATTTACTATCTTTAATTTATAACTAGCTTACGCTAGTTCTAAATTAGAAAGTGTGTCTTACACCAACTGCATAGTTGTTTTGGTTTGCTGCACCAGCAGTTGTTGTAGATGTCTGCGTAGAACCAAAGATTGCATACAAGTTTGTACGCTTGCTGAGGTAGTAGTTAGAACCAACTTGGTAGCCAGTAAAGTTAGCTGCTGGAGCTGCGTTTCCAAAAGAACTCCAACGACCGTTACCTAAGCTAGCCCATGCCTCAACTGTAGGAGTGATGTAGCTACGTACACCTAACTGTTGAGCAGAACGTTTGAGGTAGTAGTTTGAAGACTGAACAGCAGTCGCTTTACGGTTAATCCACTGACCGTAGGCCTTCAAGATACCAAAGTCATATGTTGCAGCGATATATGCTTGATTGTCTTGTGTGTTTACGCCACCAGTAGAAGTTGACCAAGCAGCGTCAGCTGGGTTGTATGGGTTAGCACCAGTTGAACTACCGTAAGGCTGAACGCTCTTCAAAGCCTGGTAGTTAGCAGTTGCATAGAACTTTTGGAATGTGAAATCAGCACCCAAGCCCCAACCGTTGTAGTTAGAAGTACCACCGTTTGAGCTACCACCAGCAATGTTGTAAGCACCAGTTTGTGTTGTGTTGTCATTGTTCCATGCATAAGTTGCATTAACTTTGAAACCAGAAAATACAGGGCTCTCATATTTCAAAGTTTGTGCAGTACGGATTGTGTAAGCATCAGTTTGACCGAATGTGGGGTTAGTAGAAGAACTGTTGGTTTGGCTGCTATTAGCAGCATAGATTATGTTACCAGCGATGTTGTTTTGCTGACCTGGGTCAGTTGCACCAACAGCGTTGTGGATGATGGTATTTTGCAAACCAACAGATGCAGCACCGAGTTTGTTGTCTTTTAAGCCAACGAAAGCTTGACGTATGCCACCTAAAACAGCTGTTGAATCACCAGCTAAAGTAGCTTCAACTGTGAATAAAGCAGACTTACCGCCACCTAAATCTTCAACGCCTTTGAAACCTAAACGGCTTGTAGATTTAGCACCAGCGATTGTGAAACCATTGTTATTTGTGCCAACTACTGATGTTGTTTGAACACGTTGGTTACCGCCTACGTAACCTGCATCCAAAATACCGTAGATAGTAACGCTGGACTGAGCTTGAGCAGCAGATGCAAAAGCACCCATAGCTGCAACTGCTAATAGCGATTTTTTCATTCTTTAAATCTCCAAAAATTAAAAGTAATGCCCAAAAAAAACTGGGGCCTATGCATTTTGCTGCTATCGGTCCGCTAGACTGTGGGTCGGAGTATTTAGGAACTCCTTTTGCTTGTCAAAAGATAGTTTTTTGGCTTTCTTCGTTGTATCTCGGCAACAAGCCACTACTTTTCTACCTTTTAAGCCCTCTAAATGACAAAATTGTCACATGGCAAGTCGCGAATTTTTAAAAATCCTCAGTTCTGCTCGATTAGGTGATGTATCTGCGCAACAAAATCTGGCTCAAGCTTATTTAACGGGTGCATTTAAAACGCCTATTCAACCCGCTAATGCCTTAATTTGGCTGGAGAAATCTTATTTTTCTATTAAAAATCAAATGCCTGAGAATAATGCCTCAGGTAATACTGAAATTTTACGGGTTTTAAATCAAGTTACTGATATTCCATTGGCAGAGACCTTTAATTCTCCTGCCTTTGGCTTTGGCTGGGATTCTTTTTGGAAGTTAGCGGAATCTGAAATTTTCAGCGCCTCTCAGTTAGCGGCTCGATGGCAACTGGTGAACTTATTAATTAATCCAGCCAATCAAGAAATCCAATCTCAGCTGCTTAAGTGGCTGAAGAAGACCCCTTCACAATCCCTGGAAAAAATTTCAACCTTAGATTTTGCTGACATACAAAAGATTGCCAAGAAATATCTTCAAGAATTGGCTGAGGGAGAGTCTGCTTTTGCATCCAGCGCTAAAGAATTGCTGATCAAGCTACAACCAAAAAATGAAGATGCCCTTGTTCAAGCAGCAGAGCTAGGCTTAACGATTGCAAAGCTCACTCTTGGCTTACGCCTTGCACAACTCGATGAGAGAGTTGACGCAGAAGAAGCAAAATCAAACGCATCTCTAAAAAAAGCAGCGTATTGGTTAGGACTTGCTGCTAAGGATGGTGATCGCGATGCGTGGTACGCGCTCGGTGAAATTTACCGCCGTCCACAATTTTCTGGATACAACGCTGCTGAAAGTGATCGTTGTTTCGATCGTGCTGCAGATCTTGGCCATCCTCAGGCGCAATTGCGCAAAGGGGCTAACCTTTGGCGTAAACGCGCAAAGAGCGAAGAAAAGGTTCGAGGCCTGCAAGCTTCATACTGGGTATGGCAAGCTCATCAACAAGGAGTGCCAGAGGCAAAAGAGTTGTTGAGTAGGATTTTAGAGAGCTGCCCGACCCCGCAAAAAAATGAATGGTTTGATTTAGCGCAATGCGCTGAAGAGGCCATTAACCATCATGCCGCACATAAGATTGATGATGACCGGCTGTTACTTTGTCATCGCATCATCATTGCAAATCAATTTAATTTCAGTAAGGCAGAGCTTTTACTTTGCGGAATAGGACAACTGCAACATGAACACTGCGTAGTGGTAGATATTCGTCGGGAATTACCAAAAATACTACCTAGACTGATTCAAATTGAAACCATTCAACAGCGTCGTGCGCTATTGGCTGCTGGAAAAGCTTGTGCCGGAGCGGAAATAGATCGTGAAGGCAATCTACGTCAAAGACGCTACCGTTTTGATCGAGTGACTAATTGGCTAATGAATACCTTTGCCAAGAATCAGGCAGAGGCTGAAGTCGATTGATCGGCGGCGGCCTCATCTTTCACCTTTGGTACATAAAAGCGCGCAATAAATAATCCCAGTTCGTAAAGCAAAGTCATGGGTATCGCTAGCAGTAATTGTGATAGGACATCTGGTGGAGTCGCAATTGCAGAGATCACAAACGCGCCCACGATGACATAAGGTCGAATCTCCCTTAATTTAGCTAAAGGCACTATACCCATACGCACCAGGACAACTACTACAACTGGCACCTCAAAAGTAATACCAAATGCCAAAAAGGTATTCATAGCAAAACTAAGATATTTATCAATATCCGTCGACATTTCGGCACCCAGCGGTGCGTTATAGCTTGCCATGAAATTAAACACTGTCGGGAATACCAAGAAATAGGCAAAAGCCATGCCGAAGACAAATAAGCTGTAGCTACTAATCACCAATGGAATAACCAACTTACGCTCATGCTGATATAAGCCTGGAGCAATAAATGCCCATAATTGATAAATCACCACTGGCAAGGCAATCATGAACGTAACCAGCATAGTGACTTTCATGGGAACAAAGAAAGAACCCGTTACATCCGTAACAATCATCTTGCCACCTGCTGGTAACGAATCAAGTAATGGCTGCGAAAAAAAATAAAAAATATCGGGAGCCCAGTAAACCAAACAAACAAAGACCACAATAATGGCTAGCGCCGCTTTAATTACGCGATCACGCAATTCAAATAGGTGGGATAGAAAAGTTTCTTGTAATCCCGAATCTTCAGTTGAATTTTTTTCAGTCATGCGTCGCTATGAATAATTTTCTTATTGTTATTGTTTTATTTACTGGCACTATGATGAAAGCGCTTCATTCTGGCAGCGCCAGAATGCACGCGAGTCCGAATTCCAGCGGAGCGCTTGAACCAAACCGGCCTTGCAGCACGGCGGACACCCCAGCTATTACGCCCCTGACGCCTTGTTTTACGTAGGACTTCTTTTTCATCGAGTGGCGGCTTTTCAAAACTCGTTTCAAAGATATTAGCCTGGTCGCTTAAGTTAGTTCCTGCCTCTTGAACGGTAGAGCTAATACTATTTTCAATTTCTTTAAAAGAAGCAGAAGTTTCTTCTCGAAACTTTTTAAACTCCTCTACTTCCATCTGGCGATTCACTTCAGACTTAACTTCAGCCATGTAGCGTTGGGCTCGCCCAAATAAATTACCAGCCATACGTGCAACTTTTGGCAAGCGCTCCGGTCCAACCACCACCAAAGCAACGACAGCAATTAGCGCAAGTTTTGAAACTCCGAGATCAATCATTTAACCAGTCGTTTGAAAGCCGCACGAATTTCTCTTGCACATTAATTATTTATTAACGTCTTTAGCCTGCACATCAACCGTCTTTCCTGCCGCTGCAGGACTCTGTTGAATGTGCTCTTTAGGTTCTTCACTTGGCTTCATGCCATCTTTAAAACCTTTTACAGCGCCGCCTAAATCTTGACCAATGTTGCGCAATTTTTTGGTACCGAAGACCAACATCACGATCACTAAAACGATCAACCAATGCCAAATGCTAAATGAACCCATTTTTAATCTCCTTGGATTATTTTTTCCAGGGGCGGAGACCGCCCATCACATGCAAGTGCAAGTGATAAACCTCCTGCCCACCATCAGCACCATTGTTCACTATCAACCTAAAGCCGCCATCCTTGCCTGGACGACAGCCCTGCTCTTTGGCAAGACGGGGCGCTAATTCCATCATTCTACCTAGCAAAGGCGCACCTATGCTTTCAGCCGACTCCAACATAGGGATATGTTTTTTTGGAATCATTAAAAAATGAACAGGCGCTGCAGGATTGATGTCTTTAAAAGAGTAGATTTCTTCATCCTCATATACCTTCTGAGAAGGGATCAAACCTTGAGAAATCTTGCAAAACAGGCAATTCGGGTCGTTTGACATGCTTTATCTCGTATTTAATACGGGGTTATGTTGTGTTTATTCTTTACCGGCGGCTTTTCTAGCGGCTTTTTCTTCAATACCGGAAGTTCCTAGGCGACGATCCAGCTCAGCAATCACATCTTCTGGGCGCAAGTTAAATTGGGATAAAGCAACTAAGCAGTAAAACCACAAGTCCGCCATTTCACCTACTAAGAGTTTTTGCTGCTCAGTTGCCAAATTCGAATTGCGTGCGTCTTTTGCGGCCATCACAGCCTCTGTTGCCTCTTCACCTATTTTTTTTAAGATGCCGTCATCACCCTTAGAAAAGAGTAAAGCTGTATAAGAGGTTTTAGGATCAGCTTGACCAGCCTTAAACGCATCGCGGCGTTGATCGACAACATCCGCTAAATGAGCAAATGCAGAATCTAAATTAGAGAGTTTGCTTACAGAATTGGTCATCTGATTATTTTATGTCTTTTATATAAAAGACTTTGTTCTCTATTTACCTGAGACCGACTCATCAACCCAAGCTGCCTTGGCTGAATCCCATTGCCAAAAAAAACAGCTGTGCTCCCCGGTATGACAGGCAATGCCATCTTTTTGCTCCACCATGAGCAAAATCGTATCCCCATCGCAATCCAAGCGAATTTCTTTTACCTTTTGAGTGTGGCCAGATTCTTCGCCTTTGTGCCATAGCTTTTGCCTAGAACGCGTCCAATAAACCGCTTCACCTAAACGTATTGTTTCCAATAAAGCATCGCGATTCATCCAGGCCATCATCAGAATATCCTTGCCACGAACCTCCTGAGCTATGACCGGCACCAATCCCCGATCATTCCAAATCACGGCATCAAGCCATGAACCCGCTTGAAGCGATTGAATAGAGGTAAAGGCGCTCTGAGGTTTGCTCATACCTAAACTTTACAGGCAATCGCCCAAACCGACTAAAAAACCTACTTTTTGAATTAAATTCGTACCGGAATACCTTGAGCAGCCATATATTCTTTGGCCTGCCCAACCGTGAATTCACCGTAGTGGAAAATGCTGGCAGCTAATACCGCGTCAGCGTGACCTTTGGTGATGCCGTCAACCAAATGCTGCAAATTACCGATACCCCCCGATGCAATTACTGGTACAGGAACTGCATCACTGACCGCCGCTGTAAGAGCTAAATCAAAACCATCTTTACTACCGTCCCGATTCATGCTGGTTAATAAAATTTCTCCGGCACCCCGTTTGGCAACTTCTTTAGCCCAATCGACTACATCCATTCCAGTAGCCGTTCTACCACCATGAGTAAAGACCTCCCAATTACCAGCCTCAGTTTTTTGCTTAGCATCAATTGCCACGACAATACATTGAGAGCCGTAATATGCAGCGGCATCGGATACTAAATCAGGATTGGCTACCGCGGAAGAATTCATACTCACTTTGTCTGCACCCGCATTGAGTAAGCGCCGCACATCTGCAACAGCACGTACACCGCCACCAACAGTTAAAGGAATAAATATCTGAGAAGCGACATCTTCAACAATGTGCAAAATCAGGTCGCGTCCATCAGAGGTTGCGGTGATATCTAAAAAAGTTAGCTCATCCGCACCTTGAGTGTTGTAGCGTTTTGCAATTTCTACTGGATCACCAGCATCGCGAAGACCAACAAAGTTCACGCCTTTCACTACACGCCCTGCTGTGACATCGAGGCAAGGAATAAGTCGCTTGGTTAACACTAGAAAATTTTCTTTTTATATTTAAGCGTCAACTCGTCTGCATATTTTTGAGCGGCAGCAAGGTCAAGATCACCTGCATAAATTGAGCGGCCTGCAATTACACCCATAACACCCTCTTCTTCCGCTTTGCAGAGCGCATCAATATCTTGATTATTTGAGAGGCCGCCGCTGACAATAACGGGAATATGGATTGCTTGAGCTAACTTAACCGTGGCATCTATATTGACACCTTTAAGCATGCCGTCTCGACCAATATCGGTATAGATAATGGCTTCCACACCCCAATCTTCGAATTTCTTGGCAAGATTAATCACCTCGTGCCCCGTCATCTTGCTCCAGCCATCGGTTGCTACTTTGCCATCACGTGCGTCTAAACCAACCATCACATGGCCGGGGAATACAGTACAGGCGTCCTGCACAAAGCCAGGATTTTTAACAGCAGCGGTACCTATGATGACTGTACTGATACCGTCATCCAATAAGCGCTCAATAGTTTCAAGATCACGAATGCCGCCACCTAATTGAACGGGAATTTCATCTCCGACAGCTTGAAGTATAGATTTAATGGCAGATTCATTTTTAAGCTTGCCAGCAAATGCGCCATTGAGATCCACTAAATGCAAACGACGTGCACCCTTACCCATCCAATGGGCCGCCATTGCACCTGGGTCTTCAGAAAAAACTGTGGCCCTATCCATATCACCTTGCTCTAGCCGAACACAGTGGCCATCTTTAAGATCAATTGCGGGAATCAGCAGCATAGCTAAAAATTATTAAATTAAGGCTGCCAAGAAACAAAATTTTGATAAAGCTTTAATCCGTATTCTGCACTTTTTTCTGGATGAAACTGAGTAGCAAAAATATTATCTCGCGCCACCGCAGATGTAAACCAATCACCATATTCAGTTGAACCAGCTATATCCTCATTGCATTGCGGCACAACAAAATAGCTATGGACAAAGTAAAAGCTCGTTAAATTGGGTATGCCGTCCCAAAGCCGGTGTTTTCGATCCTGACGTACTTGATTCCAACCCATATGAGGAACTTTATAGGTAGATCCGTCTGCCTGCTTTTTACCGGCTAGCTCAAAACGGCTGACCTCCCCAGGGATTAAGCCCAAACAAGGCGTCCACTGATCATTGCCATTAGTACGTACTTCAGCGCTTTGATTAAATAACATTTGTTCGCCTACACATACCCCTAAAAGTGGCTTGCTTTTAGTGGCGTCCAACAAGGCCTCCAATAAGCCGGATTCTTCAAGATGCTTCATGCAATCTGGCATGGCACCCTGACCCGGCAATACAACGCGATCAGCCGCACGAATCTCTTCTGGTTGATGTGCAATCAACACATTGTCTTTAGGTGCAACGTGATGGAAGACTTGATAGACAGAACGGAGATTGCCCATTCCACAATCAACGATCGCAATGGTTTGCGCCAAAATTTACCTGTTGTCTACTGTTGTCTTCTATGCAACCGTGGTCAGTCTAAATGAGAGACTTCCTTTAGTTGAAGGAATAGTGCCTGAAGCACGTGGATCGACAGCCAACGCCATACGCAATGCACGACCAAAGGCCTTAAATACGGTTTCAATTTGATGATGTGCGTTAATGCCGCGTAAATTATCGATGTGCAATGTCACTCCCGCATGGTTCACAAAACCGCGGAAAAACTCAATACTGAGATCCACATCAAAATCACCCACCCGAGCACGAGTAAAAGGGACATTGAACTCCAAACCAGGGCGTCCAGAGAAATCGATGACTACTCTTGAAAGAGTTTCATCCAAAGGCACATAAGAATGACCATAACGAGTAATACCAGCCTGATCTCCCATTGCTTTAGCAAAAGCTTGGCCTAGGGTAATTCCTACATCTTCAACCGTATGATGATCATCAATGTAGGTATCGCCATTTGCAACCACTTTAAGGTCGATCATGCCATGGTGAGCAATCTGGTCAAGCATGTGATCTAAAAAAGGAACCCCTGAGGCCAGTTCAGCTTTCCCGGTTCCATCTAAATTGATAGAAATTTGAATTTTGGTTTCCGAAGTGTTTCGGATTACGTCGGCTTGCCGCATGCTTCATTGCGCCGCGAGGCGAAGTGTTGATTGAAGCCTCATAATATCATTGCTAGAAAAGATTTAAATATCAATATTGCTGCACTTTCATTCTGATTTTTTGACCCGAGAACCCTCATGAGCCGTTTCTGGAGCTCAGTTGTTCAAACCTTAACCCCCTATATGCCGGGGGAACAACCGCAAATGCAGCGGCTGGTCAAACTCAATACCAATGAAAGTCCTTATGGGCCATCGCCAAGAGTGCTTGCTGCAATCGAGAATCAAAACACCGCAGATTTACGCCTTTATCCCGATCCCGAAGGTGCTGCCCTTAAACAAGCTATCGCCGACTTGCATGGTCTCGATCCAAAACAAGTCTTTTTAGGCAATGGCTCAGACGAAGTATTGGCCCATGTATTTGCCGGACTCCTGAAGCAAAGTAAGCCGGTACATTTTCCTGACATTACCTATAGTTTTTACCCTGTCTATTGCAAACTTTTTGGTATTGACTATCAAACCGTACCACTGGGCAATCAGTTTGAAATCAACGCCGCTGACTATAAGGTCCCAAACGGCGGCATTATCTTCCCTAATCCCAATGCGCCAACCGGCAGATCGATTCCCCGCTCAGAAATCGAATCTCTAATCCATGGCAATAAAGACTCTGTTGTCGTCATTGATGAGGCTTACGTAGATTACGGTACTGAATCCTGTATTCCTTTGCTGCGCGGCAATCACTGCCCTGAAAATCTATTGGTCGTACATACACTTTCCAAATCCCGCGCTCTCGCAGGGCTGCGTGTTGGTTATACCGTTGGCCATCCTGATTTAATTAATGGATTGGAGCGGGTGAAAAATAGTTTTAACTCATATCCTCTAGGACGCCTAGCACAGGCTGGCGCCATTGCAGCAATTGAAGATCAGGCACATCTTGAAGAAACTTCTGCCAAGGTTATTAGAACCCGCACAAAACTAGTGGAGCAACTGAGTGCTCTAGGATTTGATACGCTACCCTCAACTGCAAACTTTATCTTTACACGCCACCCACAACATTCTGGGGCCAAGCTCGATCAAGCGCTAAGAGATCGTGGGATCATCGTGCGTCACTTCAAATTACCACGTATTGAAGAATTTTTGCGGATTACGATTGGTACAGACGAACAAAGCGGCGAACTTGTTTCTGCTCTAAAAAAATTCTGAATTAATTTAAAGTGGTATGAAAGTAAGCTCGAACTTACTCTGAATTTACTTCTTCAAGCGCATCTCGGCAGCACGTGCATGCGCTTGAAGGCCCTCGCCATGCGCCAAGGTACTAGCCACTGCACCTAAGGTCTGAGCGCCCGCCTCACTCACTTCGATCATGCTGGAACGTTTGATGAAATCATAAACACCCAATGGTGAAGAAAAGCGTGCAGTGCGTGCAGTTGGCAAAACGTGATTTGGGCCAGCGCAATAATCACCAAGCGACTCACTGGTGTAATTACCCATAAAGATAGCGCCAGCATGACGAATTTGTTCAGCCCACTTACGCGCATCCCGGGCGCATATCTCAAGATGTTCTGCGGCAATCGCATTAGCAATCTCACAAGCTTCTGCCATATCTTTAACCTGAATCAATAAAGCACGATTTGTGAGTGAAGCTTCGATCACTTGTGCCCGCGGCATTTCAGGTAATAATCTATTGATACTCACCTGCACTTGCTCAATGAAAGCAGCATCAGGACAAAGCAAGATCGATTGGGCCTGCTCATCGTGCTCAGCCTGAGAAAACAAATCCATTGCAATCCAATCTGGGTTGCTAGAACCATCACAGAGCACCAAGATTTCAGATGGGCCAGCGATCATATCAATACCCACGGTGCCAAAAACTCTGCGCTTAGCAGCTGCTACGTAGGCATTACCAGGACCCACAATTTTGTCCATAGAAGATATAGTCTTAGTCCCATAAGCTAATGCGCCAACCGCCTGAGCGCCCCCAATTGTGAAGACACGATCTACACCAGCAAGATAAGCAGCTGCCAAAACTAGTGGGTTGCGTGCCCCTTCTGGGGTAGGCACTACCATAATGACCTCAGCAACACCCGCCACTTTTGCAGGAATCGCATTCATCAGGACGGATGAAGGATATGCAGCCTTACCCCCAGGTACATAGATACCAACGCGATCCAGAGGGGTTACTTTCTGGCCTAAACGAGTGTCATCCTGTTCTTTATATTCCCAAGAATGACAGCCTGCTTCAATTTTTTGTATCTCGTGATAAGCGCGCACTCTTTGTGCAGCAATATCTAAAGCTTCTTTTTGCTCTAAAGATAAAGAGTTGTAAGCCAGCTCCAAATCTCCACGAGGAATCTCCAATTCAGAAACGCTTGAGACATTCAAGCGATCAAACTGTTTGGTGAAATTGAGTACCGCTTCATCTCCCTGATCTTTGACGGCTGCAAGAATCTTGACTACCGCAGCGTCAATTGCGTCATCGTCTGCCATCAGCAATGAAAGACTCGACAACAAGATTTCCTTGAAGCCAGCATCTTTACTATTGAGGCGTTTTACATTGATCTGCACTGACATGAATTGATTTCTGCTCGTGTTGTCGTTTACTTTAACAACTCAAAAATGGGTTGTAGCTGTGCGCGCTTATGCTTATACGAAGCTTGGTTTACTACTAAGCGTGCACTGATATCTGTAATTGGCTCAACCTCAACCAAACCATTTGCTTTGAGCGTATTCCCAGTGGAAACCAAATCCACAATCGCATCAGCCAATCCGACTAAAGGCGCCAATTCTATTGAGCCATAAAGCTGGATCGTATCAATATGAACGCCCTTATTTGCAAAATGTTCGCGCGCACAATTAACGTATTTAGTAGCTACTTTTAACCGAGATCCTTGCTTTACTGCAGCAACATAATCAAATCCCTCACGTACTGCCACTGACATACGACACTTAGCAATATCGAGGTCATAGGGTATGTATAGTCCATCAGCACCCTTTTCCATTAAGACGTCCAAACCAGCCACGCCAAAATCAGCACCGCCAAATTGAACATAGGTAGGCACATCTGAAGCGCGCACAATGATTAAGCGAATATCTGGATTTGAAGCCTCAATGATGAGTTTGCGTGACTTCTCAGGATCTTCCATAGGCACAATCCCAACCTTGGACAAGATCTCTGCGGTTTCTTCGAAGATACGCCCCTTGGAGAGGGCTAAAGTCAATTTCATGGACTAATTATCCATCAGCCTTACTTCACGCGCTTGATATTGGCGCCCAACAGCGTTAACTTCTGCTCCATTCGGTCATAGCCACGATCTAAATGATAAATCCGATCCACCTGTGTTTCACCTTGAGCCGCTAATCCAGCAATTACTAGGCTAGCGGAGGCGCGCAAGTCTGTAGCCATCACAATTGCGCCAGCAAGCTTTTCTACCCCCTGAGCAATTGCAGTATTACCCTCGATTGCAATGTCTGCCCCCAAGCGATTCAACTCTTGCACATGCATAAAGCGATTCTCAAAAATCGTTTCTGTAATGGTCGAATTGCCTGATGCAATCGCATTCACCGTCATTAGTTGGGCCTGCATATCAGTTGGAAATGCAGGATATTCGGAAGTACGAAAATTAACTGGTTTAGGGCGATCCTGCATGGTTGCCTTAATCCAATCAGGACCAATTTCCATCTTCAAGCCCGCTTCTCTTAACTTCACAATCACCGCATCCAAAGTATCCGGACGACAATCCTTGACTGTAATCTCGCCGCCAATAGCTGCCACTGCACATAAGAAAGTACCCGCTTCAATTCGATCTGCTATCACCGAATGATCAGCACCATGCAGTTTTTCAACGCCCTCAATCACCAGACGATCACTACCGATACCAGAAATCTTCGCGCCCATTTTCACAAGCAGTTCAGCTAAATCACCAACCTCAGGTTCACGTGCAGCATTTTCTAAAATCGTTATTCCAGATGCCAGAGTCGCTGCCATTAATAAATTTTCAGTCCCAGTGACAGTGATCATGTCCGTCAGAATTGACACGCCCTTCAATCGATCAGATTGTGGCTTGGTCTCCGCTTGGATATAGCCACTCTTAATCTTGATACTGGCACCCATCGCCTTTAAGCCTTTGATATGCTGATCTACCGGGCGCGCACCAATAGCACAGCCGCCAGGCAAGGAAACTTTAGCGCTATGCATTCTGGCTAAGAGGGGACCAAGCACCAAGATCGAAGCGCGCATGGTCTTCACCATTTCGTAAGTTGCTTCAGAGCTTTTAATGACAGCAGCACTCAAAACCAAATGACTACGATCACCCGGATTTGGAAAGTCAACCGTCACACCAATCTCTTGCAAAAGCTTAAGCATCGTACGCACATCCTGTAAATCAGGAACATTACGCAATACAACTGGCTGATCGGCTAAGAGACACGCACACAGAATTGGCAATGCGGCATTTTTTGCCCCAGCTATCTCTACCTCACCTTGCAGAGAAGTTCCGCCAACCATTTGTAATTTATCCATGAAACAATTCCAGTAAAAGCTTTCTCATTAATAGCTTATTTTTATGCAGCTGAATTTTTCGCATACTCTTCAGGCGTAAACGCCTTGATAGATAAGGCATGTACTTCTGTTTTCATACGATCGCCCATTGCACCATAAACCAATTGATGGCGCTGCACTAAACGCTTACCAGCGAACTCAGGGCTCACAATAGTCGCAAAAAAATGCTGGCCGTCACTCTCTACGTGAATATGAGTGCACTCAATGCCTTGCTTGATATAACTTTCAATCTGTTCAGGGGTGGGTAACATTTTTTCTCCAAATAAAACTGAGGATATGCGTCATTAGTAGCGGAGCTTATAGCCCTTTTGTAGCAAGCGTAATGCACTCGCTGAAACTACTATAAAAAAGCAAAAGACAATCGTCAAACGACCCCATGGGGTTATCAGATACTCCAAAAAAAACCATAGCGGAACCCGTCAATCATATAAGAGAAGGGGTTGAAATGCGAGACCACTTGCCACACTGAAGGCAAGGAATGGATGGAGTAAAACCCCAGACAACATGGTCGCAGGCATGATGATGAAGTTCTGAAAAGCGGCCAACTGATCATATTTATCCGCCCAAATACCCCGAAAGACAGCAGCCAGAATATAGGCCGCATAAAACTCAAAATGACTTAAGGGTGCGAGCAGAACAAATACAAGATTACCAGTCTCTTTAGATTGAATTAAAGAGGAGGGAGTATTAGCAAAAGCATTTTGCAAAATGCTCATCATCACCAAACCTGGAATTAAGAAAGCAGTGTAACTAAGACGACCATAGACTTCACGACCTTCGAGTACATGACCGAAAATCATTAGATATAAAACAGCCGTAAGGACAGGGGCGACGATTGTTTGAAAGGCTACCTTATAAAAACGCTTTACCTCTTTTAGCAATAATGTTGAGAAGCCAATTCCATATTGCAATACAGGTCTATTGAGTCCGTGCTTCATAGAGCGCCTCCCTCCCAGTCATAATATTGACAAATACCTCTTCTCAATCAGTTTTAACTTCGCCATCTTGTTTTACAGATCCATAGCGACTTAATAAATTTACAGTGGTGTCTACAGCAACAATCGTATGGCCATCTTGATTTAATCGGCTAATGCATTGCCAGAGTGACTGACGCAATTCGACATCCACTCCAGCAGTAGGCTCATCCAACATGATGACGGGTGTCCTATGGACCAAAGCTTGCGCTACAAGCGCCCGACGCTTCAAACCACCCGATAAAGAGCGCATATTACTATCGGCTTTGGACGTGAGATCGAGATTTGCCATGATCTCATCAATCCATGAATCGTTATTACGGATTCCAAAGTAACCAGACTGAAAGCGTAGCGTTTCTCTAACAGTAAAAAGGGGTCGCATTCCAACTCTTGAGGAACGACTCCTAGTATACGACGTGCTTCGCGAAATCCCTTTTGAACATCTGCGCCCATGATGGCGGCATGACCCTGAAAGGGCCTGACAAAAGACCTGCCAAGATCGAAATTAAAGTAGTCTTACCGGCACCATTCGGTCCAAACAAGCCAAAAAATTCACCGGGCTCAATATGTAATGAAACATCATCTAAAGCCTGCAATGCTCCGTATTGTTTAGAGATGTTTTGAATCGTTATTGCGGGATGATGCATTACGTTTACAGCCCAAGCAATCCGGCAACGCCATATACGCCAGCTAATACCCTCAACTTTTCTGGCGCGTGCTCTATTGAAAGAGTCCGCCCTTCAGAGCTCAGCTTCTTTTGCCAAGAAAGCAAAATGGTCAATACCGTGGAATCAAAATCCTTTAATGCTACGCAGTCAATCAGGCTCAAACTTGAGTCATTCAAGAAACCCTCCTTTTGCACTTGCAGAGCATTAGCTTGCGTAACTTTTTTTGGCAAAAGAAAGGGCATGATCTCTTTGTATAAGAATTAATTCACAGGCTTAGTGGTTGCTAGTTGCTTATTGCGATCTTGTAAGAACTTCACCAAGCCCTCTATTCCATTTTGGCTGATCTGATTTGAGAACTGGCTACGATATGCCTCAACCAACCAAACGCCCATAATATTCATATCATAGACCTTCCAACCATTGGCGGTTTTCTCCAGGCGATAGTCCAAGGGCACCGGATCACCACGGCCTAAAACTACTGTTTTAACCACTACCTCTTTGTCATCAGGGGCTGCACGTAAGGACTTAAATTGAACCGTCTGATCCCGTAATTGACTCAAAGCACCTGAGTAAGTACGAATCAATAAATTTTTGAACTCCATGGAAAGTTGCGCCTGCTGTTCTGGTGTAGCTTTTTTCCAATTAGGTCCCATTGCCATCTCAGTGGTTCGACGCATGTCGGTATAGGGAACAATTTTCTTTTCTACTAAATCCACAACAATGTTAGGAATGCTGCCCTTTTGAATATCAGGATCAGCCTTCACCGTCGCCATTACATCAGTAACAACCATCTTAATTAAAGCGTCTGGAGGCGTGGATGCATCCGGGGTTTGAGAAAAAGCAGCGCTAGATACAGTTATCAAACCAGCAAAAATGAAACTACAAATTCTATTAAAGCTTTTCATATCTACACCCACGATTTTTATCTAAATTGAGGCTCATGTTAGCCACTCTATACTGCCGCAATTGACTATTGCTACTCCTGGTAAGGATTCTCATAGATCACCGGCTCTGCGTCATCGCGGCCCTCATTGATTTGATACTCACGTCTTTGAATATACGCATCACGCATAAAAGTGTACTTATCAATCGCAGCGCCATCCAATAAATCACCCGCTTCATAGTAAGTATGACGCGCGTTAACTACGCGAAGACCAGCAATACTATTGCGCAAGGCAACATTAGGAAGTAGTTTAAATAAGTAATCAGACTCTAGATCTGCTACCGTGCCAACTGTATCGCGCACATTACTTGGGCCAAAAAAAGGCAACACAACATATGGGCCTGAAGGTACACCCCAAACCCCCAAAGTTTGGCCCCAGTCTTCTTTATGCTTTTCGAGACCGCCAGGTGTAGCCAAATCTAAGAGACCGCCAAGTCCCATTGTCGTATTGACAGCAACTCGCATAAAGTCACCAAAAGCATAGCCTGGCTTACCTTGCAATAAGTTATAGAGTGCTGTGTAGATATCGTTATAGTTGCTAAAGAAGTTATAAATCCCCTCACGCACAAACTCAGGCAACACAAAGCGATAGCCTGCAACAACCGGCTTCAATAGATAAGCATCCAAAACTTCGTTGACTTCAAATACCGAACGATTAAATGATTCCCATGGATCCTGAGGAGATGGTTGGGAGCCAGCCGGAATCGATGCACAGCCGAATAAGACTGCAACCAAACCAAGCAAAATCATTGCTTTGATGTTCCGTAAAACAAATAAAATCACTTTGCGGCGCCTTTTGCTTGGCCGCTATCCGCCGCTTTGCTGTAAAGAAACTGACTAATCAAATTTTCTAAAACAATAGCTGATTGAGTTTGAGATATCTTCTCGCCATTCGTCAACATGTCATATGAACCACCCGCTTCAAGGCCGATGTACTGTTCGCCCAATAAACCAGAAGTCAGGATTTTGGCGGATGAATCTTGAGGGAATTTATAAGAACCTTCAATAGTCATATCAACTGTTGCTTGATAGGTCTTGTCATCGAAAGAGATATTGGCAATTCTTCCCACTACAACACCGGCACTCTTAACTGGTGCTCGTGGCTTTAAACCACCGATATTGTCAAAGCGCGCAGAAATCTTATAAGTTGGCGCAAAAAAAATTGCGTTCATATTGCCAACTTTGAGCGCAAGAAATAGTGCGGCCAATAAACCAATGGCAACAAAAATCCCTACCAAAACATCAATTGCACTTTTTCTCATAAGAGCCCCAGTTTATTCTTTCTAATTTGAGAACATCATCGCGGTCAGCAAAAAATCCAATGCCAGGGCCGATAAAGAGGAGATCACCACCGTTCGGGTAGTGGCTTGCGAGACGCCCTCGGGCGTCGACTTCGATTCGTAACCTTGGTAGAGAGCAATAAATGTCACTGCAACACCAAACACCATGCTTTTAATGAGGCCGTTGCCAATATCGGAGAATAAATCCACACCACCCTGCATTTGAGACCAAAAAACGCCTGAATCTACACCAATCAGTGGTACGCCTACGAGGTAGCCACCGAGTACACCCACCGCAGTAAAGATGGTTGCCAAGATTGGCATCGAAATTATTCCCGCCCAAAGTCTTGGTGCTATCACACGCCCCAGTGGATCAACCGCCATCATTTCCATGGCTGTTAATTGCTCACCAGCCTTCATTAAGCCTATCTCCGCGGTCAGAGAGGTACCCGCCCTTCCAGCAAACAATAGGGCTGTAATCACTGGACCCAGCTCTCGAGTTAAGGAGAGCGC
This sequence comes from Polynucleobacter necessarius, assembly GCF_900095185.1. Lineage (NCBI taxonomy): Bacteria > Pseudomonadati > Pseudomonadota > Betaproteobacteria > Burkholderiales > Burkholderiaceae > Polynucleobacter > Polynucleobacter necessarius. The sequence continues at coordinate 727,416 of NZ_LT606948.1, read as the reverse complement.
CACTAATAAACCCAACGCTTGCTCCGAGCCATAACGATTTAATGTGTGGTAACCCTGCAAACCTAGAACGAATCCAACAAATAGGCCTGAAACGGCAATAATGACAAAAGAGTGATTGCCTACAAAGTGAATTTGATCTATCACTAAACGCGGTCTTTTAAGCAAAAATCCCGAGCGAATAATCACCGCGATAAACATGCGAGCGGCCAAACCTAAGCTACTTAAATTACGACGAATAAAGAATCCAAGATCGCCAAATAAATTGAGGAGTGCCGTCATGATGTACTCACCCCAAAATCTTCTTCCAAGCTAATGCCCGGGTAGTAGAAAGGCACTGGACCATCTGGAGCAGCATCCAAAAATTGTCTAACGAAAGGATCGGTTGAACAACTTAACTCTTCGGGCGCTCCCTCAGCGCCAATGCGGCCATTGGCAATAAAGTACACACAATCCGAAATAGCAAAAGTCTCCTCAACATCATGTGTAACCAATAGGCTCGTAGCTCCTAATGCATTATTTAGATCTCGGATCAAACGTGCAGTAATTCCTAAGGAAATCGGATCTAGACCAGCAAATGGCTCGTCATACATGATGAGTGGAGGATCCAATGCAATCGCTCTTGCCAGAGCAACTCGTCTAGCCATACCTCCAGACATTTGTGAAGGCATTAAATCACGTGCACCTCGCAATCCAACTGCATTGAGTTTCATCAACACTAAAGAGCGCAATAGTTCTTCACTTAAATCAGTATGCTCACGCAATGGAAAGGCCACGTTTTCAAAAACACTGAGGTCTGTAAATAAGGCGCCAAACTGAAACAACATACCCATTCTGCGACGGGCAATCATTAATTCAGAGCTAGTCATCTTACCAAGATCTTGACCTTCGAACAACACTTGACCAGATTGGGCATTCAATTGACCGCCAATTAACCGGAGTATGGTGGTCTTACCGCAGCCCGAACCACCCATCACCGCAACTACCTGGCCACGTCGAAACTCCATATTGAGTCCAGACAAAATCTGCCGCTCGCCTGGCGCATAGGAAAAATTGACGTCTTTAATCGAGACGACAACTTCACCCGTAGTTTGCTTACTTACATCCAAGGAGTTTGGTTGACCACTGTTCATATCTCCGATATTATCGAGGTAAAATAGAAGACCCCATTAAATACTCATCCACTGAACGGGCGCATTGACGACCTTCACGAATTGTCCAAACTACCAAAGACTGCCCACGGCGCATATCTCCAGCAGCAAACACCTTAGGAACGTTAGTTTGATAGGCATTTTGGCCATCTACAGTAGCTTTTGCATTTCCACGAGCATCCTTCTCGACACCAAATGCATTGAGCGCTTGCTGAACAGGGGACACAAAACCCATAGCCAAAAGCACTAAATCTGCCTTGATTTCAAATTCAGAGTTTGGAACTTCTGACATCTTGCCGTCTTTCCACTCCAAACGCACACCAATTAATTTTTCTACTTTGCCGTTTTTACCTTCAAAACGCTTAGTTCCAACAGACCAATCACGCTCACACCCTTCTTCATGAGATGAAGAAGTACGTAATTTCGTTGGCCAATAAGGCCATACCAAAGGTTTGTTTTCTTCTTCCGGGGGCTGTGGGAGCAACTCAAACTGAGTAATTTTGGTTGCACCATGACGATTTGAAGTGCCAACACAATCAGAACCCGTATCACCGCCACCAATAACAACTACATGCTTATCAGTTGCACGGATTTCGTTTTTCAAGTCGCCCGCATTTTCTTTATTTTGGGAAATCAAAAATTCCAAAGCAAAATGCACACCGACTAACTCACGTCCTGGAACAGGTAAATCGCGAGGCTGTTCGGCGCCGCCAGTGATGACTACCGCATCAAAATCTTTCATCAACTGTTCTGGTGGAACTGTTTTATTGGAGTAATTTTTTACTTCGGCCCCAATAGCTTCTTTACCAACAAACACACCTGTTTCAAATTTGACACCTTCGGCTTGCATCTGTTCAACACGACGGTCAATCAACCACTTTTCCATTTTGAAATCAGGGATACCGTAGCGTAATAGTCCACCAACACGGTCATTCTTTTCAAACACAGTGACATCATGACCAACACGAGCTAATTGCTGAGCAGCAGCCATACCAGCAGGGCCACCGCCAACGACAGCTACTTTTTTACCAGTCTTAGTCTTGGGTGGTTGAGGTTTAACCCAGCCACTTTCCCAACCCTTGTCAATGATAGCGTGCTCAATGGATTTAATGCCAACGGCAGTGCTATTAATTCCTAAGGTACAAGCAGCCTCGCAAGGTGCAGGACAAATACGGCCCGTAAATTCAGGGAAGTTATTGGTTGATTGCAGAACATCTAATGCATTTTTCCAATCACTGTGAAAAACCAAGTCGTTGAAGTCAGGAATGATGTTGTTGACTGGGCAACCGTTATTACAAAATGGGATGCCACAGTCCATACAACGTGCACCCTGAACTTTTGCCTCTTCATCAGTCAACGCCGCAACAAACTCTTTGTAATGATGGAGACGTTTAACCGGCGCTTCATATGATTCATCAACGCGCGCAAACTCCATAAATCCAGTGACCTTACCCATATCTAATCCTTAGTATCTTGTCTTGATGTCTGTCTTATTAGTTAAGCTGCAACTGTTTTGTTTTGTGCTTTTTCCCACAACTCACCGAGAGCATGCTTGTATTCAGTGGGGAGAACCTTCACGAAACGTCCGCGAGCATTGTCCCAATCAGCCAAGATGGCTTTAGCACGCTCAGAGCCAGTGTGACGGAAATGACGCTCAACTAAGCCTTTCAAAATTTGCTCATCAGTCAAGCGCTCGCCCCCATCTTTGACATCAACAGGAGCATGCCACTCAGACTTCGGCATCTTGGCAATCTGTTCGGCAGAAGGTAATACTTTTTCTAAAGTTGCCATGCTAGTGTTACAGCGTTTGTCCAATAAGCCGTCCTCGTCATAGACATAGGCAATACCACCACTCATGCCTGCGGCAAAGTTACGGCCCGTGACTCCCAAAACAACTACAGTTCCACCAGTCATATATTCACAACCATGGTCACCGGTTCCTTCAACAACAGTAGTGGCACCAGAATTACGGACTGCAAAACGCTCACCAGCTACTCCGTTCAAGAATGCTTCACCAGCTATTGCGCCGTAAAGAACAGTATTACCAACAATAATATTCTTCGCGGTGTCGCCACGGAATTCATTTGGTGCACGAACGATCACACGACCTCCTGATAAACCTTTACCAACATAGTCATTTCCATCACCCACCAAATCAAGAGTGATACCTCGCGCCAAGAAAGCTGCAAAACTCTGACCGGCTGTGCCATTTAATTGAATGTGAATGGTGTCGTCTGGCAAGCCTGCATGGCCATAGCGCTGAGCTACTTCACCCGATAACATTGCACCTACAGTACGGTTCACATTCTTAACGGGAGCTATGAAGGAAACCTTCTCACCGCGCTCTAATGCTGGCTCACTCTTTTCAATGAATACATTATCGAGGGCACTGGTCAAACCATGGTCTTGTGTCAGAACTTGATAACGTGGAACCTCAGGAGCAACTTGAGGCTCAGCAAAAATCTTACTGAAATCTAAGCCATGTACTTTCCAGTTCTCAATACCTTTACGGGTATCTAACAAATCAACGCAACCAATTAAGTCATCAAACTTGCGGATGCCCAATTGAGCCATGATCTCGCGAGCTTCTTCGGCAATAAAAAAGAAGAAGTTCACAACATGCTCAGGCTTGCCCGAGAATTTCTTACGCAACCATGGATCTTGTGTGGCAACACCCACTGGGCAGGTATTCAAATGACACTTGCGCATCATGATGCAGCCTTCAACAACTAAAGGCGCAGTCGCAAAACCAAATTCATCCGCCCCCAATAAGGCGCCAATAACAACGTCACGACCGGTTTGCATTTGACCGTCAGCTTGAACGCGGATACGACTACGCAAACCATTCAGAACCAATGTTTGCTGTGTTTCAGCCAATCCAAGCTCCCAAGCTGAACCAGCATGCTTAATTGATGACAGTGGTGATGCGCCAGTACCGCCGTCATGTCCAGCGATCACAACGTGATCTGCTTTTGCTTTTGCAACGCCTGCTGCAACCGTGCCTACGCCAACCTCAGAGACCAGCTTTACAGAAACATCTGCCTTTGGATTGACATTCTTCAAATCATGGATCAGCTGAGCAATATCCTCAATCGAATAAATATCGTGGTGCGGAGGTGGAGAAATCAAACCAACACCTGGAACAGAGAAGCGCAACTTACCGATGTAGTCAGAAACTTTTCCACCTGGCAGCTGACCACCCTCACCAGGCTTAGCTCCTTGCGCCATCTTAATTTGAATCTGATCTGCAGAGCGCAAATACTCTGTAGTTACACCAAAACGGCCAGAAGCTACCTGCTTAATCTTGGAGCGCAATGAATCACCATCTTGCAATGGAATATTGGCTTCCACCACATCGTTGCCTAAGATACTCGCCAAGCTCTCGCCCTTCTTAATTGGGATACCTTTGAGTTCATTTACATAGCGATTTGGATCTTCACCGCCTTCACCAGTATTGGACTTACCGCCAATTCGGTTCATGGCAATTGCCAATGTTGCGTGGGCCTCTGTAGAGATGGAACCCAAAGACATCGCGCCCGTTGCAAAACGTTTAACGATTTCTTTTGCTGGCTCCACTTCATCTAGCGGAATGGCTTTAGCAGGATCAATCTTGAACTCAAACAAGCCACGCAAAGTCATTTGGCGCTTTGTTTGATCGTTAATGATGTTGGCATACTCTTTGTAAGTCTGATAGCCCTTTTCAGCACCAATACGAGTTGAATGTTGCAGCTTTGCAATGGTGTCAGGAGTCCACATGTGATGCTCGCCACGAATACGGAATTCATACTCGCCACCAGCATCAAGCATATCGGTCAACACTGGGTCATTTCCAAAGGCTGCGGAATGCATGCGCAATGCTTCTTCGGCCACTTCAAACACGCCAATACCCCCAACATTAGATGGGGTTCCCTTGAAGTACTGATCAATGATGTCGCGATCTAATCCAATCGCCTCAAAGATTTGAGATCCAGTGTAAGACATGTAAGTTGAGATACCCATCTTAGACATGACTTTCTGTAAACCTTTACCTACTGCTTTCACAAAATTCTTAATTGCTTTTTCAGCTGAAAAATCACCAGACAGTCCTTTAGCCATCTCCGCTAAAGTTTCCATTGCCAGGTATGGATGTACGGCTTCTGCACCATAACCAGCCAATAGCGCAAAATGGTGGGTCTCGCGTGCGCTGCCGGTTTCAACTACTAAACCAACACTGGTGCGCAAGCCTTTTTCCACCAAATGCTGATGGATCGCAGAAGTTGCTAATAGCGCAGGAATGGCTACATGCTTCTCATCAACTTGGCGATCACTCACAATCAGAATGTTGTAGCCTGATCGCACAGCATCAGCCGCTTCAGCACATAAAGAGGCCAAGCGAGCTTCAATGCCAGCCTTTCCCCATAAGGCTGGATAACAAATATCCAATTCGTAAGAGCGGAACTTGCCATTGGTGTAGTGGCCAATATGCCGAATCTTGGCAATGTCATCAAAACCCAAAATAGGTTGACTTACTTCCAAGCGCATGGGTGGATTGATGTTATTGATGTCCAGTAAATTTGGCTTAGGCCCAATGAACGACACTAAAGACATCACCATATTCTCGCGAATCGGATCGATTGGAGGATTGGTCACTTGCGCAAATAATTGCTTGAAGTAGTTGTAGGGCGGCTTGTTCTTCTTGGATAGCACTGCTAATGGGCTGTCGTTACCCATTGAACCAATCGCCTCTTCACCATTTTGAGCCATTGGAACCATCAGGAATTTCAGATCTTCTTGGGTGTAGCCAAATGCCTGTTGGCGATCTAGCAATTTAGCTGCTAGACGAATGGTTGTTGTTTCATCAATCAAGTCCGCTTTGCTGGCATTGACTTCGTCCAACTTCACACGAACCGCGTCAATCCAACTCTTGTAGGGCTTGGCTTTAGAGACGGCGTTCTTCAGTTCTACATCATCAATGATGCGACCTTGTTCCAAGTCGATCATGAACATCTTGCCAGGTTGTAAACGCCATTTTTGAACAATCTTGCTTTCCGGAATCGGCAACACTCCAGCCTCAGATCCCATAATGACAAGATCATCATCTGTTACGTAGTAACGTGCTGGACGCAAGCCATTGCGATCCAAAGTTGCTCCAATTTGACGACCATCTGTAAACGCCATTGCAGCTGGGCCATCCCAAGGCTCCATCATTGCCGCATGGTATTCATAGAAAGCGCGACGATTGTCGTCCATCAAGGTATGCTGCTCCCATGCCTCAGGAATCATCATCATCATTGCCTGAGCCAGTGGATAACCAGACATTACTAACAACTCTAAACAGTTATCAAAGCATGCGGTGTCAGACTGGCCTGGATAAATCAACGGCCAGAGTTTTTTGAGATCATCACCAAGTACAGGTGAGCTCATAGCACCCTCACGTGCGTTGACCCAGTTCACGTTACCTTTAACAGTGTTGATTTCACCGTTGTGCGCAATCATGCGATATGGATGAGCCAATCCCCAAGCGGGGAAAGTATTGGTAGAGAAACGTTGGTGTACTAATGCAAGAGCAGATACAGTGCGCTTGTCTTGCAAATCTTGGTAATATGCACCTACTTGGTTTGCTAACAGCAAACCCTTATAAACAATGGTTCTCGCGGACATTGAGGCCACAAAATATTCTTTGCCATGCTTCAGGTGCAAATCTTGAATTGCATGACTTGCTGTTTTACGAATTACATACAACTTACGTTCAAGTGCATCGGTTATCATAATGTCCCGACCGCGACCAATAAAAATTTGACGAATGAATGGCTCAGTCATTTGCACAGTTGGAGACATTGGTAATTTCACATCCACCGGTACATCTCTCCAACCCAAGACAACCTGACTCTCTAAGCGAACAGTGCGCTCTAATTCTTGTTCGCATGCCAAACGTGATGCATGCTCTTGTGGCAAGAAAATCATGCCAACTCCATACTCACCTAAAGGTGGCAATGTGACACCTTGCTTTGCCATGTCTTCGCGATACAAAGCATCTGGAATCTGAATCAAGATGCCGGCACCATCACCCATCAAAGGATCTGAACCAACCGCCCCCCGATGATCCAAGTTCTCCAGAATCTGTAAACCCTGAGAAACGATCTCATGCGATTTCTTACCTTTGATGTGCGCAACAAATCCCACACCACAAGCATCGTGCTCATTTGTTGGATCGTATAGACCTTGAGCGATTGGGTGAAGATCGGTATTTAATTGTGTGGTCATAGCATTTCCGAGAGGCGTCACAGGCCTGATAACTTTTGGAAAGTCCAATATAGGTGAATACCCATACTGATGCAATAGAAATAAAATGTATCTGTCCCGTTTTTTTAGGTGTCGCACCAATATGAATTACACATATGGGGACAGAGTCGCAAGATTCAACTCTTCTTCAATTACTTCGACAAATATTTGTATATCTAAGTAATTGAATTAAATGGATTTATTTTTCTAGGCCTGCCTCGCTGGCGTATTATAGCAATTTCTGGAATATCTTTAAAAAGCTTTTTTGCGTAAATGTCACTAATCCAAGGCTTGGATTGCAATAGTGATTCTGTAATTTGACGATCCTCCCAGTGAGGTGCGCCTTCTTTCACAAAATTGGCCCAACTCATCTGACGCTCCAATAGTGTGTTACCCAACTTCCAAAAATACTGCTGATTAACAAGCCAAGACTCTGCTTTGCCGCCGATATGAGTAGCAAAACTTGTCCAAGTGGAACTTTGCGGGCTAGATTCATATCCAGATCTCACGGGATTTAGCTCGATATACCGCTGACATCGTAAACAATACTTCGGATCAATTAATGAAGATCGATACCTTCCCTCCAAAATTGTTCCTGAGCGTTGTTGTTGTTGTTGTTGTTGATTGAAGTATTGAGGATAACGGCAGTCCCAAAGACTGCATCATTTTCGCAAGTGAAAATTCATTTTGTGGCGTTATCAATAAATGCACCAGTCTAAATAAATACGACGATCTTGATCTGAAAAGAAAAGTGTCTCTCGATTATTGCCGCGCACCATCACATGCATAGCTTGACCAGGTATTACTGTGTGCACTTGCCGTGCCATTTTGAAAACGAACTATGGCAGTTCGCGGACACCGCCATTATTTGAAAATTCTGGAATAAACCAGTCGCCATCGACTTGCGTGACTCCACTCGGAACTTCACGTGCTTCTTGTGGAGTCTCTCTTAAAGCTGTGCCCATATATGAAATCCACATTGGTAATGCAAGTCCGCCGCCAGTCTCACGGTCACCTAAACTTGCGGGCTTATCAAAACCAATCCAAGCAACTGCTACTACCTTAGGGTTATAGCCCGCAAACCATGCATCATGCGAATCATTGGTTGTACCAGTTTTGCCCGCAATATCGTTACGACCTAACTTGCCACGAGCTGATGCGGCTGTTCCTGTCGTGGCACCTTCCTGCAACATACTATCTATGACAAATGCTGTGCGAGCATCCAATACGCGTGTTGCATCTTCTCTAGCACGCGTAGGCTTTGCCTCGAACATCACCGTACCCTTGGAATCAACCATCTTATCAATCAAAAAAGGATCGACACGATATCCACCATTGGCAAACACACTATAAGCTGATGCCATTTGCAAGGGCGTGACAGAACCTGCACCCAAAGCCATCGTTAGATAAGGTGGGTGTTTCTCAGGCTCAAAGCCAAAACGTTGAATATATTCTTGAGCATAAGATGGACCAATAGCACGAATAATACGAACCGAAACCAAATTCTTCGACTTGGCTAGGGCATTGCGCAAACGCATCATGCCGTCATATTTTCCGTCGTAGTTTTTTGGCTCCCATGCTTGACTGCCTGTTTCCATACTGCCAATAGATAAAGGTGCATCATTCACTACCGTGCTGGGCATAAACCCTTTTTCTACTGCTGCTGCATAGATGAAAGGCTTAAAGGAGGAGCCAGGTTGACGTAATGCTTGAGTCACATGATTAAATTGATTGCGACGGAAATCAAAACCACCAACAAGAGAAAGAATTGCGCCTGTCTCTGCATTCATTGATATAAAGGCAGCTTCGACTTGCGGCAATTGAGCTAATTTCCATACCCCTCCGTCAGACAGTAAGCGCACTATTGCGCCGGGACGTAAACGCTTCTTGGTCTGTGTACTATCAGTAATTGAGGCTGCTGCTAACTTCATCCCATCACCTTTGATAGTAATAGTATCGCCAGTAGCAATCATGACTTGCATTGCTTTTGGCTTGATATCTAGCACGATGCCTGACTGCAAATCGTCTAACTGCGGATAAGCAAGCAATGCCTCATCAATGGCACGCTGGCGTTTGACAGCGTCTTCTGGCAAGTCAATAAAGCCTTCTGGGCCACGGTACGCATGGCGCAAGTCATACTCAAAAATACCTCGGCGCACTGTCTTATAGGCTGCATCTTGGTCTGCCTTCAGGATGGTCGTGTAAACGTCGATTCCCTGGGAATAAATTGCCTCACCATATTGTGTAACAAGTAACTGGCGCACCATCTCTGCAGGAAAATCTGCACGTACTGCAAATTCATTTCCAAGGCCACGAATATGTAGGTCTTCAATCATCGATTTTTCATAGTCCTCAGGCGTGATGTAACCTAGGTCGCGCATGCGTTGCAGAATGTATTCTTGGCGAATTTTGGCCCGACGGAAATTGCTTACTGGGTTATAAGCAGACGGTGCTTTTGGTAAACCAGCCAACATAGCTGATTCTGCGATTGTGAGGTCTTTTAAGTCTTTGCCAAAATAAATCTGGGCGGCGCTAGAAAAACCATAAGCCCTTTGACCCAAGAAAATCTGGTTCATATAGATTTCTAGAATCTTATCTTTGGTTAATTGGGATTCAATCTCCCAAGCCAAAAGAACCTCATACATCTTGCGAGTAAAGGTTTTCTCATTGGTTAGGAAAAAATTACGCGCAACCTGCATTGTGATAGTTGATGCACCCTGAGAAAGGTTTCCGCGCAAATTCGTAAGGGCAGCACGCAATATACCGACATAGTCAACACCGCCATGCGAATAAAAGCGATCATCCTCAATTGCCAATACAGCATTACACATACTTTGAGGTATTTCATTTAAGGGGATCACCTTGCGGCGCTCTTCACCAAACTCTCCAATTAATACTTTATCCGCCGTATATATACGTAGCGGGGTCTTAGGGTTGTAATCTGTTAAAGCTGAAATCTTAGGAAGATTAGGTTTGGCTATCAAAAAGGCGTAGCCCATGACTAAGGTGATCACTAATGCGAAAACCACACCAATGATCAGCATCGCCTTTACAAGTGGATTACTCGAATTCTGGCGCGACAAACCAGACTCAAAGCCTGGATCACGAGGACGTCTATCGGACGGTCGAATAGGACGCCGATTCAGCGGTGGCTTGTCTTTTGGAGGTAAGGCCATATGATCAAATTATAGGCTGCTTAGGCAATTCCCCTAAAAGCTCCAAGATCCTAGCTCGTGAATCAGTAATGCCACAATTTCTGACAATGGGTTCAGCTTAGGCTGATGGATTTTCTCCCCATAAAACTCAAGAATATGGAGATGCCAGCACGCCATATTGCTAGCCATTCATTTGACGAAATTTTGAGCGATCTTGGGGATGATCCAGCAAATCCAGATCCCTATGGTATTCGCAAGTCTCCGCAACAAAATAAGGGCCCATCCAAACCGCAAAATCCAAGCAACCACACCAATTTTGCTCAAGCCCTCAACAGCCTTCATAGCAAAATCCCACTTCAGAAAATAGGGGTGTTCATTCCTCTTCTCGGGATTATCGCCCTATGGACAGTAGGCGTTTTATAGCTAATGACGCTGCTCTTAATAAAAATGCACACGCCGCCCTTGAAGACTCTCAGAAATTATTGTCAGAATTCAAAAGGAGCTAGCACTCTTGCGTGATGCAATCAAACAGGCTCAAGATGATCTTTATCAAGCAAGAGATAAATTAGAAGTAAGTATTCACTTGTTAAATGAAAGAAAGCCAGAAATGCGAGTTTCTAACAAGGCGCCCGGGGCCAGCTACGAGTCAGAACTCCGCCGCTGGCGTTACGGATGGGCACCTCTCATCAAGCTATTTCAATAATGGAAAAGGCATTATTGCGCTTGAAAAAGGCGTTCTCGTAATGGGTGAATGGCGTCTTAGCAGCATTGAAAAGGAGATGGCCACGCTTACCCATTCCACAGGCAGTTCGCTCATTTTAAAAGCCTTTAAAAGCGAGGCAAATTGAAGGCGCAGCCCATTCAATAAATCCGTTTGTGGACTCTCAGCTTGTGGCTAGTCATATTGCCTGTTTTATTAGCCAATTCAGCAGCTGGAAATAGCCATGCAGATAATCGCCCGATAACACTCATTACCCTGCAATTTATTGATATTGAAATCACCGAACTTTTACAAACCTTAGCAAAGTTGGGCAAAACTAATTTGCTCCTGAGCGAATCTATTCAGGGAAAGATTTCAGTAGACCTCAACTATTCCTTGACAAACAGTGCTGCACTCCATTCTGGCCAGTTGCGGCTTACGCATTGTCCGTAATAGTGCTATTTATTGGATTGGACCCCATGCAGAAATTCAAGCCTTTCAAAAATTTCGCCGTAAGGATGCCGCACTCCCTTTTGGCGGAGATCACATCAATAGCCGAAGACAAATTCTGATGGAGGCACGAATTGTCGAGGCAGACGAGCGTTTTGCTAGGGAGCTCAGTGTCAAACTCGGCTATCAGGCAAATGGGCTTTTTGGGAATGTCGACCAAAAACTCTCAGGAAATATTGATTTAGGCGGTGCTGGATTAAGTGGATTTAACCCAGCTGCAGTAGCCGCAACCTTAGTCTCAAAAAATGGTAGTCGAATACTGCAGGCAGGACTCTCTGCACTCGCATCTGAAGGTAAAGGAAAAATTCTTTCCAATCCTCGCATCATGACGGGAGACCAAGTGAAGGCTACGATAGAACAAGGCACTGAACTTCCGTACCAAACATCAAATCAAAATGGCAATTTAGAAAAGCCAAATCGGTGGCATTTTCTACACTACCGAACGCAAAGATGAAATCAAAATCCCGCTATTAGGGGATATTCCCCTAATAGGCCATTTTTTTCGCCATCAATCGAAATTACAAGACAAAACTGAGTTACCTGTCTTCTTCACCCCGACTGTTCTCGATAAACCCTAATAAAATCAGGGGGTGAAATCTCCGACAAACAATATTTTTCTAATCGGCCTTATGGGTGCGGGGAAATCGACCGTCGGTAAAGTGTTGGCCAAAAAATTAGGGCGTCGCTTTCTAGATGCTGATCATGTCATTGAAGAGCGCTGTGGAGTAACAATCCCTCTGATATTCGAGATGGAAGGTGAAGTGGGTTTTCGCAAAAGAGAAGCTCAAGCCATACGTGCAATCACCTCTGAGAATGACATTATTTTGGCAACTGGCGGAGGTGCTATTTTGTTGCCTGAAAATCGTCAAGCATTGAGTGAACGAGGAACTGTTATTTATTTGCATGCCAACCCTATTGAGCTTTGGCATCGCACCAAAGGTGGTGAAGGGCGCCCATTGCTCAGAAATGGTGATGCTAAACAAATCTTAGAAAATTTATATGCTATACGCAGTCCTCTTTATCGCGAAATTGCTGACCACGTTATTGAAACTGGCACACCCAGTGTGAATCAATTAGTAAATACTTTAATCATGCAGCTTGAACTATCAGCTTAAATATATTGGCACAATGATGAAAACACTTGAAGTTGATCTTGGTAACCGTAGCTACCCAATGTATATTGGTACTGATTTAATTGATCAGACCAACTTATTTGGTGCTTGCGAGAAAGCAACTTCCATTTATATTATTAGCAACACTACGGTTGCCCCGCTTTATGCAGAGCGCCTAACTAAAACCCTCAATACTTTTGGTAAGCCCGTGAGAACGATTGCTCTACCTGATGGCGAGTCGTATAAAGACTGGAAAAATCTCCAGCTAATTTTTGATGACTTATTAAAGTTTGGGGCTGACCGCCAAACGATGTTGGTTGCTTTAGGCGGAGGAGTGATTGGAGATATGACGGGTTTTGCTGCAGCAAGCTTTATGCGTGGCATTCGCTTTATCCAAGTCCCTACCACGCTACTTGCGCAAGTCGATTCATCTGTTGGTGGCAAGACTGGTATCAATCATCCGCTTGGCAAGAACATGATTGGCGCCTTTCACCAGCCAGCCGCCGTAATTGCTGACCTCAATACTTTGAAGACCTTGCCTCCTAGAGAGCTCTCTGCAGGACTTGCAGAAATAGTGAAACATGGCGCTATCGCCGATGCGCAATTCTTAGATTGGATTGAAGCTAATGCAACATCTTTATTAGCTTGTGATACCGAGGCAATGAGTCATGCCGTTTTGCGTTCTTGCGAAATTAAATCTGCTGTAGTTTCTGCTGATGAGCGAGATGGTGGTATTCGTGCAACCCTAAACTTTGGCCATACATTTGGTCATGCTATTGAGGCGGGCATGGGGTACGGAGAATGGTTGCACGGCGAGGCTGTAGGTTGCGGGATGGTATTGGGGGCAGACTTATCAGAACGTCTCAATTACATCAGCGAAGCCGACGTCAAGCGCCTCACTAACATCATCCAATCCATGAATCTTCCAATCACGCCCCCTAAATTTGGTGCTGAGCGTTATATGGAGCTGATGCAAGTTGATAAAAAAACGGAGGGTGGACAAATCCGTTATGTGGTCTTGGAGAAAATCGGAAAAGCCCAGATTAAAAGCGTTCCCGATGAGCAAGCAATTGAAACTTTGAAGGCTACTGGCGCTGCCTAAATCAAGCTGACTTTGATTGCTTGTCCGGCTTGCGCAGAAGCAAACTCAGACAAATCACTTAAAAGCTCTTTACCTGTTTTTGTGTCAAGCCAAAGGGGTTTGGCCATAGTGCCAGCCCAACGATAGTGATAACCGCCAGATTTTGCCGCGACCCAAATTTCATGCAGAGGTGGTTGGGTATTTACGACAATGACACTTTTATCCTTAAAACGAATATTGATAACATTGCCACCCCGGCGCTCAATATCTAGGTCAAGATCCAAATGATCATCTGCAGCCTCTAATGCCAGTTCTATAGAGTGCAATAAATTACTCCCAAGTTGATAAAACTGCTTGTCATCAATGGTTTCTACGCCTGAATTATTTGGATTCATACTGGAGTCCTGCATGCTATATTAAATCATTCGTTTTAGAGACATTCATGATAGCGATTCTTAATAGAGCCCTTTGCCTTAGCCTACTAATATCCCTTTATGGGTGTGGGGTAAGGGGGCAGCTGTATATGCCAAATGCGCCCCCAGCTCCCGCGGCCCCATCAGAGCCAGAACCCAAGGGCAGACTCTATCCACCCCAAAGTCCGGATAAGCCCCAGCCACCCCTTGTCGACTAAGTAATGACTAACAAAGCAATTCCTATCCCTAAATTATCCGGATTTACTGAGCGCGATGGTAGTTGGTATGCCGAAGATATTCCACTGGCTGATCTAGCAAAAGAGTTTGGTACGCCACTGTACGTCTACAGCAAAAAGGCGCTTGCCGAGGCTTATCAGGCTTACGACAAAGCATGTGTAGATTCACTTGGCAAACGTCGTGCACGCGTGCACTATGCAATGAAAGCAAATAGTAATTTAGCGGTAATTGATTGCTTTAAAAAGCTAGGAGCAGGCTTTGACTCAGTCAGCGGTGGCGAGTTGGCTCGGGCCTTAGCTATTGGTGCTGATCCAAAAAGTTTGGTATTTGCAGGCGTAGGCAAATCTGCAGCTGAAATCGCAAATGCATTACAAGCAGGAGTGAAATGTATCAATGTGGAATCGATTGCCGAACTTCACCAAATTAATCGTGTCGCCATCAAGCTTAACTGCCGAGCACCAATCTCTTTGCGAGTTAATCCAGATGTTGATGCACAAACCCATCCATATATTTCTACTGGATTAAAAGGTAATAAATTTGGCATCGCCTATCACGAAGTTTTAAAAACCTATCGTGAAACATCGCTACTTTCTCAAATTGATGTTGTTGGAATTGATTGCCACATAGGCTCGCAGATTACTACTACCTCTCCCTATTTAGATGCGCTCGACAAAGTATTAGATCTAGTCGCGCATCTAAAAAATGAAGGTATTGTAATTCACCATCTCGATCTCGGTGGTGGTCTTGGCATCTCATATAGCGATGAAACTCCACCAGACATTACTGAGTTCACAAATACCTTGCTTAATCGAGTCGCTGAACGTGGCTTTGGTCATCTAGATGTTCTTCTAGAACCAGGCAGATCTCTAGTTGGTAATGCTGGTGTGCTTCTTACAACGGTTGAGTACTTAAAGCCAGGTGCTGAAAAGAACTTCTGTATAGTTGATGCAGCAATGACAGAGCTAATGCGTCCAGCCTTATATGAAGCCCATCATGGCATCGTGCCAGTCCACAAAAAGAATGTAAACGCACTCACTTATGACATCGTTGGCCCTGTTTGCGAGTCTGGGGATTGGCTTGGACGAGATCGTCATCTAGCAGTCGAAGAAGGAGATCTTCTCGCCATTCTTTCTGCTGGAGCCTATGGTTTTGTCATGGCATCAAACTATAACACGCGCCCAAAACCTGCAGAGATTATGGTTGATGGAAAAAATGCCTACGTCATTCGTGCTCGTGAAAAAACTACCGACCTCTTTGCAAGTGAAGCTACCTTGCCTAATTGAAAATTCATTTTCAATTAGGTCGCTAGAAATTTAGAGGAATCAAAAACCCCGCCCCCTCAGCGGGGTTTTTGTTTAGTGCCTTAGTGATTTAGCGCAAACCTGCAATATAATCGGAAACTGCCTTCATTTCTATATCTGACATCTTGCCAGCAATCGTTGTCATCATTGGACCATTCTTACGCGTGCCGTTACTAAATGCTACTAATTGCGAGTATGAATAATCAGCCCACTGACCATTCAAACGCGGATATTGCGAAGGGATACCAGCTCCAGTTGGACTATGGCAAGCTGCACAAGCAGGAACACCTTTTGCTGCTATGCCGCCACGATAAATGCTTTGGCCTAATTCGATCGTTTCTTTATTTTGTGCAACACCCAAAGAAACGGGTTGCTTCGCTAAATATACTGCGATGTTTTGCATCTCTTGTTCAGTCAATGTTGCAGACATGCCCATCATGACTGGATTGGCACGAGCACCTTCTTTAAAGTTTTTCAGTTGCTTCGCTGTATATGCGGCATGCTGAGCAGAAAGTTTGGGCCATGTCCCAACAGAGCTTTGACCTTTAGGTCCATGACAAGTTAAGCATGCAGTCACACCACGGCTAGCTTCACCATTTGAGTACAAAGCCTCGCCAGCAGCTACATCGACTTTTGGTTTGCCAGGCACAGCAGGCTTAGCTTCTGCTGCTGGGGCTGGATCTGCAGAAAAAACTGCACCAAAAATGCCAATCAAAGCGAAAATGGAGAGTGCCGCAAAACGAGCGCGTAAGCTAGTTAATTTGGAGATTTGAGAGCTTTGAAGCATTATGTTTACCTTAGCAAAAATTCCTAAAAATGTTTGGGCCCCTCCCCTACATTTACCCAACACCAGGAGATATTTCATGATTTGCGTGATTTTACAATAGCTTCTGGACATGTCTAAACTCTTTCAAGCCCGTTTCGCCACCACAGTCACTGACACCCATTGCCTACCTGCCACCCCCTTACGTGAAGTGGCCTTTGCGGGCCGCTCAAATGCGGGCAAATCCAGCGTTATCAACGTCCTTTGTAATCAAAAAAGGCTAGCTTTTGCCAGTAAAACGCCTGGTCGCACCCAACATATCAACTATTTTGGTCTTTTCGCTAAAGATGATCTATTGGCATATTTAGTGGACTTACCAGGATATGGCTATGCAGCCGTTAACCATGAGACCAAATTCCACTGGAATACCCTCCTAAGCGACTATTTGCAGGAAAGGGAGCAGTTAGTGGGGATGGTGCTCATCGTAGACTCTAGGCGGGGTATTACAGACCTAGATGAACAAATGATTCAGTGGTTTGTGCCTACCAACAAGCCAATTCACGTTTTACTAAGTAAATGCGACAAACTAAATAAAAGTGAGTGTAAGCATGCTCTAGAGGCAGTTCGCAAGCAATTACAGCAATATGACCCAGCCTTGCCTGATGGTAATGGTGCGTCTAAACGACTTACGGCACAATTATTTTCCAGCACCAAACGCATTGGCCTTGAAGAGGCTGGCAATATTGTTATTCAATGGTCATTTGAAGCGGAGAATAAAGAAGATGAACACACCAACTAAATCATTGCTTAATTTTCCAGAACATCGCCCTCGTCGTATGCGTCGCGACGATTGGTCACGCCGACTGATGCGAGAAACTAGCGTTAGTTCAAGTGATTTGATATACCCCGTTTTCTTACTTGAGGGCCAAGGCAAATCTGAAGCGGTCGCATCAATGCCTGGCGTCAATCGCGTTTCACTTGATCTCCTATTTCCTGTTGCACAAGAGTGTGTAGATTTAGGAATCTCAGTTCTAGCGCTTTTTCCAGTGATTCATGCTTCTGTAAAAACACCGGATGGAAAAGAAGCTTTCAATCCAAAGGGGCTAATTCCAGCAGCAGTCCGTGAACTCAAAAATCGCTTTCCTAATTTGGGCATCATGACTGATGTTGCACTTGATCCCTACACTAGCCACGGTCAAGATGGTGTACTCGATAAACAAGGCCTCATTCTTAATGATGAGACTACGGCAATTTTAGTTGAGCAAGCCCTTACCCAAGCGGAGGCTGGAGTCGATATCGTCGGACCCTCTGACATGATGGATGGTCGAATCGGAAAAATTCGCGAAGCGCTCGAACAGAAAAAATTAATTCATACTCGCATCATGGCTTATTCAGCTAAATACGCTTCTGCTTTTTATGGGCCCTTTAGGGATGCGGTAGGTTCAGCAAAAAACCTAGGTAAAGCGGATAAAAAAACCTATCAAATGGATTGCGCCAATGGTGACGAGGCTTTGCGGGAAGTGGCTCTGGACATCAACGAAGGTGCCGATATGGTGATGGTCAAACCTGGCATGCCTTATCTAGATATCGTTCGTCGAGTGAGTGAGGAGTTTGATTACCCTACTTATGTCTATCAGGTCAGTGGTGAATACGCCATGCTCAAAGCTGCGGCACAGAATGGTTGGCTAGATCATGATGCAGTAATGATGGAGTCTTTGCTAGCATTCAAGCGTGCTGGTGCAGATGGTGTTCTTACCTACTTTGCACTAGAAGCATCGCGCTTACTCAAAAAAACACAGTAAGCAAAATACCAATCGATTTCTATAGGGCACTTACAACCTGCTGTAAGCGCTCCATAAAACGCTGTGGGGGCATATATCCAATGATACGTTGCTCTTTTTGCTCTTCAGAGTTTTGATTGAAGATCAAAATGCCTAGTGGTCCAAATAAACCAAATTGCTTCAATAAAGCCTGGTTATCCGCCGAGTTAGTGGTGACATCTGCTTGCAATAAAACAAACTGCTTGAGCTCTTTACTTACCTCTGGATTTGCAAAAGTATTTACTTCCATTTCTTTGCAGCTGATGCACCAGTCCGCATAGAAATCCAAGAGGACTAATTTCTTTTCTTCTTTCGCTTTATTAAGATGCGCGTCCAAGTCTGCTGGAGATTGAAGCACCACAAAAGTAAGGTCGCCAACCTGATGAATGCGTTGCCCATTAACTAAATTAGTAATTCCAGCGGCATCATTTTTTTGTAGTAATGGGGCGGCAATCCAGACTGCTGTAGCCGCCAAGAGGACGCCTAATGTGCGTTGCAGCCAAATCATCCAAATACCTGTTGAAGGAATCAAAATTCGGGCCTCAACAGCGATAAATAGCAGCGGAAGGCCCATTCCCAGGGCCATTACGAATAATAACCCAGCACCCAGCCTCAAAGAGCCTGTCTGAGCGATAAAGGCCAGTACACCTGCTAACGGAGCTGTAATGCATGGACTAGCCACTAGGGTAGAGATCCCGCCTAAAGCAAAAGCACCAAACATACTGCCCCCCTTTTGTCGCCCAGCCATTCTAGCGACATGCTGATGCCATGATTGCGGCAATCGCAGGTCATACAAACCAAATAAGCTCCCTGAAAGGACCAGGAGTAACAAAGCAAAAGTGGCCAGCGCAACAGGGCTCTGTAGGGCGCGCTGCACGCTACCGCCCAATGCTGCCATCAGCACCCCTGCCAGTGCATATATCAATGCCATACCTAGCACGTATGCCAGAGCCAACATGCTGGCGCGCTTCTTAGATATTGCCTTCCCACCTTGCGTGCCAAAAATAATGCTTGAAAGAATAGGAAGCATTGGGAGTACGCAAGGCGTAAATGCCAAGGCTAGGCCAAAAATAAAGAAAGCAAAAAATAAAGAACCTGTAGAGGTGTTTGCTAAAAAACGGCCGATAGCATTGACATCATCACGCTCACGCCATAAATCAGAAAGACTAAATGCAGTCTTTGTTTTTGCTTCCGATTCTGACAACCTATCTAATGTTTCAGGAATCGGGGCGGCCTTAACTTCTGGGCCCGCTAGGAAAAACTTGGATGTCATCGGGGGATAACAAATACCATCTTCAGCACATCCTTGCAAAGTGACTTCCACATGCATAGGTTTGCCAATCACCGGGTTTACTTCAAGCATCACCATAAATGGCTGCTTGTATACCTGTAGTTTTTTCTGAAATGTTGCATCAAACTTCTCAATACCAGCTGGCAATATGGGCTTGATTATTATTTGCTTTGCAGCGTTAGGACTTACCTGAAATTTGAGTGATTCTTGATAAATGTAGTATCCCTTGGCAGGCAAAAATTTCACTTCAATTTGCTGCGAATTTTCAAGCCAAGTAGCCTCCACCCGAAATGCTTTTTCTGGAGACAAGAAATTTTGTGCAAATCCACTCTGTACCGTCAAAATTAAAAGCAGGGTAAAAATCCTTGCCATGATTGATTGCATTCTCATGACTTTGCATTTACCTCAGACTGCAACCATTTGCCGTACAGCCAATAATATTGCGCTGGAGAAAAAGCCAAGATCTCAGGCACTTCATAAGGGTGTTTATCTTTAATAAAGACTGAGATTGCCTGCCAATTACTTGCAATCGTTTTGGCCGATAAAAGAACCTCCTGTTCTTCACAAATCTTGCCATTCCAGCGATATATCGATGTAATCCCAGCCTGTAATTGAACGCAAGCAGCCAAATGGGCTTCCATCAGATCTCTTGCTAAGGTTTGAGCAATCTCCCCATTTGGTAAGCTCGTGACCACTATCAACATGGCATCTAAATTATTTGGCGAGGTTTGAGGCATTCTGTATTTATAACCCGATGAATGAAAAAAGCCAGACCGAAGCCTGGCTTTTTAACACAGTGTGAGAGTTAAGCCTCTTCCGCTACAGTTGTTGTTTCTTCTACCTGAGGGCGGTCTACTAACTCAACCAGAGCCATTGGAGCATTGTCGCCGTGGCGAAAGCCAAACTTCAAAATGCGAAGATAGCCACCTGGACGTGTTGCATAACGTGGTCCGAGCTCGGTAAAGAGCTTAGTCACGATATCGCAATCACGAGTGCGATTAAATGCCAGACGACGGTTAGCCAAGTTGTCTTTTTTACCTAAGGTAATCAAAGGCTCAACAACCATGCGCAATTCTTTTGCTTTTGGCAAGGTCGTTTTAATAAGTTCGTGCTCCAAGAGTGAATTGGACATATTGCGCAGCATCGCCAAGCGATGTGATGATGTTCTGTTTAGTTTGCGCAAGCCGTTTCCGTGACGCATGATGCTTCCTTTCTAATTATTTCTCGAGGTTAGCTGGAGGCCAGCTTTCAAGTTTCATGCCAAGACTTAAGCCACGAGCCGCCAAAACATCTTTGATTTCATTCAAAGATTTACGGCCAAGATTAGGCGTCTTCAACAATTCATTCTCTGTACGTTGAATCAAGTCACCAATGTAGTAGATATTCTCAACCTTCAAGCAGCTTGCAGAGCGAACTGTGAGCTCGAGATCATCAACTGGACGCATCAACATTGGATCTACCATTGAAGGGCGGCTTGGTGCTAGGTCACCAGACACTTCACTGCTCTCAAGAGCTGCGAATACAACCAATTGATCAACCAAAATGCTAGCAGCTTGACGAATTGCCTCTTCAGGAGACAACACACCATTAGTTTCGATAGTTATTACCAAGCGATCGAGGTCGGTACGTTGCTCAACACGAGCAGATTCAACAGCGTAGCTAACACGGCTTATCGGGCTAAATGAAGCATCTAACACAATACGGCCAATAATCTTAGTAGCTTCGTCGCTGTATTGACGTACGTTACCAGGAACATAACCACGGCCTTTTTCAACCTTGATCTGCATGTCTAACTTGCCACCAGCTGACAAGTGGGCAATTACATGATCAGGGTTCATAATTTCTACATCATGTGGCAAATCAATATCGTTTGCAGTAACTACGCCTGGGCCTTCTTTACGCAAATTGATAGTAACTTCGTCACGTGACCGTAACTTAAATACGATACCTTTGAGGTTCAACAAAAGGTTTACTACGTCCTCTTGAACTCCATCTAATGTGGAATATTCGTGAACAACACCGGCAATAGCTACTTCAGTTGGCGCATAACCAACCATCGAGGACAAGAGTACACGACGTAATGCATTGCCGAGTGTGTGGCCATAGCCACGCTCGAACGGCTCCATAACAACCTTAGCTTGGTTGGCGGTAAGCGCTTCAACAGAAATAATCTTTGGCTTGAGCAAATTTGTTTGCATATTTT
This sequence comes from Polynucleobacter necessarius, assembly GCF_900095185.1. Classification (NCBI taxonomy): domain Bacteria; kingdom Pseudomonadati; phylum Pseudomonadota; class Betaproteobacteria; order Burkholderiales; family Burkholderiaceae; genus Polynucleobacter; species Polynucleobacter necessarius. Next base: position 705,421 of record NZ_LT606948.1, on the reverse strand, counting down.
TCCTTGAGAGTGCCTAAATTAGCGTGAATACAATTCGACGATCAAACTTTCATTAATTTCACCGCTAATATCTTCGCGGTCGGGCACGTGCTTAAATGTTCCTTCCAGCTTAACTGCATCAACCGATACCCAGGTTACTGCAGACATTTGCTGAACCAAATTGAGCGACTCTGCAATTCGCGCTTGCTTCTTTGCTTTTTCACGAATCGCAACAACGTCACCAGGCTTTACCTGGATAGATGGAATATTCACAGCACTGCCATTAAGCATGATTGTGCCATGCGAAACCAACTGACGTGCTTCAGCGCGTGTTGAACCAAAACCCATGCGATAAACCACGTTATCTAAACGTGACTCGAGCAACTGGAGTAATGTTTCACCGGTATTGCCCTTACGACGCTCAGCTTCTGCGAAGTAACGACGGAATTGACGCTCCAATACGCCATAGATACGCTTCACCTTTTGCTTTTCACGCAATTGATTACCGTAATCAGATGTTCTTGAGCCAGATGTACGGCCATGTTGACCAGGCTTAGTCTCTAACTTGCACTTGTCTGACAGGGCGCGACGTGCGCTCTTTACAAATAAGTCGGTACCTTCCCGACGCACTAATTTGGCCTTAGGCCCTAAGTAACGTGCCACGATGCTTTCCTTTCTTTGCCGCAGTCTTACGACCGGCGGTGAGTTCACCCTTGAAACCAGGCGAACAGTGGGCTTTAATAAAAAACTACTGAAACTTTTTTGTTACCAACTTCCAAGCTTAAATACGACGACGCTTAGGAGGACGGCAACCACTATATGGAACTGGAGTTACGTCTTGAATCTCAGTGATCTTGATACCCAATGAGTTCAAAGCACGAACTGCTGATTCACGACCTGGGCCTGGGCCTTTGATCTGAACTTCTAAATTCTTGATACCGCATTCAATGGCCGTCTTACCAGCCACTTCTGCGGCTACCTGAGCAGCAAAAGGAGTTGACTTACGTGATCCTTTGAAACCTTGACCGCCAGAAGTTGCCCATGAAAGCGCATTTCCCTGACGATCAGTAATCGTAATAATGGTGTTATTAAAAGAAGCGTGAACGTGCGCAATACCGTCAGCAACGTTCTTTTTAACCTTTTTACGAGCGCGCTGTGAAGCTGCAGAAGCGGATTGTTGTTTTGCCATGTCAATAAACTTTCTTGATTATTTCTTGAGTTGGACGCCAGACTTACGTGGGCCCTTGCGGGTGCGTGCGTTTGTCTTAGTGCGTTGACCACGTACAGGCAAGCCCTTACGATGACGAACACCGCGATAGCAACCTAAGTCCATCAAACGCTTGATGCTCATAGTTACTTCACGACGAAGGTCACCTTCAGTGATGAATTTACCTACTTCATCACGCAACTTTTCCAAGTCAGCGTCAGTAAGATCTTTCACTTTTTTGTCAATAGCAACACCTGTGGTTTCACAAATTTTGCGCGCACGAATTATGCCGATGCCAAAAATTACTGTTAAACCGATAACGGTATGTTGATGATTTGGGATGTTTACCCCAGCGATACGTGCCATAAGATTTCCTCTTAATTAACCAGATCAGCCTTGACGCTGCTTATGACGTGCATCTGAAGAACAGATCACGCGCACAGCGCGTTTGCGCTTAATGATCTTGCAATTTCTGCAAATACACTTAACGGATGCTAAAACTTTCATAACTCACCTCTTAAAAATAGGTACTACTTAATCTTTACTTCGCACGGAAAATAATCCTAGCGCGCGTTAGATCGTAAGGCGTCATCTCCACCGTCACCTTATCACCCGGCAAAATGCGGATGTAATGCATCCGCATTTTGCCGGAAATGTGCCCCAGAACCACATGTCCATTTTCTAGTTTCACGCGAAACATCGCGTTCGGCAAATTCTCTACAACTTCTCCCACCATCTGAATTGCATCGTCTTTAGACATTCAGTTAAGCGCCCATCTTAAAGTTCGCTTTTTTCATCAAAGAGCCATACTGCTGTTGCATGACAAATGACTGAACTTGAGCCATGAAATCCATTGCAACAACCACAATAATTAACAATGAAGTACCACCGAAATAAAATGGCACGTTGTACTTCAGCACCAAGCATTCTGGCAATAAACAAACCAAAACCATATAAATGGCGCCAGCCAAAGTTAAGCGGACCAAGATCTTGTCGATGTATCGTGCTGTTTGGTCGCCCGGCCGAATACCTGGAACCAATGCACCGCTCTTCTTCAAATTCTCTGCAGTTTCACGATTATTAAAAACCAATGCGGTATAGAAGAAGCAGAAGAAAATAATCGCTGCTGCATACAAAATAGTGTAGACGGGCTGACCTGGAGCCAAAGTGGCTGCCAAATCTTTGATAATTCTGCTAAACATATTTGTAGGCTCGCCTGATGTGAACCAGCCTGCAATCGTTGCAGGGAACAAAATAATGGATGAAGCAAAAATTGGAGGAATAACTCCTGCCATATTTAACTTCAACGGGAAATAAGACGACTGCCCACCATAGATCTTATTGCCAACTTGACGCTTGGCGTAATTCACTAAGATGCGGCGCTGACCACGCTCTACAAACACTACAAAATAGGTCACTGCTACGCAAATCACAACGATGAGTAATGCGGAAATGATATGCATTGAGCCAGCACGAACAAGCTCTAACAGGCTTGCTAATGCGCTTGGCAAACCAGAAACAATACCGCCGAAAATAATAATAGAGATACCGTTACCTAAGCCACGCTCAGTAATTTGTTCACCGAGCCACATTAAGAACATTGTACCTGTTACTAAAGTAACCACGGAGCTGAACTCAAACATCAAGCCTGGATTGATAACCAAACCTGATTGGGCTTGCAAGGCAACAGAAATTCCTAATGCTTGGAATGTTGCTAAAAATACCGTGCCATAGCGTGTGTACTGAGCAATCTTACGCTGACCTGCTTGACCTTCTTTTTTTAAAGACTCCAATGAAGGAACAACAATCGTCATTAGCTGCATGATGATCGATGCGGAGATGTAAGGCATGATACCCAACGCAAATACAGTAAAACGAGACAAGGCGCCGCCAGAGAACAAATTAAACATTCCCAAAATGCCATCTTGTTGACCAGAAAATAACTGGGCCAATTGGTCTGGATCAATTCCGGGAACAGGGATATGAGCACCCAAACGGAACACGAGCAAAGCTAACACCAGGAATACCAAGCGTTGGCGTAATTCGCCAAACTTGCCACCTGTTGCGGCAGTGCTTGCGTTATTGGTAGGTGCTAATGCCATATCTACTTAATAGACTTATTAAGCCAACTCAACTAATTTGCCGCCAGCTGCTTCAATGACTGCTTTTGCACCGGCTGTTGCTGTGATACCTTTGAAAGTTACAGCAATCTTGAGTTCGCCAGTTTTAATAACTTTAATTGCGTTGATTTGCTCACCAGCAAAGCCGTGAACTTTCAATACCAACAAGTCCACTTCTGGCAAGTTGATTTTTGCTAAGTCGTTCAAGGTGATTTGACCAACGTGACGACGAGTCAAAGACATGAAGCCGCGTTTTGGCAAACGGCGATACATAGGCATCTGACCGCCTTCAAATCCAACCTTGTGGAAACCGCCTGAACGGGATTTTTGACCCTTATGACCACGGCCAGCAGTTTTGCCCAAACCAGAACCAATTCCGCGACCAACGCGACGACGGTTTTTCTTGGAGCCTTCTGCAGGTTTAATTGTATTGAGTTGCATTTTCTTCGCCTATTAGCCAATGACTTTAACTAGATAAGAAACTTTATTAATCATGCCGCGCACAGCTGGCGTATCCTCCAATTCAGATACTGAATTGATACGGCCGAGGCCCAAGCCACGTACAGTTGCACGATGGCTCTCGCGAGTGCCGATCAAACTGCGCACTAATTGCAGTTTTACTTTGGAGTTAGATATTGTCATTTGTAGATTCCTAATCTTTTGGTCTTAGCCGAGAATCTCTTCAACTGACTTACCGCGTTTAGCAGCAATCTCAGCAGGAGTCCTCATCTTGCTCAAACCATCAACTGTTGCACGAACGAGGTTGTATGGATTTGTTGAGCCAAGTGACTTAGCAACCACGTTAGTTACACCCATTACATCGAAAATTGCACGCATTGGGCCGCCGGCAATAATTCCAGTACCGTCTTTAGCTGGCGAAATCAAAACGCGAGATGCGCCATGTTGGCCAGTGACAGTGTGCCGCAAAGTACCCTTGCGTAAGGAAACTTTGAGCATCTTGCGACGAGCTTCATCCATTGCTTTTTGAACAGCAACTGGCACTTCTTTTGATTTGCCTTTGCCCATGCCGATACGGCCATCGCCATCGCCAACAACAGTAAGTGCAGCGAAGCCAAGAATACGGCCACCCTTCACCACTTTAGTGACGCGATTAACAGCAATCATTTTCTCGCGAAGACCATCATCACGCTCTTCGTTTTGCATCTTAGTTTGCATTTTTGCCATGTTTTTTCTAAACCCTATTAGAACTTCAGGCCGGCTTCACGCGCAGCTTCAGCTAAAGCCTTAATACGGCCGTGGTAACGATGACCGGAACGATCAAAAGCAACATCAACAACGCCTGCCTTAACAGCACGCTCGGCAACTAATTTGCCAATTTGTTTTGCCGCTTCAGCATTGCCGCCATTTTTGATGGCTTGGCGCAAATCTTTTTCCATTGTTGAAGCAGCTGCAACAACTTTGGTTCCGCATGAGCTATAAACCTGGGCAGAAATATGTGTATTGCTACGGATAACTGTGAAGCGATTTGCTTGAGCTTCAGCAATCCGAATACGAGTCTGCCGAGCACGTCTTTGTCTGGATTCGTCTTTATTCATTTTCTAATCTCGCTTACTTCTTCTTAGCGTCTTTCAGATGCACTACCTCATCCACATAACGAACACCTTTGCCTTTGTATGGCTCTGGTGAACGGTATGCGCGAACTTCAGCTGCAACCTGCCCAACCTGCTGCTTGTTGGAGCCTTTGATGATGATTTCAGTTTGCGACGGCGTCTCAGCTTTTACACCTTTTGGCAAATTGTAAATAATGTCGTGAGAGAAACCCAACTGTAATTTCAACGACTCACCTTGAGCGTGAGCGCGATAACCAACGCCAACCAAGCTGAGCTTGCGCTCAAAGCCAGTGGTTATGCCAACAACCATGTTGTTTACTAAGGCGCGTGCTGTACCTGACTGCGCACCAGCTTCTGGTGTGTCATTATTCAAAACAACTGTCAGTACGCCGTCTTCTTGTTTCAATCCAACAGAAGGATGCAAGTTATGAGTCAACGTTCCCAGGGGGCCTTTAACAGTAATGTTTGCACCGTTGATGCTTACCTCAGCGCCCTTAGGAACTGTAATGGGTGATTTACCTACACGGGACATATTTCGCTCCTTAAGCTACGTAGCAAATAACTTCGCCGCCCACGCCTGTTGCACGTGCTTTACGGTCTGTCATTATGCCTTGAGGGGTTGAAATAATTGCAATGCCCAAGCCATTCATTACTTCTGGAATGTCGTGGCGGCCTTTGTAGATACGAAGACTTGGTGTCGAGACACGGTCGATACGTTCTATAACAGGACGGCCTGCATAGCACTTGAGATCAATGTGTAGCACTGGCTTAGCTGCTTCACCTTTGATTTCAAAACTTTCGATATAGCCTTCGTCTTGCAAAACTTTTGCAATGGCTACTTTAACTTTTGACGACGGCATTGTGACTAACGGCTTTTGCACTGCTTGCGCATTGCGGATCCGGGTCAACATGTCGGCGATTGGATCGCTGATACTCATGAGTTCTCCTAATTCTTTCGCCGCTTACCAGCTGGCCTTGGTTAAACCAGGGATTTCGCCGCGGAAGGCGATTTCTCGAATCTTGCTTCGAGCCAAACCGAATTTACGGAATGTGCCACGTGGGCGACCGGTTAATGAACAACGATTTCTTTGACGAATCGGGCTTGCATTACGTGGAAGTGCCTGTAGCTTCAAGCGAGCTTCATAGCGCTCTTCATCGCTGCGTGATTGATCAGCAATGATCGCTTTGAGTTCAGCACGCTTGGCAGCGTACTTCTCTACAGTTTTTGTGCGCTTATTCTCGCGCTCAATCAGGGATAGTTTTGCCACGTGAGCCCCTTACTTAATTGCGGAAAGGAAATTTGAATGCTGCCAACAACGCTTTTGCTTCTTTGTCGGTTTTAGCAGTCGTCGTAATGCTGATATTGAGACCACGGAGGGCCTCAATTTTATCGTATTCAATTTCAGGGAAAATGATCTGTTCTTTAACGCCGATGTTGTAGTTGCCACGGCCATCAAATGCTTTACCAGAGATACCGCGGAAGTCGCGTACGCGAGGTAATGCAACCGTAACAAAGCGATCTAAAAATTCGTACATACGTGCACCACGCAATGTCACCATGGCACCGATTGGGTAACCCTGACGAATTTTGAAACCTGCAATCGCTTTTTTAGCCTTGGTCACAACAGGCTTCTGCCCTGCAACTTTAGTTAAATCACCAACTGCATTTTCGATAATTTTCTTGTCGTTCACGGCATCGCCTAAACCCATATTCAGGGTTACCTTAGTGATACGTGGAACTTCCATTACAGACTTATAGCCAAACTTAGCGATCAAATTTGCAACAACCTTAGCTTGATAGTGTTCTTGAAAACGTGTACTCATAATTTCTCCGTGCCCCTGTAGTTGATTTATGCGCTTAAAGTCGCGCCAGTGGTTTTGAGGAAACGCTGCTTTTTACCGTCTACGAGTTTGATACCAACTCGTGATGGCTTACCGTTACCATCAACCAAAGCCACATTTGAAATGTGAACAGGCATAGGCTTGTCAATAAAGCCGCCAGTAACGCCAGCAGCTGGATTTGGTTTAACGCTCTTTTTGTAGATATTCACGCCTTCGATGACTACTTTGTTCTCGAGAACGGCCGTTACAGTTCCTTGCTTGCTTTTATCACGGCCAGTCAACAAAACTACGGAATCGCCTTTACGAATCTTTTTCATATCAGTCTCTTAAATAACTTCGGGGGCGAGAGAAACGATCTTCATGAACTTCTCAGTACGCAATTCGCGTGTGACAGGTCCAAAGATACGTGTGCCAATTGGCTCTAACTTAGCGTTGAGCAATACCGCAGCGTTTGCATCGAACTTAATCAATGAACCGTCCGGACGACGAACACCCTTTGCTGTTCTAACTACAACAGCGTTATAAATATCACCTTTTTTTACACGGCCACGTGGAGCAGCAGACTTAACGCTGACCTTGATGACATCGCCGATACTGGCGTAACGACGCTTAGAACCGCCCAATACCTTGATGCACAACACCTCAGTGGCGCCTGTGTTATCGGCAACCTGTAATCTACTTTCGGTTTGTATCATTTCTAATCCCCAACTTATTGGCCAAAGGCAAACAGTCTTGGGTCCGTCTATGGGCTTTAACAAAAGCTAAAACCCGGAATTAATGAAAACACTGCTGCTCCAACAAAACCAGAGAAGCCTTTTATTTTACTACGTAAAACAGGAATTTGGGCAGAAACTTCGCCAAAATCCCTAATAATTTCTTTAAATACCCTTAGAAGCTTCTACTAAACGGGTCACAACCCAAGATTTAGTGCGTGAAATTGGCTTAGATTCAGCAATTTCAACGGTATCACCCATCTTGTATGTGCCAGCTTCGTCATGAGCATGGTACTTTTTAGACTGTCCAACGTACTTGCCAATTACCGGATGCTTAACTTGACGCTCAACTAAAACCGTAACAGTTTTTTGCAGTTTGTCGCTAACAACGCGGCCCACGAGGGTACGGCGTAAGGGTTTAGATAATTCTGCCATATCCCTTTTTCCTTATGTCTGTGCAGTCTTTTGGGCGATAAAAGTCTTAACACGAGCGATGTCGCGCTTATTTTTACCCAATTGGCTGGTATTAGTGAGTTGCTGAGTGCCTTTTTGCATACGGAGTTTAAAACCAGTCTTCAATAACTCAGTTAACTCTGTATTCAAAGCAGCCAGATCTTTTGTGGCTAATTCTGTATTTTTCATAATCTCTATCCCGATCAACCTAAGTGGCGAATCACGAAAGTGGTCTGCAAAGGTAGCTTAGCAGCAGCAAGCTTTAAAGCTTCACGCGCCAATTGCTCGTCAACACCGTCCATCTCGTAAAGCACTTTGCCTGGTTGAATTTCAGTTACGTAGTACTCCGGGTTACCTTTACCGTTGCCCATACGTACTTCTGCAGGTTTTTGTGAAATTGGCTTATCTGGAAAAATGCGAATCCAAATACGGCCACCACGTTTAATGTGACGAGTCATTGCACGACGTGCTGACTCAATTTGACGCGCAGTCAAACGACCACGGCCAACAGCCTTCAATCCAAAGTCACCAAAGGCTACAGAACTGCCGCGTGTTGCCACGCCAGTATTACGGCCCTTTTGTTCCTTACGATACTTGCGACGCTTTGGTTGTAGCATACTTACTCTCCTGACTTCTGCGTATCTGCGGCTGGTGTTTCTACCTTACGCACACGCTTAACTGCTGGTTTAGCAGCAACTAAAGGTTTGTCTGTGCCAGCAGCTGGTTTACGAACAGCCGTCTTACTTGGGGCACGACGAGTTTTCTTTTCTTCGGCAGCTGGTGCAGCGGATGGAGCTGGTACTTGAGCTTCTGCACCACGACCCAATGTGTCGCCTTTGTATACCCAAACTTTTACACCAATAATGCCGTATGTTGTTTCAGCTTCAGAAGTTGCGTAGTCAATATCCGCTCTCAAAGTATGAAGCGGAACACGACCTTCACGGTACCATTCGCGACGAGCAATCTCTGCTCCATTTAAACGGCCTGATGACATGATCTTAATACCTTGTGCGCCAAGACGCATTGCGCTTTGCATTGCACGCTTCATTGCGCGACGGAACATGATGCGCCTCTCTAACTGTTGAGCAATAGAGTCAGCAATCAATTGTGCATCAACTTCTGGCTTACGAATTTCTTCGATGTTCACATGAACTGGAACTCCCATACGCTTTTGTAATTCGCGCCGGAGCACTTCAATGTCTTCACCTTTTTTGCCGATTACAACGCCTGGACGTGAGCTGTAGATAGTAATACGCGCGTTCTTTGCAGGACGCTCAATGACTACTTTGCTTACGGATGCGTTCTTCAACTTCTTCTTGAGATAGCTGCGGACATCTACGTCCTCTTTCAGCATCTTTGCGAAGTCAGTATTGTTTGCATACCAACGTGATGTCCAATTCTTCGTTACCGCGAGTCGGAATTCGGTGGGGTTTATCTTTTGGCCCATATATTTCCTTAGTTACTCAAGGTCACGCTAATGTGACAAGTTTGTTTTTCAATTTGATTGCCACGACCCTTAGCGCGTGCGGTAAAGCGCTTCAATGACGTGCCTTTATCAACAATAATTGCTGAAACCTTGAGCTCGTCAATGTCAGCACCCTTATTGTGTTCAGCGTTGGCCACAGCGGACTCAACAACTTTTTTCACAATGAAGGCAGCTTTCTTGGGGCTGAAGTTCAAAATGTTTAATGCGCGAGCAATTGGCAAACCACGAATTTGGTCAGCAGCCAAACGTGTCTTTTGCGCAGAAATGCGGGCACCCTTGTGAATAGCTTTAACTTCCATCATCATCCCCTTACTTCTTCGTTACTTTCTTGTCAGCAGCGTGACCTTTGAAAGTACGGGTCAAGGCAAATTCGCCTAACTTATGACCCACCATGTTTTCTGATACATATACCGGAACGTGTTGACGACCGTTATGTACAGCAATCGTCAGACCAATAAAGTCTGGGAGGATTGTTGAACGGCGTGACCAAGTTTTGATCGGCTTTTTGTCTTTGTTGGCTTGTGCAACTTCAACTTTTTTTACTAAGCTGGCGTCGCAGAATGGGCCTTTTTTAGCTGAACGTGTCATATCTATTTATCCTTATCGCTTAACGTTTTTGACGACGTTGAACGATCATCGAAGTTGTACGCTTATTACGACGTGTGCGATAACCTTTGGTTGGAGTACCCCATGGGGATACAGGAACACGGCCTTCGCCAGTTCTACCTTCACCACCACCATGTGGGTGATCTACTGGGTTCATTGCTACACCGCGAACGGTTGGGCGAATGCCACGCCAGCGATTTGCACCTGCTTTACCAATTTGACGCAAGCTGTGCTCTTCGTTGCCAACTTCACCAATGGTGGCGCGGCACTCAATCAGAACACGGCGAACTTCACCGGAGCGTAAACGCACTTGAGCGTAAACACCTTCGCGAGCCAACAATACTGCTGAACCACCAGCAGAACGTGCAACTTGCGCACCTTTGCCTGGCATGATTTCAACGCAGTGAATTGTGCTACCAACTGGAATGTTACGAATTGGTAAATTGTTACCAGACTTGATAGGCGCTTCTGAGCCATTCATCATTGCCTGACCAACAGTCATACCCTTAGCCGCAGGAATATAGCGACGCTCACCATCAGCAAACACGATCAAAGCGATATTTGCACTGCGGTTTGGGTCATATTCCAAACGCTCAACTTTTGCTGGAATACCATCTTTGTCGTTGCGCTTGAAGTCAACAACACGATAGTGATGCTTATGACCACCACCTTTATGACGGATAGTGATGTGACTGTTGTTATTGCGACCTGCTTTTTGGAACTGTGGCTCAAGTAGTGGTGCAAAAGGCTTACCTTTATGGAGGTCAGGATTGACCACCTTGACCATTGAGCGACGACCTGGTGAGGTCGGTTTTGTCTTCATCAAAGGCATGATGAATTCGCCTCCGCTTCAAAGTTGATTTCTTGGCCTGGCTTCAAATTCACGTAGGCCTTCTTAGTATGGTCACGACGACCTTCAAAACGGCCATAGCGCTTAGGCTTACCTTTTTGATTCACGATTTGCACTGAGTCAACTTGCACTTTGAAGAGCAATTCAACTGCTTGTTTAACATCGAGCTTATTGGCATCGCGAGCCATTTGGAAAACTACTTGTTCATTTTTCTCGGCAACCATAGTGGCTTTTTCAGAGATTACCGGACCAAGCAGAACCTTCATGAGGTTGTGATCGTTTTTACGGACTTGGCTCATTTCAGCAACTCCTCAATTTTGGCGATCGCTGCTTTGCTTACCAATACTTTTTTGTATTGAACCAAAGCTAATGGATCGGCATGCTGCGGCTCAACCACTGCAACTTTATGCAAATTACGTGAGGCCAAGTACAAATTCTCGCTAACCTGATCAACAATGATCAAGACTGAATCCAAGCCCATAGCTTTAACTTTGTCAGCTAAAACTTTGGTCTTTGGAGCATCTAGATTGAATTGACAAACAACATTCAATCGACCTTCGCGGGCTAACTGAGACAAAATCGATCTCATACCTGCGCGATACATTTTCTTGTTTACTTTTTGGCTAAAATTCTCTTCTGGAGAATTCGGGAATATACGACCACCTCCACGCCACAGCGGGGACGAGCTCATACCAGCACGTGCCCGACCAGTACCCTTTTGACGCCAAGGCTTCTTGGTAGTGTGCTTAACTTGCTCACGGTCTTTTTGTGCGCGATTACCGCTACGTGCATTTGCTTGGTAAGCCACTACAACTTGGTGTACCAAGGCTTCGTTATATTCACGCTCGAATACCTCTGGTGAAGCTTTTACGCCTGCACCTAAAGTACCATCCTCTTGGAGAAGCTTAAGTTCCATATTCGCTCTCCTTATTTCTTCTTCAACGGTGTCTTCACCGCTGGAGTAACAATAACTTTACCGCCCGGAGCGCCTGGAATGGCGCCTTTAACCATGATGAGATTACGCTCTGCATCAATGCGTGCGATGACTAAATTTTGTACGGTGCGAGTAACGTCACCAAAGTGGCCAGTCATGCGCTTACCCGGGAAAACGCGACCCGGATCTTGCGCCATACCGATGGAGCCGGGTACGTTATGTGCTCTGGAGTTACCATGTGATGCTCGACCAGAAGCGAAGTGATAACGCTTGATGGTGCCTGCGTAACCCTTACCGATGGTTACGCCTTGCACATCCACTTTTTGACCAGCAGTAAATGCAGCATCAGCAGGAACAACTTGTCCTGGTGTCATTGCTGCAATTGTTGCTGCATCTAAATGAAATTCGTTGAGTGCATTACCAGCCATCACGCCTGCTTTTGCAAAGTGACCAGCCATTGATTTAGTAACGCGAGTCGCTCTACGTATGCCATGCGCCAACTGGATAGCGTCATAGCCATCAGTTACCTGGCTCTTGATTTGAGCGACTCTGTTGTCGCTCACGTCGATTACAGTCACAGGAATCGCTTCCCCTTCGTCCGTAAACAGACGGGTCATGCCGACCTTGCGGCCGATTAAGCCTAAGCTCATATTCATGCTCCACGCCGACTTCAATTGGTCGGCAAAATTAATTTCAGTGATTTACAAGTAAAAATACTTCTAAATCAATAACTTACAACGTTTTTAATGCTGATAAAACTAATATTTGAACTCAAATAATTGAGTGAAGCCTTAAATTTTATCCCGAAAAACTGATCTTGACAAGCAAAAAGACCAGAAACAACACATTACTGCAACTTAATTTCGACGTACACACCTGCTGGGAGGTCTAATTTCATCAATGCATCTACAGTTTTCTCTGTAGGATCAATGATATCCATCAAACGGAGATGGGTACGGATCTCTAACTGATCACGAGATGTCTTGTTCACATGCGGGGAACGTAAGATATCAAAACGCTCGATACGAGTTGGCAGAGGTACTGGACCCTTAACAACTGCACCAGTACGCTTGGCTGTATCAACAATTTCAGCAGCAGACTGGTCGATCAAACGATAATCAAATGCTTTAAGACGAATACGAATTTTTTGGTTTTGCATATTAATTCCAAAGAGCGTTGTGGTGCTGCCACGTTATATACATCTAAAGAGCACGGTGACATCAGCAGCACTAATATCACCGTTTAGCACTTAAGCCAAAATCTTTGCAACCACTCCGGCGCCAACAGTACGGCCACCTTCACGGATCGCAAAACGTAAACCTTCTTCCATCGCGATTGGTGCGATTAGTTTGACGGTAATCGTGAGGTTATCACCTGGCATCACCATTTCTTTGTCTTTTGGCAACTCGATTGAACCCGTTACGTCTGTAGTACGGAAGTAGAACTGGGGACGATAGTTGTTAAAGAATGGAGTATGACGACCACCTTCGTCTTTACCCAAGATGTAAACCTCGGCAGTAAAGTGCGTATGTGGAGTGATAGAACCCGGCTTAGCCAATACTTGGCCGCGCTCAACTTCTTCACGTTTTGTACCGCGCAACAAGATACCCACGTTATCGCCTGCTTGACCTTGGTCGAGCAATTTACGGAACATTTCAACACCAGTACAGGTTGTCTTAAGAGTTGGCTTGATGCCGATAATTTCGATCTCTTCGCCGACTTTAACGATACCGCGCTCAATACGACCAGTGACGACAGTACCTCGACCGGAGATCGAGAACACGTCTTCTACTGGCATCAAGAACGCACCTTCAACCGCACGCTCTGGAGTAGGGATGTAAGAGTCAAGGGTTTCAGCCAATTTCATGATGGCTTCTTTACCCAATGGACCTTCATCGCCTTCTAGGGCTAACTTAGCAGAACCTTGGATGATTGGTGTGTCATCGCCAGGGAAGTTGTACTTAGACAGAAGTTCACGCACTTCCATTTCAACTAACTCGAGCAATTCAGCGTCATCAACCATGTCACACTTATTCAAGAAAACGACGATGTAAGGAACGCCCACCTGGCGTGCCAAGAGAATGTGCTCACGAGTTTGTGGCATTGGGCCGTCAGCAGCAGAACAAACCAAAATAGCGCCGTCCATCTGAGCAGCGCCAGTAATCATGTTCTTGACGTAGTCAGCGTGTCCTGGGCAATCTACGTGAGCATAGTGACGATTGGCTGTCTCGTACTCAACGTGCGCAGTGTTAATCGTAATACCACGGGCCTTTTCTTCTGGAGCAGCATCGATCTGATCGTATGCTTTTGCTTCGCCACCGAATGCTTTTGAGAGCACAGTTGCGATTGCTGCTGTCAAAGTAGTTTTACCGTGGTCAACGTGACCGATAGTACCTACGTTTACGTGCGGTTTTGTCCGCTCGAACTTTTCTTTTGCCATTTTTGTCTGCCTTCTTTAGCTAGTCAATATTCAAAATTAATGTGGATAAATTATTTCGCTTTAGCAGCCATAACTGCTTCTGCAACGTTCTTAGGTGCTTCGGAATAATGCTTAAATTCCATGGTGTAGGTAGCACGACCTTGGGTCAACGAGCGCAAGTCGGTTGAGTAACCAAATATCTCTGCCAATGGCACTTCAGCGCGAACAATCTTGCCGCCACCTGGAATGTCATCCATACCTTGCAAAATACCGCGACGGGATGAGAGGTCACCCATTACGTTACCCATGAAATCTTCTGGCGTTTCAACTTCTACAGCCATCATTGGCTCGAGCAATACTGGAGCCGCTCTGCGCATACCGTCTTTAAACGCCATCGAGCCCGCCATCTTAAATGCGTTTTCATTGGAGTCAACATCATGGTATGAACCGAAGAACAATGTTGCTTTGACATCAACGACTGGATACCCAGCCAAGATACCGGAGTTCAATGTTTCAATAATGCCTTTTTCAACTGCAGGGATGTATTCGCGTGGAACAACACCGCCCTTAATAGCGTCAACGAATTCAAATCCTTTGCCTGGTTCCTGTGGCTCAAGCTTCAATACAACGTGACCATATTGACCACGACCACCAGATTGCTTAACAAACTTACCTTCAACTTCGTCGCAGGTTTTGCGAATTGTTTCGCGGTAAGCAACCTGTGGCTTACCAACAGTGGCTTCAACACCAAATTCGCGCTTCATACGATCAACCAAAATTTCCAAGTGGAGCTCGCCCATACCGGAAATAATGGTTTGGCCTGATTCTTCATCAGTCTTCACGCGGAAGGAAGGATCTTCTTGGGCTAACCGATTTAATGCAAGCCCCATTTTTTCTTGGTCAGCTTTTGTCTTAGGCTCCACTGCTTGAGAGATCACTGACTCTGGGAATACCATGCGCTCCAGGATCACAATGCTATCTGGATCGCACAATGTCTCACCTGTGGTTACATCTTTGAGACCAACAGCAGCAGCGATATCACCTGCGTAAACTTCTTTAATTTCTTCACGTTGGTTAGCGTGCATTTGCAACAAGCGACCAACACGCTCTTTTTTTCCCTTAATTGGGTTGTAGATGGTGTCGCCAGACTTCATTACACCTGAGTAAACACGAAAGAAAATGAGCTGACCAACGAATGGGTCGGTCATGATCTTAAATGCCAATGCTGAAAATTTCTCATCATCGGCAGCTTTTCGTTCTGCAGGTGTACCGTCTTCCAATCCACATGGCACTGGCGGCACATCTAATGGAGATGGTAATAACTCAACTACCGCATCCAACATTGCCTGAACACCTTTGTTCTTAAAGGCAGTTCCGCACAACATTGGAACGATTTCATTAGCAATAGTACGTTGACGCAATGCTTTTTTGATTTCATCTTCTGTCAAGCCTTCGCCGCCGAGATACTTTTCCATCAACTCTTCTGAGCTCTCTGCAGCGGCTTCGAGCATTTTCTCGCGCCACTCTTCAGCAGATGTTTGCAACTCAGCAGGAATATCTTCGTACGTGAACTTAGTACCTTGTGAGGCCTCATCCCAAATAATGGCTTTCATTTTTACCAAGTCAATAACGCCTTTGAAGTTGTCTTCTGCGCCGATTGGAATCTGGATCAAGATTGGGTTCGCTTTAAGACGGGCTTTCATCTGGTCATAAACTGTGAAGAAGTTCGCACCAGTACGGTCCATCTTGTTTACGAACGCCAAACGTGGCACCTGATACTTGTTAGCTTGACGCCAAACAGTTTCAGATTGTGGCTGAACACCACCTACCGCACAATAAACCATGCAAGCGCCATCCAAAACGCGCATAGAGCGCTCAACTTCAATGGTGAAATCTACGTGTCCTGGGGTATCAATAATGTTGATACGGTGCTCAGGCATATTGCCTGCCATACCCTTCCAGAAAGTGGTGGTAGCAGCAGAAGTAATGGTGATGCCACGCTCTTGCTCTTGCTCCATCCAGTCCATGGTAGCTGCGCCATCATGCACTTCACCGATTTTGTGATTAACACCGGTATAGAACAGAACGCGTTCTGTAGTTGTTGTCTTACCTGCGTCAATATGCGCAGAAATACCAATATTGCGGTATTTGTCGATGGGAGTTTTACGTGCCACTGTTTATGCCTTTTCTTGACTATTGCGATTAGAAGCGGAAATGTGAGAAAGCCTTATTGGCTTCTGCCATGCGGTGCACTTCTTCACGCTTCTTCATAGCGCCGCCACGACCTTCAGCAGCTTCTAATAATTCGTTGGCCAAACGTTGAGCCATTGATTTTTCGCCACGCTTTTTAGCGGCTTCACGCAACCAGCGCATTGCCAAGGCGGAACGACGTGATGGGCGAACTTCAGCTGGAACTTGATAGTTAGCACCACCAACACGACGACTTTTTACTTCCACCATCGGCTTAACGTTACCCATGGCAGTTGAAAAAATTTCGAGTGGTTCTTTATTTGCTTTTTTCTCGATATGATCAAAGGCGCCATACACAATGCGTTCTGCTACCGATTTCTTGCCGTCCAACATGAGGACGTTCATGAATTTAGCTACTTCTACATTACCGAATTTTGGATCCGGCAAAATTTCCCTTTTGGGAACTTCACGACGACGTGGCATAACAACTCCTTCAGTTCAGTTAGGGATGATTCAGGCGAACCATCCGCTCCGGTTGCCCTACTATCTAAGAAGATTCCTAGACGGAACAACTACTTACTTGTCTTTTGAGTCTGACAAAAAATGACTTACTACCAATACTACGATTGCTTAATTCTATGAATTAAGCAGCTTTCTTAGCGCGCTTTGCTCCATACTTAGAACGGGCTTGCTTGCGATCTTTAACGCCTTGTAAGTCCAAAGAACCGCGGACGATGTGGTAACGCACACCTGGCAAGTCCTTCACACGACCACCACGGATCAGCACTACTGAGTGTTCCTGGAGGTTATGGCCTTCACCGCCAATGTATGAAATCACTTCAAAACCATTGGTTAACCGAACTTTAGCTACCTTACGTAGCGCAGAGTTAGGCTTTTTAGGAGTGGTTGTGTACACACGTGTACATACACCACGGCGCTGTGGGCTGTTTTGCAGCGCAGGGCTCTTGCTTTTAACGGTAAGCCTTGTTCTTGGCTTGCGTAATAATTGATTAATTGTTGGCATAAAATAGCTCGGTTAGTACTTCTTTGGTGCTTTCTTTAAGAAAATCAATGACTTAGAGAAGTTCTAGGTCAAAAAGACCCTCTTCTGAATCAGTAGAACTCAGCATTTTAGCTTGGCCAGCCTTTTCCGTCAACCAAATGGGGAAAAACTGGCCATTTCTAGCCAAAATTACCAAATTAGCTTTAATCAACCTCCCCAGTAGGAGCAACGACTTCAGTCTCAATTGCTACAAGCATATTGGCCATTGCTTCCTCTTCGGCGGCAATCATTTGAGCACAATCGCGCTCGAATTGCTCTCTGACCTTGCGTGCACGGCGGTAAGACAAGCCAGTACCAGCAGGGATCAAACGACCAATAATGACGTTTTCCTTGAGGCCACGAAGAGTATCGGTCTTGCCCATAATTGCAGCTTCGGTCAATACACGAGTGGTTTCTTGGAAAGAGGCCGCCGAAATGAAGCTATCGGTCGACAAAGATGCTTTAGTAATACCAAGCAATACGTTATCGAACTGAGCAGGGTGTTTACCTTCAGCAATGACACGATCATTTTCGTCATATAACTTGGAGCGCTCCACCTGCTCACCAGTAATGAAGGATGTATCACCCGGTTCAGTTACCTGAACACGACGCAACATCTGACGCACAATAACTTCAATGTGTGTGTCATTAATCTTCACCCCCTGGAGACGATAAACGTCCTGAACCTCGTCGACGATGTAGAGAGCTAACTCTTCGATGCCTTTGAGAGTCAAGATGTCATGCGGATCAGCAGGACCTTCCACAATCATCTCGCCCTTGTTCACAACTTGGCCGTCATGAACGAGAACTTGCTTTTCTTTAGAAATCAAGAATTCATTAGCTTCACCATCCATATCGGTAATCACCAAACGTTGCTTACCCTTAGTTTCTTTACCAAAAGAAACGGTTCCAGTCACTTTCGCCAATACCGCTGCGTCTTTTGGTGAGCGTGCTTCGAACAACTCTGCAACGCGTGGCAAACCACCAGTAATGTCGCGAGTCTTCTGTGATTCGATTGGAATACGTGCTAATACTTCACCAACTTCGACTGTCTGACCATCTTTAACAGTAATCAAGGCGCCCACTTGGAGGCCAATATTTACTGGGTGATCGGTGCCGGCGATCATGACATCATTGCCCTTGTCATCAACCAAGTTGATTACTGGGCGAACGCCTTTGCTCGCTGCTGAACGACGTTGACCATCAATGACCACCAAAGTTGAAAGGCCAGTTACTTCATCAACCTGTTTGGCAACGGTGACGCCTTCTTCAACGTTGTCAAAGCGAGCAACACCAGCATACTCAGAAATGATCGGGCGTGTTAATGGGTCCCAAGTTGCCAAGCTTGCTCCGGCTTTCACTGCTGCGTCTTCTTTTAACAAGAGAGTTGCGCCGTAAGGAACTTTATGACGCTCGCGTTCACGACCATTGTCTTCAACGATCAAAGCTTCGCCAGAGCGTGAAATCACGATCTGCTCACCCTTAGCGTTTTTCACAACACGCATCGCGCCAGAGAACTTCAAAGTACCATTCGATTTAGCTTCAATATTACTTGCAACTAAAGCGCGTGAAGCCGCACCACCGATGTGGAAGGTGCGCATTGTCAACTGTGTGCCTGGCTCACCGATGGACTGAGCAGCAATCACACCAACCGCCTCACCAACGTTCACCAAGCCACCGCGACCTAAATCACGTCCATAGCACTTCGCGCACAAACCATAACGGGTCTGGCAAGAGAGTACTGTGCGAACTTTGACTTCGTCGATACCCAATGCAACGATTTGATCAACATGATCTTCATCGAGCAATGTGTCATTAGGAACAGTGATCTCTTGTGTGTCAGGACGAACGATGTCACCGATACATACACGGCCCAAAATACGATCGCGCAATGCCTCGATAATTTCGCCGCCTTCAACAAGCGCTTTCATGGTTACACCAGTAGTCGTACCGCAATCTTCTTCGATCACAACGAGGTCTTGTGTTACGTCGCATAAACGACGTGTCAAGTAACCGGAGTTAGCAGTTTTCAATGCAGTGTCAGCCAAACCTTTACGAGCACCGTGGGTTGAAATGAAGTACTGCAACACGTTCAAGCCTTCACGGAAGTTCGCAGTAATTGGGGTTTCGATGATGGAGCCATCAGGCTTAGCCATCAAACCACGCATACCGGCCAACTGACGAATCTGGGCTGCAGATCCGCGAGCACCAGAGTCCGCCATCATATAGATAGAGTTAAAGGATTCTTGACGGGCAGGCTTACCGTTACGATCAAGTACATCCACATGTGATAACTCATCCATCATCGCTTTACCAACTTGGTCGCCAGCGGCACCCCAAATATCAACAACGTTGTTATAACGCTCTTGATTAGTTACGAGACCAGACATGAATTGCTTGTCATATTCCTTCACCTTGGTAGAAGCTTCGGTGATGATGCGCTCTTTAGAGCTTGGAATCAGCATATCGTCGATCGCAATCGAGATACCGGCCTTAGTAGCCAAACGGAAACCAGACTGCAAGAGACGATCAGCAAAAATCACGGTCTCACGCAAGCCACACTTACGAAAAGAAGTGTTGATCAATCGGGAGATTTCTTTTTTCTTCAAAGGTTTATTGATTTCCTCGAAAGACATCCCTTTAGGCAAAATCTCAGACAAGATGGCACGGCCAACTGATGTTTGATAAATCTTGGTCTTCTCAGAAACACGCGCATCGCCTTCCGCCTTCTTATCCACGATGTCATACTCAGTAATACGCACTGCAACACGAGATGCCAATTCAACTTGACCTGCTTCGTATGCACGCATTACTTCAGTAATGTTCGCGAAAACCATGCCTTCGCCTTTACCGTTGATCTTGTCACGGGTAGCGTAGTAAAGACCCAACACCACGTCCTGTGAAGGAACGATAGATGGCTCGCCGTTCGCTGGGAACAACACATTGTTAGAGGCTAACATCAGCGTACGTGCTTCCATTTGCGCTTCGAGCGACAAAGGAACGTGAACCGCCATTTGGTCGCCGTCAAAGTCTGCGTTAAATGCTGCGCAAACCAATGGGTGCAATTGGATTGCTTTGCCTTCAATTAGCATTGGCTCAAAAGCCTGAATACCAAGACGGTGCAAAGTCGGTGCACGGTTCAACATGATTGGATGTTCACGAATCACTTCTTCGAGAATGTCCCAAACGATTGGCGTCTGGCTTTCAACTTCTTTCTTCGCAGCCTTAATGGTGGTTGCAATTCCTAAAGTTTCGAGCTTATTAAAAATGAACGGCTTAAATAACTCCAATGCTATCAATTTTGGCAAACCGCACTGATGCAATTTCAATGTAGGGCCAACCACGATGACTGAACGACCAGAGTAGTCAACCCGTTTACCCAACAAGTTTTGACGGAAACGACCGCTCTTACCTTTAATCATTTCAGCCAAGGACTTGAGAGGGCGCTTGTTAGCGCCAGTCATAGCCTTGCCGCGACGACCATTGTCGAACAATGAGTCAACCGCTTCTTGCAACATTCGTTTTTCGTTACGAACGATGATCTCTGGTGCGCGCAACTCTAACAACCGCTTCAAGCGGTTATTACGATTGATCACGCGACGATAGAGATCGTTCAAATCGGAGGTGGCAAAGCGACCGCCATCCAACGGCACCAATGGACGTAATTCGGGAGGCAATACAGGCAAGACCTCCATGATCATCCAGTCAGGCTTAATGCCTGAAGTCTGGAACGCTTCGAGTACCTTTAAACGCTTGGCGTATTTCTTGATCTTGGCATCACTGCCTGTCGCCTTCAATTCAGCACGAATCGTCTCTACTTCGCGATCGATATCAATCGAACGCAAGAGATCACGAATTCCTTCCGCGCCCATGATGGCCGTAAATGCACCGTCACCATATTCTTCTGTCTTCGCAATGTACTCGTTTTCGGATATGATCTGACCACGCTTCATCGCGCCTTCAGGAGTCATACCAGGATCAACAACGACATACGCCTCGAAGTAGAGAACGCGCTCGATATCACGCAAAGTCATATCGAGCACCATTCCCAGACGGGATGGCAAAGACTTCAAGAACCAAATATGCGCAACAGGGGCTGCCAATTCAATGTGGCCCATGCGCTCACGACGCACTTTAGCGAGAGTGACTTCAACGCCACACTTCTCGCAGATAACGCCACGGAACTTTAAGCGCTTGTACTTGCCGCATAAGCACTCGTAGTCTTTAGTTGGTCCAAAAATCTTGGCGCAGAACAAACCATCACGCTCGGGCTTAAAAGTCCGATAGTTGATTGTTTCTGGTTTGCGTACTTCACCAAAAGACCATGAGCGAATTTTCTCAGGGGATGCAAGGCCAATCTTGATGACATCAAACTGCTCATCACCTTGCGCTTGCTTAAATAAATCGAGCAATGCTTTCATATCAGTTGTGCTCCATATCAATGTCAATACCCAACGAACGGATTTCTTTTACCAGCACGTTGAAGGATTCGGGCATGCCAGCATCAATCGTGTGCTCGCCCTTGACGATGTTTTCGTACACCTTGGTACGGCCTGCGACGTCATCGGACTTCACTGTCAGCATTTCCTGCAAGACATATGAAGCACCGTATGCTTCGAGGGCCCAGACTTCCATCTCACCAAAGCGCTGACCACCAAACTGAGCTTTACCGCCCAATGGCTGTTGCGTTACTAGAGAGTAAGGTCCAGTTGAACGAGCATGCATCTTGTCATCCACCAAATGATGGAGTTTCAAGACGTGCATTACGCCAACAGTGACTGGACGCTCAAACTGATCGCCAGTACGGCCATCACACAAAATCATTTGCTGACGTGATGGGGTCATCTTCAAAGAAGTAGCTACTTCTTCTGGATAGGCCAGCTCGAGCATGCGTCCGATTTCGGCTTCAGTTGCACCGTCAAACACTGGAGTAGCAAATGGTAAGCCTTGGCGGAGATTCTCAGCCAATACGTTGATTTGCTCGTCAGTGAAGTTATCGATATCTTCAATGCGACCTGTTTCGTTGTAGAGCTGCTTGAGGAACTTACGTAACTCAGCTTGCTTAGCTTGCTGACGAACCATTTCATCAATACGCTTACCAATACCTTGAGCAGCCCAACCTAGGTGGGTTTCCAAGATCTGACCAACGTTCATGCGGGAAGGAACTCCCAATGGGTTCAAGACGATATCAACAGGACGTCCGTCTGCCATAAATGGCATATCTTCAGCAGGGGCGATTTTAGAAACTACACCCTTATTACCGTGACGACCAGCCATTTTATCACCAGGTTGCAAGCGACGCTTAACAGCTAAGTAGACCTTAACCATCTTTGTTACGCCAGGTTGTAAATCATCGCCCTGAGTAAGCTTAGTGCGCTTCTCTTCAAAAGCTTCATCAAACTGTTTACGTTTCGCTTCGATAGAGGACTTGATTGCTTCAAGTTGTGAAGCCGCTTCCTCATCTGCTGGACGAATATCAAACCAATAGTATTGATCCAAATCAGCAAGGTAATCCTTATTGATCTTGGTGCCTTTAGCTAATTTCTTAGGGCCGCCATTAGCAACTTTGCCAATCAACAGCTTTTCTAAACGCATGAAGGCATCGCCCTCGACAATACGCAACTGGTCGTTTAAGTCCAAACGATAACGCTGGAGCTCTTCCTGAATGATGAACTGTGCTCGAGCATCGCGCTCAATACCTTCACGAGTGAAGACTTGAACATCAATAACCGTACCAACCATGCCGGAAGGAAGCTGTGACTCTGCCAAATTGGAAATATCACGAGCAATCTCTTCTGACCCAAGCTTGGTATCACGCGCAACCACTGACAACTCTTCAATATGAATAGAGGTGTAACGGTCATCTGCAACCACTTTCTCCGAGATCAAGATCGAATCTTCAAAGTTGTAGCCATTCCATGGCATAAATGCCACAGTCATGTTTTGACCCAAAGCCAATTCACCCAAGTCAGTAGATGCACCGTCAGCCACTACGTCGCCACGTACTACACGATCGCCAACCTTCACGATTGGACGTTGATTGATATTGGTATTTTGGTTTGAGCGGGTGTACTTGATGAAGTTATAGATGTCTACACCAACTTCACCAGCTGCAGTTTCATCATCGTTTACACGAATCACAACACGATTCGCATCAACGTAATCCACGATGCCGCCACGAGCTACTAAAACAACGGTGCCGGAGTCAACCGCAACAATACGCTCTAAGCCTGTACCAACCAAAGGCTTATCTGGACGTAAGCAAGGCACTGCTTGACGCTGCATGTTCGCACCCATCAATGCACGATTCGCATCATCGTGCTCTAGGAATGGAACGAGTGAGGCTGCAGCAGAAACAATCTGACTAGGTGCAACGTCGATAAAATCAATGCGCTCTGGGCTAACCATCATGGTTTCACCAGCTTGACGCGCCGAAACCAATTCGTCGGCCAACTTACCATTTTTGTCGATTGTTGCGTTCGCCTGGGCAATTACATACTGCGCCTCTTCAATCGCAGAGAGGTAAACCACTTCATCGCTTACCTTACTATTGGAAACCTTACGATATGGAGTTTCAAGGAAGCCATGCTCATTTAAACGCGCAAATAACGCGAGTGAGTTGATCAAACCAATGTTTGGTCCTTCTGGGGTTTCGATTGGACAAACACGTCCATAGTGGGTTGGATGTACGTCGCGCACTTCGAAGCCTGCGCGCTCGCGTGTCAAACCACCAGGTCCCAATGCAGAAATACGACGCTTGTGCGTGATTTCTGAGAGTGGGTTGGTTTGGTCCATAAACTGGGACAACTGTGAAGAACCGAAAAACTCACGAATCGCAGAAGAAATTGGCTTACTGTTAATCAAGTCATGCGGCATGAGATTTTCCGTTTCAGCTTGGCCGAGACGCTCTTTAACAGCACGCTCAACACGTGACAAACCGGCACGGAATTGGTTTTCAGCCAATTCACCAACACAACGCACACGACGATTACCTAAGTGATCGATATCGTCTACTTCGCCTTTGCCGTTACGTAAATCTACGAGAGACTTAATCGTGTCGAGAATATCTTCATTCGACAGTACCATCGGCCCTTCCATCTCGGCACGACCAAGACGGCTGTTCACCTTCATGCGGCCAACACGCGATAAATCGTAAGTATCTTCACTGTAGAACAAGCGTTGGAATAAAGCCTCAACCGCATCTTCGGTTGGAGGCTCACCAGGACGCATCATACGGTAGATGGCAATACGAGTGGCCATTTGATCCACTGTCTCATCAATACGCAATGTTTGTGAAATGTACGCACCAGAATCTAAATCGTTGATGTAGATGGTTTCCAATTGCTTAATGCTGGTATCGCGCAATGTAGCCAACAACTCTTCAGTGATTGCATCATTAGCATAGGCCAGGATTTCACCAGAATTTGGATCAACAATATTACGCGCAACCACGCGACCCACTAAGTAGTCATCTGGTACCGCGATTGTTTTTGTCTTAGCCGCTTCGAGTTCGCGAATATGCTTTGCATTGATACGCTTATCTTTGTGAATGACGACAACGCCATTCTTATCGAGCACATCAAAGCTAGCCAACTGGCCACGCAAACGCTCTGGCACAAATTCCATTGAACTGCCGTTAGCAGTCAATGTGAAATGGTCAAAGTGAAAGAAGTTAGCAAGAATCTGTTCGTTGTTTAAACCAATTGCCTTAAGCAAAATGGTGACAGGCATCTTACGACGACGGTCAACACGGAAATAGAGTATGTCTTTTGGATCAAACTCGAAGTCAAGCCATGAACCACGGTAAGGAATGATGCGAGCTGAGAATAGCAGCTTTCCTGAGCTGTGTGTTTTGCCCTTATCGTGCTCAAAGAAAACGCCTGGAGAACGATGCAACTGAGACACAATGACACGCTCAGTACCGTTGATCACAAAAGAACCGTTTTCTGTCATGAGTGGAATTTCACCCATGTAAACTTCGCTCTCTTTTACTTCTTTGACCTTTGTGGGCGCTTCGCGATCATAAATAATCAAGCGAACTTTAGCGCGCAAGGCAGAGTGATATGTGTAACCACGTTGCTGACATTCTTTAACGTCAAATGGAGGCTGTGATAACTGGTATGACACGTATTCCATACGTGCATAGCCGTTGTTAGAGACAATTGGGAATGCTGATGTAAAGGCAGCCTGTAGTCCCTCGTTAATACGAGAAGTAGCTGGCTTATCAGCCTGTAAAAATTTAGCGTAGGATTCCAGCTGCGTTGCGATCAGATACGGAACCTGGTGGTTATTGACTCGCTTAGCAAAGCTTTTACGGACTCGCTTGCGTTCGGTGAAGCTATAGTTCATTTCATCTCCGACTTCAGCGACTGTACAAAGATTTGGCGATTGGCCACTACCAATCACTGGCGGACAACACTAGACCGTTTCAATCTAGTGTCCGACCAAACTTGCATTCTGCAGTCGTATCAGAAGGCAAACCCGATTTCATGGCTGATTGAAATCGGGTTTGACCTCTAGATGTCAAACCCAACATGACTAACCTCCCTTTATGAGAGGCGCCAGCATTGCTTGTGTTACTTAAGTTCTGCTTTAGCGCCAGCTTCTTCAAGCTTCTTCTTAGCTTCTTCAGCTGTCTTCTTGTCAACAGCTTCTTTAATTGGCTTAGGTGCACCATCGACCAAGTCCTTAGCTTCTTTCAAGCCAAGACCAGTAATTTCGCGAACTGCCTTAATTACTGAAACTTTATTTGCACCAACTTCGAGCAAGTTAACAGTGAATTCTGTTTGCTCAGCGCCACCAGCATCGCCACCAGCTGCACCGGCAGGACCAGCAACGGCCATAGCTGCAGCTGAAACATTAAACTTCTTTTCGAACGCCTTAACCAAGTCGTTCAAATCCATAAGCCAGCAGTAATAACTAGCTTCTCCTGAGTCTGAGCAAAGTTCTGTAATACTTTTGCCGAAGCAATAGGATCAGCAGAAATACTATAGATCAAGGGGCCAATCATCGAATCAGCAAGGGGCTCAAACTGAGTGCCTTGTGCAGCACGGCGTGCCAATGTGCTCTTCAAAACGCGAAGATATACACCTTGGTCACGTGCGCTAGCGCGTAGCTTTGTAAGCTGCTCTACTGGAATACCACGGTATTCAGCCAGCACGACAGTTTGGGCTCTAGCCAATTGAACGCCGACATCAGCAACAATCGCTTTTTTATCTTGTACATTCAAAGGCACGGTTTAACTCCATCAAAACCAACTGTTTCCAGTTGGGGTTACACACCAGCGTCTGATCATTTGTTCGCAAAGCCTCTTGTGAAAATCTTTTCAGGGTCGCCATCTGCGCTGGCTATTACTTTCGTAACGATTAAGAATTAATTCTGTATTAGCAATTAATCCACCAACGGTCTTTGATGTTCGACTCCCGCTCTTTGAGCGGGAGTCGACCCAAAGTTCTTTTTTGTTACAAGCTAATTAAGCTGCTGCCTGTAACGATGCTTGGTCTACACGTACGCCTGCACCCATGGTGCTGCTTACGGCAACCTTCTTTAAATAAAAACCCTTAGATGCTTGAGGCTTTGCTTTATGCAAAGCCTCAAGCAATGCGAGTAAATTAGATTTCAATGCAGCTGGCTCGAATGAGCGACGGCCAATGCTTGCGTGCACGATACCGGCTTTGTCTACACGGAACTGTACTTGACCAGCTTTCGCATTCTTAACAGCAGTAGCTACATCGGGAGTTACTGTTCCCACTTTTGGATTTGGCATCAAACCGCGTGGGCCCAATACCTGACCCAAGGTACCAACAATCTTCATTGTGTCTGGAGATGCGATCAAAACATCAAAATTAATTTTGCCGCCTTTGATTTGTTCCGCAAGATCTTCCATGCCGACAATTTCTGCGCCAGCAGCCTTGGCTTGCTCAGCCTTCTCGCCTTGTGCAAAAACAGCCACGCGAACATGCTTACCTGTACCGGCTGGGAGTACTACAGCGCCACGTACCACCTGGTCAGATTTCTTAGCATCAATACCCAACTGAACAGCAACGTCGATAGATTCATCAAACTTTGCAGTTGCACACTCTTTAACGAGATTTAATGCGTCTTCTAATGAGTAGAACTTGTTGCGATCTATTTTGGATTGAATGGCTTTTACGCGTTTAGATAATTTAGTCATGATTAGAGCCCTTCCACAGTGATGCCCATGGAACGAGCGCTACCAGCGATTGTTCTAACAGCTGCGTCCATATCGGCGGCTGTCAAATCTGGCATTTTTGCTTTAGCGATTTCTTCCGCTTGAGCACGAGTAATTGAACCCGCCTTGTCAGTATGCGGACGTGGTGATCCTTTTTCGATCTTCGCAGCCTTCTTAATCATGATGGTTGCTGGAGGAGTCTTCATGATGAATGTGAAGCTCTTATCAGCGAAAGCTGTAATCACGACTGGAATTGGCAGGCCAGGTTCCATGCTCTGAGTTTGAGCATTAAACGCCTTACAGAATTCCATAATGTTGATGCCGCGTTGTCCCAATGCTGGACCTACGGGAGGTGATGGATTTGCTTTACCTGCAGGAATCTGCAGCTTAATAAAGCCAATAATCTTCTTCGCCATGTGTTGCTCCTTAAAGCGCGTCTTACCTCACGAGTAGAGACCGCCGTTGAGTAAACGCTTCGCTAGTTTTTGACTTACTAGCTCCGCTCCTCGGTTAAATACAAAATCTAAATAACCACTTAAAACTGCAAAACAAAACAGGCTCAAACCCTTGTTTTTACATCTTTTCTACTTGGCCGAACCCAAGCTCAACTGGGGTACCGCGGCCAAAAATTGTAACAGAAACACGCAATCTTGACTTCTCGTAATTCACTTCCTCAACGTTCCCGTTGAAATCCGTAAACGGCCCTTCCTTAACGCGCACCATTTCTCCAACCTCGAAGAGGGTCTTAGGCTTAGGTTTATCGACCCCAGCCTGCATTTGGTCCATGATTTTAGTCACTTCTGCCGTAGAAATTGGGCTTGGGCGGTTACGAATACCCCCTACAAAACCGGTTACCTTTGGCGTATTTTTTACCAAATGCCAGCTCTCATCTGTCATTTCCATTTCAATCAGGACATATCCCGGGAAGAAACGACGCTCAGAAACTGATTTAGTGCCGGATTTAATTTCTACAACCTCTTCGGAGGGAACCAAAATGCGGCCAAATTTTTCAGGCATTCCAGAACGCGCAATACGCTCTTCAAGACCCTTTTTAACGCTCTTTTCCATGCCGGAATAGGCGTGAATAACGTACCAGCGCATATTACCGGTAGCTTGTGGATTGGTGGCTGTTGCAGAATCAATCATTTTGCTTACTCACGTCCAGTCTAAAAAGACTGAAAAAACTAGCCATTCAATTAATTTGTCTGCAATCCATAGAAACAAGGATGTGATCAGAACAAAGCCAAATACGACTAGAGTCATTTGGGTGGTCTCTTTACGAGACGGCCAAACAACCTTTTTTACTTCATACCAAGAATCTTTTGCGTAGGTTATAAAACGACGCCCACCTGGAGAAATTGTTACAATCAGAACCGCAGCAGCAATGCCACCAAACAAAACCCCCAGCCTTACCAGTAACGACTGGTCGACCAGTGTGTAGTAAAGAACTAACGCTGCAACGACGACTAAAGCAGCGAGTATCGAAACCCAGCTACTTTTTTCTTCAGTTTGACTTGCCGTTTGTTGAGACATATTACTTTCAGTTCAAATCATGGCAGGGGCGGAGGGCATCGAACCCCCAACCTTTGGTTTTGGAGACCAACGCTCTGCCAATTGAGCTACACCCCTTTATCAAAGGCACTTAAGCCAAAATCTTTGCAACCACTCCGGCGCCAACAGTACGGCCACCTTCACGGATCGCAAAACGTAAACCTTCTTCCATCGCGATTGGTGCGATTAGTTTGACGGTAATCGTGAGGTTATCACCTGGCATCACCATTTCTTTGTCTTTTGGCAACTCGATTGAACCCGTTACGTCTGTAGTACGGAAGTAGAACTGGGGACGATAGTTGTTAAAGAATGGAGTATGACGACCACCTTCGTCTTTACCCAAGATGTAAACCTCGGCAGTAAAGTGCGTATGTGGAGTGATAGAACCCGGCTTAGCCAATACTTGGCCGCGCTCAACTTCTTCACGTTTTGTACCGCGCAACAAGATACCCACGTTATCGCCTGCTTGACCTTGGTCGAGCAATTTACGGAACATTTCAACACCAGTACAGGTTGTCTTAAGAGTTGGCTTGATGCCGATAATTTCGATCTCTTCGCCGACTTTAACGATACCGCGCTCAATACGACCAGTGACGACAGTACCTCGACCGGAGATCGAGAACACGTCTTCTACTGGCATCAAGAACGCACCTTCAACCGCACGCTCTGGAGTAGGGATGTAAGAGTCAAGGGTTTCAGCCAATTTCATGATGGCTTCTTTACCCAATGGACCTTCATCGCCTTCTAGGGCTAACTTAGCAGAACCTTGGATGATTGGTGTGTCATCGCCAGGGAAGTTGTACTTAGACAGAAGTTCACGCACTTCCATTTCAACTAACTCGAGCAATTCAGCGTCATCAACCATGTCACACTTATTCAAGAAAACGACGATGTAAGGAACGCCCACCTGGCGTGCCAAGAGAATGTGCTCACGAGTTTGTGGCATTGGGCCGTCAGCAGCAGAACAAACCAAAATAGCGCCGTCCATCTGAGCAGCGCCAGTAATCATGTTCTTGACGTAGTCAGCGTGTCCTGGGCAATCTACGTGAGCATAGTGACGATTGGCTGTCTCGTACTCAACGTGCGCAGTGTTAATCGTAATACCACGGGCCTTTTCTTCTGGAGCAGCATCGATCTGATCGTATGCTTTTGCTTCGCCACCGAATGCTTTTGAGAGCACAGTTGCGATTGCTGCTGTCAAAGTAGTTTTACCGTGGTCAACGTGACCGATAGTACCTACGTTTACGTGCGGTTTTGTCCGCTCGAACTTTTCTTTTGCCATTTTTGTCTGCCTTTAGTTAACTCTTAAACCAAACACGAAATACACAATTAATAAAAATGAAACATGGTGCCCATGGGCAGGATCGAACTGCCGACCTCTCCCTTACCAAGGGAGTGCTCTACCACTGAGCCACATGTGCTAAATTTATTGCAACAAATTCTGGAGCGGGATAAGAGAATCGAACTCTTGACCGAAGATTGGAAATCTGCTGTTTTACCATTAAACTAATCCCGCACATCTGGTGGAGGGGGTAGGATTCGAACCTACGTAGGCATAGCCAACAGATTTACAGTCTGCCTCCTTTAGCCGCTCGGACACCCCTCCACGAACCAAATATATTGACTCCAAATGGAGATTTTGTCAATCTCTCTAAACGCTTTGTACAAGTAAAAACGCCCAGACTTAAAAGGGTCTGGGCGTCGCATTGGTGCCCGGCAGTTACCTACTTTCACACGGGTAATCCGCACTATCATCGGCGTAGAATCGTTTCACTGTCCTGTTCGGGATGGGAAGGAGTGGTTCCAATTCGCTGTGGCCACCGGGCTTAGAGGGTTGAGTTGCTGATTTATCAGCAACTTTATTTAAGTAAGCATGTAATTAAGGCTGCAGATTAAATCTGGCAAACATCCAACACAATAGTGCTGGTTATAGGATCAAGCCTAACGGGCAATTAGTATTGGTTAGCTTAACGCATTACTGCGCTTCCATACCCAACCTATCAACGTTGTGGTCTTCAACGACCCTTTATGTAGGTTAAACCTACGGGAGATCTCATCTTCAGGCAAGTTTCCCGCTTAGATGCTTTCAGCGGTTATCTCTTCCATACATAGCTACCCTGCGATGCTTCTGGCGAAACAACAGGTACACCAGCGGTATGTCCACTCCGGTCCTCTCGTACTAGGAGCAGCCCCCGTCAAATCTCCAACGCCCATGGCAGATAGGGACCAAACTGTCTCACGACGTTTTAAACCCAGCTCACGTACCTCTTTAAATGGCGAACAGCCATACCCTTGGGACCAGCTACAGCCCCAGGATGAGATGAGCCGACATCGAGGTGCCAAACACCGCCGTCGATATGAACTCTTGGGCGGTATTAGCCTGTTATCCCCAGAGTACCTTTTATCCGTTGAGCGATGGCCCTTCCATACAGAACCACCGGATCACTATGACCTGCTTTCGCACCTGCTCGACTTGTCGGTCTCGCAGTTAAGCACGCTTTTGCCATTGCACTTTAGGTACGATGTCCAACCGTACCAAGCGTACCTTCGTACTCCTCCGTTACACTTTGGGAGGAGACCGCCCCAGTCAAACTGCCTACCATGCACTGTTCTCGACCCGGATAACGGGCCAAGGTTAGAACCTCAAATAAATCAGGGTGGTATTTCAAGGTTGGCTCCAACAGAACTAGCATCCTGTTATCAACGCCTCCCACCTATCCTACACAGACCGATTCAAAATCCAATGCAAAGCTACAGTAAAGGTTCATGGGGTCTTTCCGTCTAGCCACGGGTAGTTTGCATCATCACAAACATTTCAACTTCGCTGAGTCTCAGGAGGAGACAGTGTGGCCATCGTTACGCCATTCGTGCAGGTCGGAACTTACCCGACAAGGAATTTCGCTACCTTAGGACCGTTATAGTTACGGCCGCCGTTTACTGGGACTTCAATCAAGAGCTTGCACCCCATCATTTAATCTTCCAGCACCGGGCAGGCGTCACACCCTATACGTCCACTTTCGTGTTTGCAGAGTGCTGTGTTTTTATTAAACAGTCGCAGCCACCTTTTTATTGCAACCCTTTCGTCCTTCCGTTGTTCACGGTCAAACTACAAGGGCGCACCTTATCCCGAAGTTACGGTGCAAATTTGCCGAGTTCCTTCTCCTGAGTTCTCTCAAGCGCCTTAGAATACTCATCTCGCCCACCTGTGTCGGTTTGCGGTACGGTCTTGTTAGACTGAAGCTTAGAGGCTTTTCTTGGAACCACTTCCAATTGCTTCGCGAATAAATTCGCTCGTCTCACGCCCTTGAATTATGCTACCGGATTTGCCTAATAGCCATCTCCAACGCAAGAACCGAGACTTCCAACACCCGGACAATTTTCCGCGATCCGTCCCCCCATCGCATCTAACAATGGTCAAGGAATATTAACCTTGTTCCCATCAGCTACGCATCTCTGCCTCGCCTTAGGGGCCGACTCACCCTGTTCCGATGAACGTTGAACAGGAAACCTTGGGCTTACGGCGAGGGGGCTTTTCACCCCCTTTATCGCTACTCATGTCAGCATTCGCACTTCTGATACCTCCAGTATCTTTTACAAGACACCTTCACAGGCTTACAGAACGCTCTCCTACCATCACATTGTGTGATCCGCAGCTTCGGTTATATGCTTAGCCCCGTTACATCTTCCGCGCAGGACGACTCGATCAGTGAGCTATTACGCTTTCTTTAAAGGATGGCTGCTTCTAAGCCAACCTCCTGACTGTTTTAGCCTTCCCACTTCGTTTCCCACTTAGCATATATTAGGGACCTTAGCTGGCGGTCTGGGTTGTTTCCCTCTTGACACCGGACGTTAGCACCCGATGTCTGTCTCCCGTGCTTGCACTCGTAGGTATTCGGAGTTTGCTATGGCGCAGTAATCCGCAATGGACCCCACTACCATGACAGTGCTCTACCCCCTACGGTGATACACGAGGCTCTACCTAAATAGTTTTCGGAGAGAACCAGCTATTTCCAGTTTTGTTTAGCCTTTCACCCCTATCCACAGCTCATCCCCTAACTTTTCAACGTTAGTGGGTTCGGTCCTCCAGTACGTGTTACCGCACCTTCAACCTGGCCATGGATAGATCAACTGGTTTCGGGTCTACACCCAGCAACTAGTGCCCTATTCGGACTCGCTTTCGCTACGCCTTCCCTATTCGGTTAAGCTTGCTACTGAATGTAAGTCGCTGACCCATTATACAAAAGGTACGCAGTCACCCCTTACGAGGCTCCTACTGTTTGTATGCACACAATTTCAGGATCTATTTCACTCCCCTCCCGGGGTTCTTTTCGCCTTTCCCTCACGGTACTTGTTCACTATCGGTCGATTACGAGTATTTAGCCTTGGAGGATGGTCCCCCCATATTCAGACAGGATTTCACGTGTCCCGTCCTACTTGTCTCTAGCCTAGTACCACTCAATAATTTTTACATACGAGACTATCACTCTTTATTGTTGGACTTTCCATTCCATTCTGTTAATTACAGAACTATCACTAGAAGGCTCTTCCCATTTCGTTCGCCACTACTTTGGGAATCTCGGTTGATGTCTTTTCCTCTCGCTACTTAGATGTTTCAGTTCACGAGGTTCGCTTCTCATACCCTATGTATTCAGGTATGGATACCACAAAAGTGGTGGGTTTCCCCATTCAGAAATCCCCGGATCAAAGCTTATTTACCAGCTCCCCGGGGCTTATCGCAGGTTATCACGTCTTTCGTCGCCTGTAATCGCCAAGGCATCCATCATGTGCACTTATTCACTTGATCCTATAACTAGCACCATTGCTAGTACCTGTTACAGGTTTTATTTTTACTTCTGACATGTTTGCCGTAATCCAAACTGTAAGTTCTTGTTAAGAACTTTGTAAAACTTGTTTGATATTACTGATTGATGCTTTAAATCTTTACCCTTATTACATTGTCAAACGCACTCTCTCAAAGATACGTTTGACACTTTGCTTACTCAAATTTTTAAAGAACAGCCATAAATTGCACAACTAAACAGTTCACAATTGCTTAGTTTTGCCATTTATCTGTTGGTGGAGGATGACGGGATCGAACCGACGACCCCCTGCTTGCAAAGCAGGCGCTCTCCCAGCTGAGCTAATCCCCCAACGCCGACTAAGTTATGTTTCTGGCTGGTGGTGGGTCTGGTAGGACTTGAACTTACGACCCCTGCGTTATCAACACAGTGCTCTAACCAGCTGAGCTACAGACCCGTGGCTTTTATTGTCAACCGATAAGTGTGGGTACTATAGATCCAGTCTTTTTTCTCTAGAAAGGAGGTGATCCAGCCGCACCTTCCGATACGGCTACCTTGTTACGACTTTACCCCAGTCATGAACCCTGCCGTGGCAGTCGCCCTCCTTGCGGTTAGGCTAACGGCTTCTGGCAAAACCCACTCCCATGGTATGACGGGCGGTGTGTACAAGACCCGGGAACGTATTCACCGCGACATTCTGATCCACGATTACTAGCGATTCCAGCTTCACGTAGTCGAGTTGCAGACTACGATCCGGACTACGATGCATTTTTTGAGATTAGCTCCCCCTCGCGGGTTGGCAACCCTCTGTATGCACCATTGTATGACGTGTGAAGCCCTACCCATAAGGGCCATGAGGACTTGACGTCATCCCCACCTTCCTCCGGTTTGTCACCGGCAGTCTCTTTAGAGTGCTCTTGCGTAGCAACTAAAGACAAGGGTTGCGCTCGTTGCGGGACTTAACCCAACATCTCACGACACGAGCTGACGACAGCCATGCAGCACCTGTGTTCACTTTCTCTTGCGAGCACCTAATGTATCTCTACTTCGTTAGTGACATGTCAAGGGTAGGTAAGGTTTTTCGCGTTGCATCGAATTAATCCACATCATCCACCGCTTGTGCGGGTCCCCGTCAATTCCTTTGAGTTTTAATCTTGCGATCGTACTCCCCAGGCGGCTGACTTCACGCGTTAGCTACGTTACTCAGGATGTAAATCCCGAACAACTAGTCAGCATCGTTTAGGGCGTGGACTACCAGGGTATCTAATCCTGTTTGCTCCCCACGCTTTCGTACATGAGCGTCAGTGTTATCCCAGGGGGCTGCCTTCGCCATTGGTATTCCTCCACATATCTACGCATTTCACTGCTACACGTGGAATTCTACCCCCCTCTGACACACTCTAGCCATACAGTCACAGGCGCCATTCCCAGGTTAAGCCCGGGGATTTCACGCCTGTCTTGTATAACCGCCTGCGCACGCTTTACGCCCAGTAATTCCGATTAACGCTCGCACCCTACGTATTACCGCGGCTGCTGGCACGTAGTTAGCCGGTGCTTATTCTTCAGGTACCGTCATTCCCGGACTGTGTTAGAGCCGGTGTTTCTTCCCTGACAAAAGAGCTTTACAACCCGAAGGCCTTCTTCACTCACGCGGCATTGCTGGATCAGGGTTGCCCCCATTGTCCAAAATTCCCCACTGCTGCCTCCCGTAGGAGTCTGGGCCGTGTCTCAGTCCCAGTGTGGCTGATCGTCCTCTCAGACCAGCTACTGATCGTCGCCTTGGTGGGCTTTTACTCCGCCAACAAGCTAATCAGGCATCGGCCGCTCTAATCGCGCGAGGTCTTTCGATCCCCCGCTTTCCCCCTCAGGGCGTATGCGGTATTAGCACAGCTTTCGCTGCGTTATCCCCCACGATAAGGTACGTTCCGATGTATTACTCACCCGTTCGCCACTCGCCACCAGGTGCAAGCACCCGTGCTGCCGTTCGACTTGCATGTGTAAGGCATGCCGCCAGCGTTCAATCTGAGCCAGGATCAAACTCTTCAGTTCAATTCCTGCGATCCTTGCGGATCGTCGCACTCATTTAAGAAATTGAGTTGGCAATAAAACCAAATCTTTTTACTGTCTATGAGTACTATTTATTTACATCTGTCCTGAAGGACTGGATGCTTTCACTTAGTACCCACAATTATCGGTTGACTAATTTTTAAAGAGGGCTGATTTGTTTATTTTTTTAAAAACATTCAGCAGAGAAATGAAATTCTATCCCACTTTTTCGGGGTCGTCAACACCTTTCGTACTCTTTTACCTAGAAAAGAACTATTTTTTTCTGACTCTGGAAATTTAGCCAATGAAAACAAGGATTTATATTTCAAAAAAATAAACTTTTTTTCGAAAACTTCTTTTTTCTAGTGTTTAGCGCCAGCTTTTCCAAAAAATTAATCCTTCTTTTAGTGTCAATCTGACCGATTTCCAACACATTATGGACAACCCTGAAAAATATGCTTATTTCTGCTCTATATTGCTATGCACAATAAATTGGCGAACAATCACTCACCTGCTTTGCCATAAAGGGCGGGGCAGGCAGTACCCCCGTTCGCGAGCTTCATGCGGGCTCTACAAAGAGCAGATATTGAATCATTTATTGCAGTTAAATGATGCGGTTACGCTTTGGCACTCAGACCCCTGATGAGGTCATTCGACACTATGTTGAGCAATTTGATTTCAACAAAGATGTCATTTTTGGCGTGTTTGCTTTGGATTGAAGACTCATTGGCATGGCGCATTTGGCATACCCACCAGAACAGAGCGGTCAAGCGCGAGCTGCAGACTTTGGTGTTTCCGTACTCCCAGAGGGTCGTGGACAAGGCCTTAGGTACCACCTTATTACAACGCTCAGCGGTTCACTCCCGCAATACACTCATTGAAACTCTTGATGTTCATCGCTTGTCCAGCAATAAGGCCATGATGCACCTGACTCAAACAGCTGGCATGACTATTGAATATGCCTATGGTGATGCCGATGCCTGCCTTAAGTGGCCACCAGCCAGTCCTGCAACCATTGTGGAAAGCTGCCAACGAACAATGGGCAGATATGGAGTTTACGCTCTAAAAGAAAACCTCAAACGCTCTAATGAGGCTTGGTGGTGGTTCTTGGGCAGACCGGGTCTTGCACGTTAATTTCAAGAGTTAGTTTTTGTTGGGTGCGCCACGCAAAATCCAGCTAGCTAACATTGATAAGTTAGCATCACTCAACTTGCTATTAAGCAGGCATCGGCACGACGCCCCATGATCCTGCACCGCCTTTAACAATTTTGTTTTTCAAGAATGCTTGCGCATTCGGGTCGCTCTTATATTTTTCTGCCACTGCCTGAAAGCTTGGGCCAACAATTTTTTATGAATTGCGTGACATCCAAGACATGCATTTTGTTTTGCGATTGAGAATGCTTTTTCATCTTCAACATTCGCTTTGGAATGAGAAATGAAGCAGTTGAGTGCTATGAATAAGAATAAGACTTTCTCAATGCTCAGTTTTATAAACATTGCACACTTACTGAAAAATTATTGAAATTTTGGCGGGCTATTTGGTTGTGATTGATCTGCTTTGTCTTGTTTTTCTAAACGATTTTTTGCTTCAGAGAAGATGTCAAAGTATGTGAAAATATCTTTCACACCATTTGTATTGCGAGCAACTTTTTTAGCAAGATCTGCTTTGCTCTGAGTCAAGATACCCATAAGATAAAAGCTGCTACCCTCAGCCACTATCACCATGGAATGTGATGGTAGCTGATCAGTAAAGATCATTTATGTTTCAATTTTTGATACCAGATAAGCATCATTGGCGCGTGATGGAAAGCTACTGTTAGGTCCAATAGTCAGTTCGTTAAATACAGAGCGCGAATTCTTTAATGCTTTCGCATAAGCGCTAGCTTCACCTTCGATATCAGCATCTTTTACTTCGTCTGTTAATAAAACTTTTTGATTAAATGAAGTCACATGAATGTGTGCGTGATCACCAAATCGTTTTGCTAACCCATTCTCCGCCTCTAGCTCAATTCCCCTATCAATAGCCTGCACTGCTGGGGTGTGACGATCTGCAGCAATGGATGAGCCTGCCACAACCCCGCCCAGAGCCAAGACACCGCACGCACTGAGCTAGTAAGTGAAGAAATTGTCATTGAAATATTTTCTGTTGAGAGAACGATAATTTTCAGTCAAGCAAAACATGATCTACGCCATCGCATAAGGCGTGCAACAAAACTAAATGTGTCTCCTGAATGCGTGCAGTTCTAATTGAAGGTGCGCACAAGTGGATGTCGTCCTTATCTAATAACTCGGCAATCCTCCCGCCGCCATTGCCAGTAAAAGCAATGATTTTCATGCCAATATTTTTTGCTGCTTCCATTGCTTTAACTACGTTCCTCGAGTTGCCTGAAGTAGAAATACCCAATAAGATGTCGCCTGTTTTTCCGAGGCCACGAACCTGCTTACTAAAAATGTCATCGTAGCTATAGTCATTTCCAATGGCAGTCAAAATTGAAGTGTCGGTTGTTAATGCGATAGCAGCCAACGCTTGCCGCTCTCTTTCAAAGCGGCCAACAAGCTCTGCTGCAAAGTGCTGAGCATCTGCAGCAGAACCACCATTACCACAAGCCATTACCTTGCCTCCGGCACGCAGACACTCCACCATTGCCAGAACACCTTTAGCAATGGTATCAGGCAACACTTTTTCAGCCTCTTGTTTTACTGCAATGCTATCCAAAAAATGCTGGGAAGCGCGCTGCCGCAAACGTTCTCTAATCTCTTGTTCCATATCGATATTATGCGCTAATTTCAGTAGCAATGAGCTGATCCCCAAACAACGTATTCTTGTACTAACTCAATTACTTTTAGAGCAGGCAACCTCATGGCACTGAGCTCATTCAATTTGTTAAAACAGCAAGATTGGCCTGCTGGGGCTCTCTACATGGTTGCAACCCGCATGGGCAATTTGGGTGACATCACGCTACGTGCCCTACATGTATTAAATGCGGTAGATGGAATTGCATGTGAGGACGCTAGACATAGCGCGGCCTTGCTTCAACAATTTGGCATTCACAAAAAGTGTTTAGCACTTCACGAACACAATGAAATGAGTGACGCTCAAACTGTTATTCAGCATCTCACCAACAATGAACGTTGGGCCTATATTTTAGTAGATGCAGGTACATCTGGTGTTTCAGATCCTGGTGCCAAGCTGGTAAATGAAATGCAAAAGGTAGGCTTTAGAGTAATACCAATAGCAGGCGCAAGCTCTGTGTCGAGCGCCATCTCGGCTCCAGGATCCGTGATGCATGAATCAGAGGGACGCTTTCAGTTTTTAGGCTTTTGGCCCAACAAATCCAAAGAGCGTGACACCTTTATTCAAGATGTTTTGACA
Organism: Polynucleobacter necessarius; assembly: GCF_900095185.1. Taxonomy (NCBI): domain Bacteria; kingdom Pseudomonadati; phylum Pseudomonadota; class Betaproteobacteria; order Burkholderiales; family Burkholderiaceae; genus Polynucleobacter; species Polynucleobacter necessarius. The sequence goes on along the minus strand of NZ_LT606948.1, from coordinate 666,048 downwards.
AATAAACAAGGAGTATTTTTTTGAGTCCCCACCACCATCTTAAAGAAACACTAAGTTTTTTAGCGAATAATTTGGAGCCTGATAGACAACTCTTCATTTGTCGTGAATTAACAAAAAAATTTAAGGAACTTGTATCTCTTCAGGCGATCGATATTGCTCGTTGACTAAAAGATGCGCAGAGTCTTAAGGGTGAGTTTGTCATTCTGGTAGCTGAGCGATCAGCTAGTAGCGCCGAGGCTCCAGAGCATGCATCTCTTATACTTTGGGCCAATGCGCTAAGCCCTTTTTTCTTGGAAGCCAAGAAATTGCAGCAGTGCTTTCACAAGCATTAGGCCTTACAAAAAAAGAAGCCTATCGAATTGCGTTAGATGCAACAAGTGAGCAAACAAAACCCTTTAAGGCTGACTAATCGTCAGCCTTAAAGGGGATATAAACAATTATTTCGCAGCAGGGGCGCTTTAGGCTCTGGCAATTTTCCACCCGCAGAATTTGCTAGGCACACCACCGCACGGCCTAACTCGTACTCACTCACATCAGTAGGACTTGCTCCACCACAAGCAGGCATTGCGCCTTTGCCTTTCAACACAGATGTCAACAGACCATCGTAGCCTTTATCCAAGCGAGAAGACCATGCACCCGCATCACCAAATTTAGGAGCTCCTGCAGCACCTGATGCATGACAAGATGCGCGCATACTGCCTTGTAAACCTGTTCGCCAGTCTGCAGCTCTTTGGGTGCGCTAGCATCGTTAAATTCCAATTGAGCAACGGGTTTAATTAATTATTCAGCTGAAGCTGAAGAATCGCTGCATTTGCCATTGTTTACACACACCATCAACAACAACAACAACATAATGATGAGTTGTTTTGGGGACTTAATTAGACTTCCGTGCTCGTTGCTCATAAGAATTTATCGTTTGACGAGTTTAGGAGTATTACCGTGATGACTACTAGAGAGTAGGGCTACAGGCCCTTACAATAGAAGGGTAACCAGTTTTTCACTGGCGCCCGTAGCTCAGTGGATAGAGTATTGGCCTCCGAAGCCAAGGGTCGCAGGTTCGATTTCTGCCGGGCGCGCCAACAATCAAGTGGTTTTTGACCTATATCATGTGCGGAAAATTACGAAAACCGCTATCATTTGCACTTAACTTATTGATTTTTATCGTGTCTACACATTTAAATTCCACCCTTTCAGAGCCCTCTTTAACTAATCCTTTGCCGCCAGAGGCACCGTTACCGCACCGAAAAATTATTCGGGGTTGGCTAATGCCTATGGCACAAGGAGAAACTGGGCGCGCAATCATACTCCTAGTAATTGATGCGCTGCTGTGGCTTGGTTGCATCGCTGGAACCATTTTTGTAGAGAGCACGTTGTTAAAGATTATGTTCGGCCTCATTGCCGGATTTGTGACAGGGCGTATTTTTATTTTGGGTCATGACGCATGTCACCAAAGCTATACGCCTAACCGTGAGCTCAACAAAATCTTAGGTCGCATAGCGTTCTTGCCATCCCTAACACCATATAGTTTGTGGGATGTTGGTCACAACGTTGTTCATCATGGCCAAACTAATCTGAAGGGATTTGACTTTGTATGGGCGCCTCTATCAAAGTCTGAGTATGACGCACTCCCCCCATGGCGTAAGGCTGTAGAGCGTCTGTACCGCAGTGGCTGGGGTCCAGTTTTTTATTATTTAATTGAAATTTGGTGGAGACGCGAATACTTTCCAAATGCCAAAAATAAACCGGGCGACCGCCCCATTTTCTTAAAAGACAATTTACTGGTTACTGGATTTGCAATCATGTGGATAGGTTGCCTGATTGCTGGCGCGATCTCTACTGGACAAGCTATCTTGGTTGGTTTGAGCACTGGTTTTGCTGTCCCATTCCTGTTCTGGAATGGCATGATCGGTTTTGTGGTTTATGTTCATCACACCCACCCCAAAGTCTCTTGGTATGATAAAAAGTCTGAATGGTTGCGTGCCCAACCTTTTGTATCTACCACGGTTCACCTCACATTTAACTGGATTTGGGGTAAGTTGATGCACCACATCATGGAGCACACAGCCCACCATGTTGACATGAGCGTGCCGCTATATCGCCTAGAAGAGGCCCAGCAGACCCTTGAAACCATACTCCCAGAGCGCATTTTTGTGCAAAAGTTCTCATGGGGATGGTATTTTGATACTGCCCGTAAATGCAAGCTTTATGACTTTGCAAACAAGGCTTGGCTAGATTTTGATGGCAACAAGACAGCGGCTTCAGTTCGGGTTGTGCTTAGCCCAGCCCCAGTGGGACAAAACGGGTAAAATAGTTCCTCTGTATAAGATTTGTCTTACCCGGATTATCCATGACTACATCGACTCCAGCAGCTACCCAAGACACCTCTCAGAGTCTTAAATTTTGCTCTTCTTGCAGTCGCGAAAAACGACTTGAGGGTGGCACGTGGATTCCTACAAGTAATCGTAAGCAACGTTGGATATGCGCAAGCTGTTTATACAACCGAACACATCGCACTGGTTCCGCAAAAACCTGATCCCGTTTGTAGTCAAAACTTTTAAGCACCATCCCTAACATAGGGATTTGTTTTGCGATCTTTACCAAATGTTGGGATTGTTCCGTAACCGGAACAATTCCCAATTTAATTGGCATATATGCTAGGCATGAAAATAAATCATAAGAGAGATGCTAGTTTATTTGACTGAGCATACAATGCTTTTAAAGGATAAAACGATAAATAGCCAAGACACATTTAAATTTGCAGAAACTCACGAGTGGGCCGATCTACAAAACGATGGCCTAGTTTGGATTGGAATAAGCAACCACGCACAAGAAGCGCTAGGTGATGTCATGTCTTTTCAAGCGCCCAAAGTTGGGCAACTAGTAAAGAAAGGCGAAGCTATTGCGGTCGTTGAATCCGTTAAGGCTGCCAGTGACATTTATGCCCCGGTGAGAGGAAAGGTCGTCGCACTTAATGACGAGATGTAGACGCTGCCCCTGAAATCGTCAATGAAAACCCATACGGCGTTTAGTTATTCAAAATCAAGCCGACTTCAGATGAAGTGCTTTCATCTGATTTAAATCAACTCTTGAGTCTTGAAAAATATCACTCGGGCCCAGGCGCATAAGGGTTAAATCGAAATTGGATCGCGCTCAATCAACCAGCGAATACGGCCCTCTTTGCTAATGCGCCCTTGAGATTGATCACGCAAATACCGATCAATCTCCTCTAAAACGTCTTGCAAGGATTTACGATTATCTGACTCAACCAACAGTTGAGCACGCTCGCTACCCGCAACGCGCATCACTGCTTTTGGTACTGGGTCGTATACCCTGAGGCCTTTTTTTACATGGCCACGGGACTTTAAATTCCCTTTCAATAGATTCAGGAAATTGATTGCCTTATCCAAGCTCTTTCCTTCAGCATGGATAAGCGCTTGATAGGTAAAAGGGGGAAGCCCCGCTTCTTTTCTTTCGTGTGCAGTAAAAGATAAAAATCCATCTACATCATGTGTTAATAAGTACTGAAAAACGGCTGCATCAGGGAACTGTGTCTCAATATATATTGCGCCGCCCGTTTCACCATCTTTATTTGAGCGTCCAGCGCGTCCAGCAACCTGGACCAATTGTGCAAATAATCTTTCTGCAGCCCTGAAGTCTTGAGAGAACAATCTGTTGTCTGCATCTAATATAGCCACCAACCCAATGTTCTGGTAGTCATGACCTTTTGCAATCATTTGAGTACCGACCACTATATCCACAGTACCTTCATGTATCCTCTGAAAAAGTTCTTCCGCCCCCTTACTCTTGCGACTTGAATCAGCATCCACTCTTAATATTCTTGCTGTAGGCCACATCTCCTCAATAGAGTCTTCAATTCTCTGAGTTCCTTGCCCCAAAGTTTTTAGATCTGCATTTCCACAATCAGGACAATGGCTGACGACATTCTTTACCAAGCCACAGTGATGACAACTCATGACCGAGTTACGACCAAAGGCGCCCGCCTTATGAACCACCATATATGAACTACATTGCTCGCATCTGGATAACCATGAACAAGCTCCACAACTGAATACTGGTGCGTAACCGCGTCGATTGATCAGTATTAAGCTTTGCTGCTTCGCTTCCAAATTCTGACTCACTGCATTAGCTAAAGTTTTAGTAAGCAGGCTTTTAGTTTTAGGATTATCGGCATCGCTTGGACTAAATTGAGATTGCGGATCACGTGTATTTATCAAATACACCTTAGGCAAACTTGCACCTTGTGCCCGCTGGTCTAGACGTATATATTCATAGCGGCCACCCCTAGCAGCCACCCAGGTTTCAAGCGAAGGTGTTGCTGACGCCAATAGGATTGGAATCTTAAGATCGTGAGCGCGCCAAATAGCGAGATCGCGTGCTGAGTAGCGAATACCAACTTGCTGCTTATAAGAAACGTCATGCTCCTCATCTACAACAATCGCCTTTAAATTTGGTATTGGTGTCAATGCAGCTAAACGCGTTCCTAAAATAATTTGTGCCTTACCGACCATAGAATCATGCCAGGCAATGCCTCTTACTTTTTCGCTAATTCCACTATGAAGTACGGCCATTTTCTTGTCAGGAAAATATGTGCATACTCTACGCTCTAGCTGAGGCGTTAAATTTATTTCCGGAACTAGCAGCAAGACTTGCGAGCTTGGGTCCTGCAAAACGTCACTTAACCAATTCAAAAATACCGCTGTTTTTCCACTGCCTGTTTGCCCCTGCAAGAGAATGACTTTGAATTCATTTTTCGAACATGGGCGCAATTGTTTGAGAGCATTTTTTTGACAGATATTCAGCTGATATTCTTCAATACGACTCTCGCTAAATTCTGAGTTATTTTTTTTCCTTTTCTTTTCTTGCTCAACCGCTAATTTTTTAGGGATCTTTTCCCAGTCATTTGGTTTTTTCCACATCTGCGGAATGGTAGGGATGATGGTTTCCCCAAGCGCATGGACGTAATACTGGCTTGCAAAGTTCATCAGGCGTAAAACAGCTGGGTCAAGCGGGTCTAATGGCGCGCGTCTAGTAACATACTTTAATTTATCTATTTCAAAATCAGAGTGAGCGCTTACTTTAATTACCAAACCAACCAATAAGCTTCGTCCGAAAGGAACCTCAACTATCCCCCCCACTGCTGGAGCGTCACCAAGAGCCTCCTTGTCCCACAGGTATTCGAAGCCCTGGGCTAGGGGTCTATCAACGACTACTTGGACAACGATGGCAAGGGACATGTATCACTTCAAATTTCTTTTTATCTTGTGGATAAGTCTGTGGATATCATCGAAGATTTCTGATTTAGAAGCTAATTTATCAGTTTTTTGTTTTTATACCCTTTTAAAGCTTGTTACTTATTTTATTTATTAATCAATGCTTTACAAACAAATGCGAAAGTAAATTTTCATCATTAATCGGAATCTCCCTGAATATTGAAGTTTGTCGCTACCTGTGTATAACTTTCATTCAAAACTTCAATGGAAAGTTAACAATCACTCAGGCTTATGACTTTGCTCTTAGTAACCTTGAGCGATTAATAACAGCTTCCGCAAGAGCAGTAACGCTCTCGGGTGGGGTGAATTGAGAAATACCGTGGCCTAAATTAAAAACATGGCCGTCCAAAGGATGTAAACCGGCCTTAAGAGTTGGAGCGCTTGCTAAATCCTCGAGGATAAGATTTGCCTGTGCCGCTATTTGCTTAGGCTCTGAAAACAGAATGAGAGGGTCTAAATTGCCTTGCAATGCCAAAGGCTTGTTGATGCCCAACAATTGTTTTCTGGCCCGACTAAGTGACATTGTCCAGTCAAGAGCAATTACATCAGCTCCAACTTGAGCCATGTCATTTAACCAAATTGCGCCGCCCTTGGTGAACATAATGACAGGAATTTTTCTTCCCTCGTGTTCACGCGGCAAAAGAGCAATTACTTTTTGTATTGCTGCCAAAGATATTGTTTGATACCAACCATCAGGCAGCATTCCACCCCAGGTATCAAAAATCATTAATGCTTGTGCGCCTGCTTTAACTTGCTCGGTAAGATAGGCTGCAACTGACTGCGCATTTACATCTAAAATATGTTGCATCAAATCTGGGCGGCTAAACATCATGGTTTTAGCATGGCGAAATTCATCAGCGCTAGAACCATCAATCATGTAGCAAGCCAAAGTCCACGGGCTTCCAGAAAAACCAATCAACGGAACACGCTGTTTACCATCTTGAATCAGCGCTTTGCGAATTTGAGAAACAGCATCAAAAACATATTTCAACTCATCCATGTTTGCCACGCGCAGCTTTTTGACCGCCCCTTCAGTACGAAGGGGATGCTCAAAAGTTGGGCCTTCGCCTGCAGCAAATTTCAGACCCAATCCCATAGCATCGGGAACAGTCAAAATATCGGAAAACAATATAACTGCATCCAAGGGATAGCGATCCAGTGGCTGTAGAGTTACTTCGGTGGCATATGCTGGATTGGTTGCGAGTCCCAAAAAGCTTCCAGCTTTGGCGCGGGTCGCATTGTATTCAGGGAGGTATCGACCGGCTTGACGCATGAGCCAAAGCGATGTTTGATCAATCGCTTCACCCAGGCAGGCTTTTAGAAACCGATCGTTTAACAACAAGGAGATAACCGGTAATTATTTTTTACGGCGGAAACGAGCAATGGCAGCAAGTTGAGCAGCTGCCATAGCAAACTCAGACTGAGCCAAAGCCAAGTCAAAGTCAGTGCCACGGTTTTGCATTGCCTCTTCCGCGCGCTTCTTTGCCTCTAATGCTTTTGCTTCATCAAGATCATGGCCACGAATCGCTGTATCTGCTAAGACAGTTACGTAATCTGGTTGAACCTCTAAATAGCCACCTGCTACGAATACAAATTCTTCGTCCCCATCCGTTTTTTCAATGCGCACCGATCCTGGACGAATGCGTGTAATCAAAGGAGTGTGGCCATGCAAAATACCGAGCTCACCAGTTTCACCGGGAAGCACAACAAACTTGGCTTCACCGCTGAAAATAGATTGCTCAGCACTTACTACATCTACGCGTATGGTTGACATAACTTCCCTAGATGAGTTCGATTAAAGCTTCTTAGCTTTCTCAATGGCTTCATCAATTGAGCCCACCATATAGAACGCTTGCTCAGGCAAGTGATCTAATTCGCCACTGCAGATCATTTTAAAACCACGGATAGTTTTTTTCAATGGAACGTATTTGCCTGGTGAACCAGTAAACACTTCGGCAACGTGGAAAGGCTGGGACAAGAAACGCTGAATCTTACGAGCGCGTGATACGGCTAATTTATCTTCTGGTGACAATTCATCCATACCCAAAATCGCAATAATGTCGCGCAATTCTTTGTAGCGTTGCAACGTCATTTGTACGTCGCGAGCTACTTCATAATGCTCTTGGCCAACAACTTGTGGATCCAGCTGACGACTGGTTGAGTCCAATGGATCAACCGCTGGGTAAATACCCAATGCAGCAATATCACGTGACAACACAACGGTGGAGTCTAAGTGCAAGAAGGTTGTGGCTGGTGACGGATCGGTCAAGTCATCCGCAGGAACGTAAACGGCCTGAATAGATGTAACGGATCCAGTCTTAGTAGACGTAATACGCTCTTGCAATTTACCCATCTCTTCAGCCAAAGTAGGCTGGTAACCCACAGCAGAAGGCATACGACCGAGCAACGCCGAAACTTCAGTACCGGCCAATGTGTAACGGTAGATATTGTCAACGAAGAACAAAATGTCACGGCCTTCGTCACGGAATGCTTCAGCCATTGTCAAACCTGTCAACGCAACACGCAAACGGTTGCCAGGAGGTTCATTCATCTGACCAAATACCATCGCCACTTTGTCGATAACGTTAGATTCTTTCATCTCGTGATAGAAGTCATTACCTTCACGAGTACGCTCACCAACGCCGGCAAACACTGACAAACCTGAGTGCTGTTTAGCGATGTTGTTAATCAATTCCATCATGTTCACGGTCTTACCAACACCCGCACCACCGAACAAACCAATCTTACCGCCCTTAGCAAACGGGCAAACTAAGTCAACAACCTTAATACCGGTCTCTAACAAGTCCACAGAAGGAGAGAGTTCATCAAATTTTGGAGCTGGCTGGTGAATAGCGCGACGCTCTTCAGTAGCAATCGGACCAGCATCATCGATAGGACGACCCAAAACGTCCATGATGCGGCCCAAAGTTGCAGGACCTACAGGAACAGAAATTGGCATACCAGTAGATTTCACTTCCATACCACGACGCAAGCCATCGCTAGCACCCATGGCAATCGCGCGAACCACACCGTCGCCAATTTGTTGCTGAACTTCAAGGGTCAAGCCTTTTTCAGCAAATGATTTTTCGCCGCTATCAACTAATACCAACGCATCATAAATTTTTGGCATTTTGTCACGTGGGAACTGAATGTCCACCACTGGACCGATACATTGCACGATATTTCCGTTACTCATCGCATTTCTCCGCTTTTAATTCCTGAATTCTTTCGTATTCCTAAACGCTGACTGCTTAAACTGCAGCCGCTCCGCCAACAATTTCTGAAAGCTCTTTAGTAATAGCAGCTTGTCGTGTTTTGTTGTAATCCAATTGCAATTCGCCAATAACATTCTTCGCATTGTCTGAAGCAGCCTTCATGGAGACCATGCGTGCAGACTGCTCAGAAGCCATATTTTCAGCAACTGCTTGATAAATCATTGCTTCCACATAACGCTTTAATAAGCCATCCAGAATGGACTCAGCGTCAGGCTCGTAGATGTAATCCCAAGATGGGTCTGTCTTGTCTTCAGGAGTCAGATCGGCTACCTCCAAAGGCAAAAGCTTTTCTAAAACAGGCTCTTGTTTCATTGCATTTACAAAGCGGGTGTAAGCTAAATAAACAGCATCAATCTCGCCACGCTCAAACGCTTCTAATTGAGCGGTGATGGCACCAATCAAAATATCCAGATGAGGCGTGTCGCCGATTTGGATTGTTTGAGAAATGAGTTTTGCTTTTGAGCGATTCAAAAATTGCAGGCCTTTTGAACCGATTGCTGTATACGCAATATCGATATTTTTTGCCTGCAAATCACGCACTTGGTTAGCAATCAAACGCAAGACGTTGGTATTTAAACCGCCGCATAAGCCTTTATCTGCAGTAACCAAAATCGTGCCAACCTTCTTAACTTCACGAGTCGCCATGTAAGCAGGGCGAAACTCAGGATTTGCTTTAGAAAGATTGGCAACAATCTCACGAATTTTTTCGGCATATGGGCGCGCATTACGCATACGCTCTTGGGCGCGCCGCATCTTGGATGCGGCGACCATCTCCATTGCCTTCGTGATCTTGCGCGTGTTTTGCACGCTCTTGATCTTAAATCGTATTTCTTTTGTGCTTGCCATGCTTTATGCGAGCCTTCTTAGAAAGAGGCAAAACACTTGTAATCCTCAATAGCGGCGCGCAAGGCAGCCTCGTCCTCTTTGCTCCAGTCTTTAGTTTCTTCAATACGTGCAACTAAATCCGTGTATTTAGATTTCAAATGATCTTGCAAACCTTTTTCAAAGGGCAATACATTTTTAACTTCGAGATCATCAAAGAAGCCATTATTAACAGCATAGAGTGAAGCCGCCATTTCCCAAACTTGGAGTGGCTTGTATTGAGCTTGCTTACACAATTCAGTAACGCGACGACCGCGCTCGAGCTGCTTGCGGGTTGCTTCGTCAAGATCAGATGCGAACTGGGCAAATGCTGCCAATTCACGGTATTGAGCTAAGTCGGTACGGATACCACCAGACAACTTCTTAATTGCTTTAGTTTGTGCTGCACCACCAACGCGCGATACAGAAATACCGGCGTTAATCGCCGGACGAATACCGGCATTGAACAAATCGGTGTCCAAGAAAATCTGTCCGTCAGTGATCGAAATTACGTTAGTTGGAACGAATGCAGAAACGTCACCGGCTTGAGTTTCGATAATAGGTAATGCGGTTAAAGATCCAGTCTTACCTTTTACTGCGCCATTAGTGAACTTCTCTACGTACTCGGCATTTACACGTGCTGCGCGCTCAAGCAAGCGTGAGTGGAGGTAGAACACGTCGCCAGGATAAGCTTCGCGGCCTGGTGGGCGGCGGAGCAACAAGGAGATTTGACGATAAGCAACCGCTTGTTTAGTCAAATCATCGTAAACAATTAAAGCATCTTCGCCATGATCGCGGAAGTATTCGCCCATTGTGCAACCCGCATATGCAGAAAGGTACTGCATCGCTGCTGACTCAGAAGCACTCGCTGCAACAACAACGGTGTACTCCATCGCACCCAATTCAGTTAGCTTGCGAACAACGTTGGCAATAGTAGAAGCCTTTTGACCAATCGCTACGTAAACGCAATAAACGCCTTTACCTTTTTGGTTAATGATCGCGTCAACTGCAACTGCAGTCTTACCTGTTTGGCGGTCACCAATGATCAACTCACGCTGACCACGGCCAATTGGAACCATCGCATCAATCGCCTTCAAGCCAGTTTGCACTGGCTGGCTAACAGATTGACGTGCGATAACGCCAGGAGCAACTTTTTCAATAAAGTCCGTTAACTTGGTGTTGATTAGGCCTTTGCCATCAATTGGCTGACCGAGCGCGTTAACAACGCGACCTAGCAACTCCGGACCAACTGGAACCTCCAAAATACGGCCCGTACATTTCACTAAGTCGCCTTCTTTAATGTGAGTATACTCACCCAAGACTACGGCACCCACAGAATCACGCTCAAGGTTTAATGCGAGGCCGATAGTGTTGTTTGGAAACTCCAACATTTCGCCCTGCATAACACCTGACAAGCCATGTACGCGGCAAATACCATCGGTCACTGAAATTACAGTGCCTTCGTTACGAGACTGGGTGTCAACACCCATTTCGCTAATTCGGCTTTTGATCAGCTCGCTGATCTCGGAAGGGTTGAGTTGCATTACTGACTCCTGGGTCTTATGTCGTATGTTCTTCATAGGGATAACTTATGCGCCAAGGCTTGCTTGCATTTGAGCTAACCGTGCCTTTACAGAACTATCCATTACCTCGTCACCAACTTGAATGCGAACACCGCCAATCAATGCTGGATCAATCTGAATAGTTGGGCGCAAATCTTTACACCCAAAGCGCTTCTTCAAACCTGACAACAAATCATTTAGAGCACTTCCCTCTATTGGGAATGCGCTTGTAATCATCACGTCTGCTGCACCTTCACGTTTGTTTTTCATCGATTCGAATTGACTTGCAATTTCAGGGATGGCCGCAAGACGATGTCTTTGATTCACAAGACTCAAAAAGCTCGTGACTTTACCATCCAACTTAGTCTTCACCATGCGAGACAGAAGCTTGGTCAAGTCATCAGCGGAAACCTTTGGATTATTAGATAATCCAGCAACTTCCGGCAGCACAGCAAGCTGGGCCAATTCATTTAACTGCTCCAATATGGCAGCAAGCTCAGTAGGCTTAACACTTTGAAAAAGTGCTTCAGCATAAGGACGCGCAATTGTGGCTAACTCAGCCATATCAAAGCTCTGCCTTAAGTTGATCAAGCAAAGCACCGTGGGCTTTTGCGTCAACCTCACGACGCAAAATTTGCTCTGCACCTTTCACAGCTAGAACAGCAACTTCTGCACGCAGTACTTCGCGAGCGCGAGTAACTTGCTGATCAGCGTCTTCTTTTGCTTGAGCGATAATGCGTGCGGCTTCTGCTTGTGCATTCGCACGAATTTCATCTGCAGACATTTGCGCACGTTTCTCGGCTTCAGCAACACGCTGAAGACCTTCTTGACGTACCCTTAAAAGCTCTTGCTCAGCCTCGTTATTTGCGCGTGCTAATTCTTCTTTGCCACGCTCAGCCGCAGCCAAACCGTCAGCAATTTTGGTTGAACGTTCGTCTAATGCCATTACTAATGGAGGCCACACAAAACGTGCAACAACCCACCATAAGACAAAAAAGACGATCATTTGCGCGAATAGGGTTGCGTTCAGATTCACGATATTCCTTTCAGTATTGTTGAGAACAATTGGATGACTTGTTGGTCATCCACGCCAAAACAATTACTTAATAACTGCGAGCAGTGGGTTTGCGAAAGCAAACAACATTGCAACACCAACGCCGATCAAAAACGCAGCGTCGATCAAACCTGCCAAAAGGAACATTTTGGTTTGCAATTCATTGATAAGTTCTGGTTGACGGGCAGCGCCCTCAATGAACTTACCACCCATTAGGCCAATGCCCAAACAGGCTCCTAAAGCGCCGAGGCCGATGATGAGGCCGATACCGATAGCGGTTAGTCCTTGAATGTTGGCTAAGAATGCTTGCATGTTTACTCCTAAGTCTTGAAGGTGAGGTTAAAAATAAAAGGGTTAATGGTAACTATGAGCTTGGCCAATGTATACCAAGGTCAACATCATAAAAATAAAAGCTTGCAACAAAATGACTAAAATATGGAAGATTGCCCAAGCAGAACCGGCGATTACGTTACCAACGAAGCCGAGCATGTAGAGATCTAAATTGAAGGTCCACATACTTCCCAACAAGGCAAGCAGCAAAAAGATCAATTCGCCCGCATACATGTTGCCAAAAAGTCGCATTCCCAAAGAAACGCCCTTGGCAATATATTCAATGATATTTAGGATAAGGTTAAATGGCATGAGATACCATTTCGCTCCAAATGGTGCGGAAATCATTTCATGCATGAATCCACCGACACCTTTTACCTTGAAGCTGTAAAAGAAAACCAATAGGAGTACAGAGAAAGAAAGGCCAAGAGTGGCATTTAGGTCTGTAGTCGGCACAATCTTGTGATGTGGCACATGAACACCAAAGCCACCAATAAATTGGTTCACGCCATAGACCCAGTCAACTGGCACAAGGTCCAAAGTATTTAAAAGAATGATCCAGCAAAATACCAAGAGGGCTAAAGGGGTGATATAGCTACGATCACCTTGGACAATTCCCTTAGATTGGGTTTCAACCATCTCAACAAGCATTTCAACCAAACACTGAAAGCGGCCTGGAACTCCTGGGGTAGCTCTACGAGCAGCAATTACCAGCAAAAATACAGTCAACAAGCCCATAAGGCTAGTCCACAACATTGTGTCTAAATTTATAACACTGAAATCAATAATGGAAGGCTGAGGTCCACCAACATTATTAAGATTTTGTAAGTGCTCAGCAATATAAGCAGTGGGCGTAAGCGGTTCGGTAGCTACATGCTGAGCCATTCCTGCTGCTGCGTTGACTTCGCTAGACATCTCTAAACTTGTCCCTTATCAATATTTATCGCTTGTTAATTCCAAAGCCACACCAACAAGTAACATTTGAGCGTAGCTAAATAAGTGACAAGCAATGGAATCCATTTCAAATCAGGCTGCTTTAGTGCAAAACCAATAAACAGGAAAATAGTTGCTAGAATTTTTAAAAATTCGCCAGAAACTACTGCTGCTAACAATCCGCCAGGACTTGATTTGACATTCTTTTTTGCAGCCTCTAAACGCACTAGAAACAGCGCCGATGGCAAAAAACCAATGAAACCGCCAACTAAAGCCGAATAAGTATAAACGACTCTTTCTGGTAGTTCAAAAAAAATATAACAAAAGCAAGCAATAATCAGGGTAAGCACCACCTGACTTGCAATAATTTGCCAACCATTAACGGTGGCCAAGCTTCTTGGCTTTGCCTTTCGCAATATGTCCATCTCAGTTTTGCTAAGGGGCTTATAGGAGTCATCCTCTTGGTCGTCCCATTCATTCGGCCTAATGAAACTCTTCTTATGCAAAGCCAATACCCAACTTTTTTAATAAAGAATCAAGTTCATCAAATTGGCTAAAACGAATTCTGAGCTCTCCGCCTTTGCCTTTAAGCTTAAATTCAGTGCTTAAACCTATTAAATCAGCGATTTCTTGCGTTAAACGTTGCATATCGGGATCGCTACTTGGAGTAGCGGGTCCCGACTTATTTTTAACTTTTTGATCCCTTATTTGACCGCCGGCAATTACCAAAGCAGCCGTTATTCTCTCTGCTTCGCGAACCGACAAACCCTGAGCAGAGATTCTTTGGGCCAAGGCCACCTGACTAGCCCCAGGCAGAGGCAAAAGAGCACGAGCATGCCCCATATCAATATCGCCCGCCAGCAACATGGACTGAACTGGTTTTGCTAATTGTGCCAAGCGCAATAAATTGGTAATTGCACTACGGGATTTGCCGACAGCTTTAGCAGCCTGCTCATGAGTACAGCCAAACTCCTCAATAAGTCTTGCTAAACCTTGGGATTCTTCAAGGGGATTTAAGTCCTCTCTCTGCATATTTTCAACTAACACCATTGCTGCCGCAGCTTGATCATCTGCACCGGAAACCAATACAGGCACTTCTTTTAAGCCAGCGATAGTAGCCGCACGAAAACGTCTTTCACCCGCAATAATTTCATATTTACCTAGCGCCACCAACCGCACCAACAAAGGCTGCATCACACCTTGTTCACGAATACTTTCTGCTAGCTCCTGCAAAGCGCCCGCTTCCATTTTTTGACGTGGTTGATATTTGCCCGCTTGCAAAGCCGTGAGCGGCAAACGATTGATTTCAGCAGAGGAACTTGTTGCTTGAGTTTTTGCTCCGAGCAAAGCTTCAAGACCTCTACCCAAACTTTTTTTCTTTATGGCAACCATCTTATCTCTTTCATACGCTCAACCATCTCTGCACCAAATTCTAGGTAAGCTTTTGCGCCGCGAGATGTCTTATCAAATGCAACACCAGGAAGCCCATAAGAGGGCGCCTCGGCTAGCCTTACATTGCGCGGAATAATGGTCTTGAAAACCTTGTCGCCGAAGTGCTCTAGTAACTGATCAGAGACTTGTTGTTGCAATGTCATGCGTGCATCAAACATAACGCGCAGAAGACCAATGATCACTAAATCGGGGTTCAAATTTGCATGCACTTGCTTAATCGTATTCACTAAATCAGACAAACCTTCCAATGCAAAATATTCACATTGCATTGGAACGATGACTCCGTTAGCAGCACACAATCCGTTGAGCGTCAGCAATGCCAATGCTGGCGGACAATCAATCAAAATAAAGTCGTAATCATTTGCAACTTGTGCGAGTGCATCTTTCAAGCGAACTGCACGCCAATCTAAATCCACCAACTCGATCTCAGCTCCCGCCAAATCACGATTAGCCGGCAATACGTCATAACCCGAACTTTCACAGCGTTGCGCGCATTCCTTGACTGTCGCCATACCAATTAAGACGTGATATACGCCAATACTTAAATCGGATTTCTCTATGCCAGATCCCATGGTTGCATTACCTTGCGGATCTAAATCAACCAACAAAACTCGCTGTTGCAATCCAGCCAAGCCTGCGGCCAAATTAACAGCGGTAGTGGTCTTGCCAACGCCACCTTTTTGATTTGCGATGCAGAAAATTTTTGCCATGGCTTCTATTGAATTTGCTTGAGAGGAAAGAGGGGATTTTCTCACGGGGGTCAACACCACAAGTCCTCTCGCCACTGCTCAAGTTGGGATATGCAGAGATTCATCAGCAACTAAGCGCCCATCACCCATGCACACATCTTTCATTTCATCATCAGCGCGCTTGGCTTTCATGGCAAATACCAAGGCCATCAGGCTTCAGAAAGGGCAATGACAAGTCTAAAAAAACGCGCGAGCTTCGTAAATGCGCGAGAAATCACCGCATCAAATTGACCAGTTTACTGCACCGCAACATCTTCTACTCTCTCACACAACACTTCAATGTGTTACTGATCATAAGCAGCTCGTTTATTGGGATCAGTCAGTGTTTCATAAGCCTCTTTGGCCTCTTTAATTAAGTTTTAATTTTCCGCGCACATGCTGTAAAAATGCGGTCTTTTTCCGAATGGCTTCAATCAAAAAAATGCGCCACCCTGGCTGAACAATTGCAATCGGGATTGCTGGCAACCCACCACCCGAACCAAGATCTGCAATCCTAGGGGAGGGGTCCTTTAAACAACGTCTTAGAACTGGTAAAACTGCAATATAATCAATAAGATACAATATTATTGATTCCTTCTCGTTCTCACTTGTAGTGTGATTATGGCCCTGATTCCAGCGCCCCATTTCTTGCAAAAATAACTCTAAATCAGCAAGATTGACTGAACTTAAATCCAGGCCAAGCGCTTGTATTCCCAGCGCAAGCAAACCCTCACTCATGGGTTTCTTGGGTGCGGCCCAAACCTTTTTTAAGATGCACCAAAAGAAGCGAGAGTGCGGCAGGCGTTACACCTGAAATGCGGCCTGCTTGTCCTAATGTTTTGGGCTTATGCAAATTCAGCTTTTGCTGAACCTCTTTTGATAAACCAAGAACCTGCGAGTAATCAAGTGATTCTGGAATGGGAAATGTTTCGTTATGTTCTTGACGCGCAATTTCAACTGCCTGACGATCAATATATCCTTGATATTTGATGGAAATCTCAACTTGATCGCTTATTTGCGCCGCTAAACCAAGATCCTCGTCCAGCGACTCTGGCGCCGCCCACATATCATTACCCAAATCAGTGATTGCCTCGTAAGTAACCCCCGGTCGCCTCAATAGCTCTGTCAAACTGCATTCGTGAGATAAGTCTTGGCCTAAAAACTTCGAAACCAAAGGCGCCGCCTCATGTTTTGGGCCAATCCAAATCTCTTGCAAGCGAGCTGTTTCACGTGAAACAGCCTCTTGTTTTCTACAGAACATCTCCCAACGATAATCATCCACTAAACCAAGTTGGCGACCAATCGTAGTTAAACGCATATCCGCGTTGTCTTCCCTAAGGCTTAAACGGTATTCAGCACGACTTGTAAATATACGATAAGGCTCTTGAACCCCACGGGTCATCAAGTCATCTACCAAAACACCAATGTAAGACTCGCTACGCTTAGGCAACCAAGGTTCCTTGCCTTTGGAGGCCAAACCAGCGTTAATTCCAGCCAGCATGCCTTGTGCTGCCGCCTCTTCATAACCTGTTGTGCCATTAATCTGGCCAGCAAAATACAAACCGCTAATCGCCTTAGTTTCAAGACTATGCCGCAATTGGCGCGGATCGAAGAAGTCGTACTCAATCGCGTAACCAGGGCGAACTATAACCGCAGACTCCATACCACGAATACTGCGGACCAGCTCCAACTGAACATCAAAAGGCAGGCTAGTAGAAATTCCGTTGGGATAAAACTCATTTGTCGTTAAGCCCTCGGGCTCCAAAAAGATTTGGTGGCTATTTTTGGAAGCAAAACGGTGAATCTTATCTTCAATAGAGGGGCAGTAGCGTGGTCCAATCCCTTCAATTACGCCGGTATACATAGGTGAACGGTCTAAACCGCCCCGAATAATGTCGTGAGTTTGCTCGTTAGTATGAGAAATCCAACAGGATACCTGTCTTGGGTGCTGCTCTGGGCGTCCCAAATAAGAAAATACGGGCACTGGATCCAAATCTCCCGGCTGCTCAAGCATGGCTGAAAAATTAATTGTTCTTCCATCAATTCGGGGTGGGGTGCCAGTTTTGAGCCTGCCCTGCAGAAGTTTTAGCTCTTTCAGCCTCGCAGACAAGGAGATTGCTGCAGGATCACCGGCGCGACCCCCGGCATAATTGTTTAAACCAACATGAATCTTGCCATCCAAGAATGTTCCCGCCGTTAAAACCACTTGTTTGGCCATAAATTCCAAGCCCATTTGAGTAAGAACGCCTTGGACTTCGTCGCCTTTGACCAATAGCTCATCAACTGCGGCCTGGAAAAGGCTTAGATTGGGTTGGTTTTCCAAGCGGCGACGAATTGCAGCCTTATAAAGCACTCGATCACCTTGCGCACGAGTTGCACGAACAGCTGGGCCCTTGCTAGAGTTGAGGATTCGAAACTGGATTCCAGCCTCATCCGTTGCGGCTGCCATGGCCCCGCCCATAGCATCAATTTCCTTAACTAAATGCCCCTTACCAATTCCACCAATCGAAGGGTTGCAGCTCATGGCGCCAAGATTTTCAATGCTGTGCGTGATCAGCAACGTGTCGCAACCCATGCGCGCAGAAGCGAGAGCGGCCTCGGTTCCGGCATGACCACCGCCAACAACAATAACATCGAAACTTTTGGAATAATGCATGATTTGCCCCAGATAGGGCGATGATCATAGCATTTTGTTTGTTTCACGTGAAACAAAAAACGCCAAAATTCTTAAAAAATCGAGGTTAATTTTCTAAGTATTTGTTTTAATTAATAAAATAGGCATTCCAGGCGGACTTCAAAATTAATACACTCACAATCACGAGGAATATCTTCCTAAAAAAAGTGCTGCCATGTTTAATTGCTAAGCGACTTCCAAATTGGCTACCTGCAATATTTGCAATCATCACTGCAAAACCAAGAGGCCAATTAATTTGCCCAAGGCTAGCCAACATCAAAATTGCCGCTAGATTGGTAACCACATTTACGAGCTTTGTGGCTGCAGACGCATGTAAGAAATCAAATAGCAAAAAGCTTCCGATATCCGGACCAAAAAAACCATCATAAAAACCAATAATCAAACCTAGCGCTACGCCTTGAAGCCGCTGGATCTACCCGAAACCTTTCGGAGCATGAGCTTGACCAAACGACGGCTGGAACCATGTATACATTAATAAACACAATAATAGGAACGGGAGCGCCTTACGTAAAGGCTCCGCAGGGAAAGGGCTAACCGCATTTGCACCCAACAGAGATCCTACAAAACCAGCCGCAATTGTTGGCAACACAATTGCCCATGGCAAAGAAACATGGCGCAAGTATTTTCTTGCAGTGTTTAAGGTTCCGCCAATGGCAGAAACCTTATTGGTAGAAAGCAATGTTGCAGGGGACGCTTCAGGATACACAACAAATAAAGCAGGAACCTGAATTAAACCTCCTCCACCAGCCACCGTATCAACAAGCCCAGCAAAACAGGTCATTGCCAAACGCAGAGGCCAACTCCAATGCCTACACACCAACGACAGGACCAAGAATGGTTCCCATTCCGCCAAATAAGGTCATCAGCACTACCTCGCCTGACATGTGCCAGCGAACATCGGTTAATGTGGCCAACTGAAATACAAGAGACTTCATAGATCCGGCTAGCCCTGAAAGGGCGGCAGAAATGATAAAAGACATCAGCTTGAAACGGTCGACGTCATATCCAAAAGAAATAGCACAGAGCTCATTCTCACGCATTGCTTTCAGAACTTGACAAAACGGTGAGCGAACTGCGCGCATGATGACAGCAAAGCTGAATAGCATCCCGCGAGGTACCGCCCTGAATGCTATCTTCGCCGCCGGTATAAGGTAACTGCACCGCTAAAAAGCAAATCATTTGCGAGAGAGCTAAAATTAGCATCGCAAAATACATACCTTGCCTGCGAATAGTAAGGGAACCAATCAAAAAACCCAAAACCCCCGACCCTACAACCCCCCAGAATGATCCCTATCTCGGGCGTGAAATCCGCTACTTTAAAAAAGTAGACGGTGATATAAGAGATTTTACCAAAAAACGCGGCGTGACCAAAAGACAATAAGCCCGTGAATCCAAGCAACAAATTAAATGCGCAAGCAAATAAAGCAAAACACAAAACCTTCATTGCAAAAACAAGATAGATGAAGTCCTGGAAAGATAATAGTAGCCCTATCAAAACCAAGATGACGTAAAGTAATTTTGTTTTTGGATTCACATTTATTTCTCCTGCCCGCATAGTCCAGCAGGACGAATCAATAAAACCATTGCCATGGTCACAAAAATCACTACGTCGGAGGCTTCTGGATAAAAGACCTTAGTGAGACCCTCAATTAAGCCCAAACCCAAACCAGTCAAAATGGCGCCCATGATCGACCCATACCACCAATAACTACCACCGCAAACACAACAATAATCAAGTTGGAACCAATTAATGGGTTTACTTGGAAAATAGGAGCTGCTAGAACACCCGCAAAAACTGCCAAACCGATACCATAGGCGTGAGCCAAAGAAATCATCAACGGCACGTTGATACCAAAAGCTTGAAGTAATTTAGGATTTTCTGTTCCAGCGCGCAAGTCAGCGCCCATCTTAGTTCTTTAGATAACATACCAAGTAGAGAAGCAAACCACCAAGGAAATGGCAACCACCCAAACGCGATACTGCGGCAAAA